>CAZKEL010000010.1:7392-49956 GCA_964551815.1 uncultured bacterium
TGAATAAACTATCGGTGTCTATCTGTGTTAATCTGTGGTTAATTATTTGTGCTAAGTTGTGAATAAACTATCGGTGTCTATCTGTGTTAATCTGTGGTTAATTATTTGTGCTAATTCGTGGTTAATAAATCGTGGTTAATTCATGAATAAGTGGATTTTAGCAGCTCGGCTAAAGACTCTCCCTGCAGCACTGTCACCGGTAATATTGGGGACTGCCTTGTCTTACAGTGACGGGTTTTTCCAGCCCCTTATTTTTTTTATGACAGTGCTGGCTGCCCTCCTCATTCAAATTGGTGCCAACTTTGCCAATGATGTCTATGACTTTGAAAAAGGGACTGACCGGGAAGACCGCTTAGGTCCCGTTCGGGCTACTCAGTCCGGACTTATATCCCCCAATCAAATGAAATCAGCCATGTGGATGGTTTTTGCCTTCGCCATACTATGTGGGATTTATCTGGCAAATATTGGCGGCTGGCCCATCGTTATAATCGGACTAACTTCCATTGCTGCCGGTATTGCCTATACCGGGGGACCCTTCCCCCTGGGATATTTTGGCTTTGGAGATATTTTTGTTTTCCTCTTCTTCGGAGTTATCGCCGTACCGGGAACCTATTATTTACAAACTGAAATCGTAACTCTGTCAACTCTTTGGGCAGGCGGTGCTATGGGACTTCTCTCAACGGCAATTTTAGTTGTCAACAATATGAGAGACAGAGAAACGGATATACAATCAGGAAAGAAAACGCTGGCAGTCCGTTTTGGCAATTCATTTTCATTAGTCCAATTTGCCCTTTGTGTAATGCTGCCATATTGCTATCCGTTGTTGATATGGTGGAAAGGTAACGCCAATATGTCGGTACTCCTCACCTTTTTCACCCTGCCTGTGGCAGTCCATCTTTTGGTGCAATTGGGAGCAAAAACAGGCAAGGAGTTAAATCAAGTCTTGGCAGGCACTGCCCGGTTCATGTTTCTGTTTACTCTGCTTTTGAGTGTAGGGCTCATTTTATGAAGATTACGGATTTTAAGGTACAGCAATATTCCATTCCCTTTGTGAAACCCTTCCACACTTCAGGGGGAACTTTTACCCGGCGGGAGGGCTTTTGGATTACCCTTTCAGATGGAAATTACCGAGGGCTTGGCGAAGCTGCTCCTTTACCTGGGTTCAGCGTTGAAACACTGCAGGATGTCCGCTATGCTTTGGAAGGCTTTCACCAGGCAGTGAAAGGTGAAAGTTTTGAGAGAGAAGAACTGTTTACCCTTATTCAGGTCCATACCGAAAAAATACCCTCTGCCCGCTTTGCTTTGGAAACAGCCGTCTATGATCTGCTCTCCCAACAAGCAGGACTGCCATTGTCTCAATTCTTAAATCCACAGGCGGCTACCGAGATTTCCGTAAACGGAATTGCAGGCATCCATCTACCGGGGGACGGATTTTCAGTAATAAAAGTAAAAGTGGGATTTCGCAATCTCTTTGACGAAATTGAATATATGGAATACCTGACAAAGTCCTATGGTGATGAGGTGGTATTCAGGTTGGATTGTAACGGTGCATTTGATCTTTCCAAGGCTATCCGCTTTTGTAAGGAAATAGAAAAGTTCAACATAGATTATGTGGAACAGCCCCTGCCGGCTGATGAGCTGGAAGATATGGCTGAACTTCGCTACCATACCACTATCCCCATTGCCGTTGATGAATCTCTTTGCGATTACGAATCTGCAGAAAAAATAATGGAGGAACAGGCGGCTGATGTATTTGTCATCAAACCAATGGTCTCTAGCGGATTTACTGAATGCAAAAGAATTATAAAATTAGCAAACACTGAAAATATCAGAACGGTAATCACCTCCTCACTTGAAACGCAGGTTGGCAGAACTGCCTGCCTGCATTTGGCAGCAGCCAACGAAATTTCTGAAGCCTGTGGATTGGCAACGGGACCATTATTACAGGAACAGGGTACCAATAACATCAGACAGAGGATAATGACTGTACCCGATTCTCACGGTCTTGGCATAACTATTGAAGAAAATTTTACCAATTAAAGATGAATTGGCTAAACCCTCAAATCCATAATAATCCCCATAAACTTTTTATTCAGGAGCAGGACAGGCAATATTCCTATTCTGATGTTGGGGGAATGGTGCACACCTTTGCCATGGCTTTGCTGAATGAAGGAATCCAACCGCATGACCGCGTTCTCATGTACCTCCCTGGTGGTGTTGAACTCATTGAAATGATCTTAGCCTGTTTTGAAATCGGAGCAGTGGCAGTCCCCATTTCCAACAAATTCACCGATTCAGAACGGGATGCCATAGTTGAAAAAATTCAACCCAAATTAATTATTACCAACAGGGAATCTAAAGAGGATTTCTCCTTCCTCCTTTCTCCCTCCTCCTTTCTCCCTCCAACTATTACACCTATCGAAGAACTCCCCAATACCTCACGTGGATGTTCATCCATAAAAATTGTTTACAAACATAAATCAGATGATATTGCCGCCATCATTCTCACTTCCGGCACCACCGGCATACCTAAAGCGGTACAGCTTACCTATGGTAATTTTGAAAATAGCTGCAATAACTGGAACGATTTTCTAAAATTTCAATCTACTGATCAATTTCTCTGCTGTTTGCCTCTGCATCATATTGGGGGGTTGGCTGTCATGCTGAGAGCACTCAAATTTGGTTTTTCCATTAATTTAGTGTCCACCTTTAAAGCCCAAAAAGTATTAGATACGATTATCAAATTTCCAGTTTCAATAATCTCCCTGGTTCCCACCATGTTAAAACGCATATTAGAATTAGAGGGTGGACTTGAAGCTTTAAAAAAACTTCGCTGGATTTTATTAGGTGGCGGGCCATCACCTGAATATCTGTTGGACATCTGCATCAAAGAAAAGCTCAATATTGTGAAAGTCTATGGCATGACCGAAACCTGTTCCGGTACGGTAGGACTCAAACTCTTAGAAGAACCCCACCATAAATTATATGCCGGCAGACCCTTTACCGGCGCTAAAATATGGACAGAAAACGATGAGTTGCATATTTCCGGTCCAATGGTGATGCAGGGCTATGTAGGTGAGCCGGATACAAATGGCAGTCATAACTCTCATGACCTGGGCCGAGTAGATGAGGATAATCTGGTGTTCTTGGACATCCGCCGTAAAGACCTCATTGTCACCGGCGGGGAAAATGTGAATCCCATTGAAGTGGAAGAAGCTCTCCTGAAAGTAGATGGCATTACTGATGCTGCGGTGGTTGGGGTGGAAGATGAAGAGTGGGGGCAGAAAGTTATTGCCTATATAGTTGGTGGACTACAAGTTTCAAGCCATAAGCTGCAAGAACATTTAAAGAAGGATCTTTCACCGTATAAAATACCCAAGGAGTTTGTTCAGATTTCCATTATACCCCGGAATGAATTGGGGAAGATTGAATATGAAAAACTAAAAGATAATTAGATTTGATCTAATGTAAAGTAGTGGTTCAATATTTATTCTCCTTGGTGGGAATTGAACCAATTCAAATGTACTTTTTCTATTTACTCATTACTTTGAGTAATAATACTCAGTAAATTGAGTAAAATGTATTACCAGAGAAGAAAAATAAATAATTTCTACAGTTACCCCCACTTTGTTACAAAATTATGTCATTATTACCAATGCTTTATTACAATTATGTCAATTAAAAACCAAGTCTTTATATCCACCCGTGGCTATTACGGAACAGAAACCAAAAATTACAGCCTCAAAATTATAAACAGCTCTTATTCCAAAACACAGAAATTGCTTTTATTGAAATAATTTACAAAATATATAATTCCCCGTTCCGTATTCCAATATCCGGATTAACCTGCCTGCCACCCATAATTAGATTAACCAGGTTGACAATATTCCAAAAATCCCATCTACTCAAACTTAAACGTACTACCATAGGCAAGCCTGCTTCCTTGTTCCTTTCTCCTTTTTCCCTGCTCCATTCTCCCATCTACGCAAGCTACGATGGGCAAGCCTTTCTCCTTTCTCACCTCTACATTCGCTCTGCTCAATACGAGGTGCAAGCCTTTCTCCTTCTAAGGTCTGTAACAACTTGTTTCACAGTAAAAATTGTGGTGATTTCTGAAGGGAAGTAATTTTATCTGATGCTGCACAGACTATTACTAAAACTCAGAGCATTGCTCTTTTTAAGCCTCCTGTTGGGAGTATTCCTTTTAGGAGTAGAAGTCTATTTTGTTGTGACAAATTCTAACCGCCCTGATTTCTTTCCTGAAGGAGAACCACAGGAAATGACCAGCGGCCTCTTCAGCGCTTATGTACACGAAGAAAATCCTGATCATATAAAAATGAAAGCCAAAGCTTCTATCCTTTGTGATTTTGATCTGGATGGTGATCTGGACTTATATTTTGGATATGAAGATTCCTATTATTTTGAAAATGATGGAGAAGTTTTTAAGGATAAAACAGAAGCTTATGACATTGAAGATTCCGGGTGCAGGGGAGTGATTGCAGGAGATGTGGACAACAACGGTTATCCGGATATGCTGAAATGGAGATTCTTATCTGAAACTACTCCGGAAAATGATTGTGGGCAAATTGATTCTGAAGAGGAATGTGATGCAGAACCAGACTGCAACTGGGGCTTCAATCACTGTAACTTTAATGGTGATATGGTTCCTGCACCCCATGTAATCCTCATGAATGACGGAAACAATTATTTTGAAGACGGTGAATTTCTCCCCGCTGTTGAACTTCCCTTTTTACATAGTTTAGGACTTATTGATGCAGACCTTGATGGTGATCTTGATCTCTTAGCTATTCAGGAAGAAAACGACGACCAATTTATGCTCTATTTGAACGAAGGATTGAACGGCGATGGCTTCCCCCGATTTGAATTAGCATTTACCTTTTACCGGGATTACGGTGCTTATTCTGCCAGCCGGATACTTGCCATTGCAGACTACGATGGTGACGGTGATCAAGATGTTTATGTAGGCCGGAAATATGGCATTAACTGGCTCTTTGAAAACCAAACTCTTACAGGATCTCCCGGCGAAGTGAGTTATAATTCAAATCCTGAGCCCTTTTTTATTGAGAGTGCCTATGAATTGGGAGTGGATGACCCTGAAGTTGATCCTATTGGCAGCATGGGTTATGGGGCAGCCTGGGGGGATTATGACAATGACCAGGATTTTGATTTATATGTGGCAAACTGGGGGGTTAACCGCCTCTATGATAATGATGAAAATCAATTTACCAATGTTGCCAAAGCACATCTGATTGAATCGGATACACTGAGCAATGGATTAAGCTGGGGGGACTATAATAATGACGGACTCCTGGATATCTGGACTTCTAATATTCGCAACCCTGATGATGTATTTATTAATTTGGGGGATGCACAATGGGATGCCACTTCCAGTCCTCAGTTTCTCTCTGCATCGCAGGATGTAGTCTCAGGTGATGTAGATGGTGACGGATATTTGGATGTATTTGCTCCAGGACTTAAAATGGTAAACGGTCCTCCCGGTGCAAAATTTACCAGTCTGCTTTATAAAAATGTGTCCGTTGATTCCAGTGCTTTAACTAATAATTGGCTGAAAATCCGCCTGGAAGGCAGCAAATCCAGCATTACCAATGGCGGCTGGTCAACTCAGTCAAATAAATCTGCCATTGGAGCCAGAGTGGTTCTACATTTGTCCGATCAGGATATTATGCGGGAAGTTATTGCAGGAAAGGGGCATGGTAATATGGAGCCTCTACTGCTGCACTTTGGGATGAATACGCATCTTTCTGCTCAGGGAATGACCATCTATTGGCCCAGCCGGAATCCACAAACCAATCAGCGGAAGGTGACTTATGTGGATGGTCCCATTGATGCTAATCTTGCCTACACCTTTGTTGAGGATATCGGATTTGTAGGTATGAAGGGAGATGCCAATGCAGATGAGGTTGTCAATGTACAAGATGTGGTGATAACCGTAAACCTTCTCTTATCTGATGAGACCCCTCAGCCAGAAATTTTCTGGGCTGTGGATCTGAATTACGATAACATCCTCAATGTTTTGGATGTAGTTCGTATCCTCAATTTAATCCTAAGTTAAATCATGATTCAAAAGTGGCGAATTGCCTCTTTGGTGGGGATTCACCTGCTCATTCTCGCACATATATATTATTTTGGGGATGAAGTTATTGGCAGTCTTGATTTTCAGGAATTTTTTCACGCCTTTGTAAAATATGGTATTATAAATGCCGGGGTTGTGCTGGTTGTTCTTGCCTTTATCTCTACTCTGCTCTTTGGCCGATTCTTCTGTGGATGGGCTTGCCATTTTGGAGCAGTACAGGAACTCTCCTGGTGGTTATTGAAAAAGATGGGGATTACGCCAAAATCGGTGAACTCCAGCCTGGTAACCATCCTCCCCTTGTTTATTTTGTTGAATTTCTACATTGCTCCCAACCTACACCATGCATTGAATACTCCCTGGGAAGGAATCACCATCAATTTGGGGATGCCTGAAATTTGGGCATTTCTGCCTGGTTTTGTCATTGGAACCCTCACCTTTCTCGTTGATGGTTTTCTCATTGTGTATTTTCTGGGTCGAAAGGGGTTCTGCCGCTTTCTCTGTCCATGGGGTGCATTTTTGAAACTCCCCAATTCCTTGGCAATGTTCAAAGTGCGCAATACAGGTGGATGCTCACAATGCGGAAATTGTACCGAAAGCTGCCCGGTAGGGATTGATGTGAGTTATGAAATCAATAATTACGGAAAAGTAACCAATACTAACTGTACTTCCTGCCTGCTGTGTACGGAAGGCTGTCCTTCCTCAGCGATTTCTTATAAATGGGAAAGTCCTCTAAAAGAAAATTTTCAACTGAAACATTATGGATTGAACAGAGAAATGTACTCTTTGGAAGTCATAAAAGACAAGTTCCAGTCCATTCATGCTAAGGATTTTCTCCTACTGCCCCTGATACTCATTTTCGGGTTTGCTATAGATGGGTTGTATGGAATGGGGCATTTTCTTTCCTTTGGCATTGCTGCCATTTCAGGGGTGTTTGTCGTTATGCCAGAGAGTGGCAGTAAAAAGTCAAAAATCAACCAATTAATGACCACCCTTCTAATTATAGCCTTTTTTTGGCACGGAGTAGTAAAATATTCCATCTGGCAGGGGTTAGAGGAGTATGAAGAGGGGAATTATTCGTCCGCTGTATCTCATTTAGAAAGGGTGGTAAATATGTATCCCAAACCCATCGGCCGGTTTCATTTGTTATTAGGGGAAATGTATCTTGAAACTGGGGAAATTGCAAAAGCCCGAGAACATGGACTAAAAGCTCAGGCAATTAATCCGGAGTATGAAGCCCCGAAAGTCTTATTGGAGAAAATTGAAGATATTCCTAAATGATCAATTTCCTTAGGATGGTTTTAAGCCACCGGATGGGTAAAATAATGTAAATTTATTATCAGTTATGATAATTGAGAATGAGAAAAAAAGAGAAGAGCCTCGAATTTTACAATCCCAGAGGGATTAAATATTTATAGGACAGAAATAAAATTACACAAGAACCCCAGAGGGGTTCAATGTAATTAGAGATAAATCCGGGACATAATGCTCCCAAAGATTTAATTGGGAACAAAAAGAAGAGAAAATTGGGTGTAAAATGACCCTTTCAATGGAGATTTAAATCAGTTCATAATCCAAATGTTTATTCAACATTTTCATGCATCTCTCATTGGTTCTGGTGGGTTAAAGCAGTTAATGTAATGGAAAACAACCCCCTGGCGGTTAAATGGTAATTCCCAGGATTTAAAATGTAAAATTAACAATTAAAAACTACCTAATTTTACATACTATGGATAAACGCATTCTTGACCTGAGACAGCAGATTGACGATATTGATGAAGAAATCATTCAGCTTCTGAAAAAACGCATGGGTATTTCAAAAGAAGTGGGGAAGCTCAAAGAAAAACTCCACATTCCTGTTGAAGATAAAACCAGAGAACAGGCCATTATAGACCGCCTGACTCAACAGGCAGGACGAAATCTCTCTGAGGAACAGCTCATCCGGATATTTACTGCCGTATTTAAATCTTCGAAGCAGATCCAAAAATGAATCACCCACACCACCACGGGAATAACCGCAAAAGACTATGGTGGGCATTCTGGATAAATTTCCTTTTTCTTATAATTGAACTCATCGGCGGAATTATTACCGGAAGTTTAGCACTATTATCAGATGCAGGGCATATGCTTACAGATGTGGGGGCATTGGGTTTAGCCATCATCGTCTCCAGGTTAGCTCAAAAACCTCCTGATGAACGCCGTACTTATGGCTATCTTAAAACAGAAATATTAGGTGCATTTATCAATGGTGCCTCACTGGTTGCCATTTGCGGATTCATTCTCTGGGAAGCATTGCAGAGAGTGGCAACTCCTATTAACATTCTACCGATACCTATGCTGGTTATCGCGATTTTAGGGCTGGCTGCAAATGTCTTTAGTGCAGCCATTCTATATCAGGGACAAACTGAAAATATCAATATTAAATCTGCGTATCTGCATTTAGTATCTGATGCCCTTGGGTCAGTGGGAGTGGTTATCTCAGCCCTGGTAATCTGGATTTGGAATTGGATGTTTATTGATATTGTTGCCTCTGTTGTCATCGTAGGACTCATCCTTTCCGGTACCTGGAAAATGCTGCTCCAATCAACTCGAATGCTCATTGATTCAGTCCCGGAAGGTATCAGCTATCAACAAGTGAGAACAGAATTATTGCGTCTCCCACATGTAAGCGATTTACATGATTTGCATATTTGGTCCTTAGGAGAGAATAATCCCTCTCTGAGTGCCCATATCATTTTAAAGAAACATTGTACTCAAGAGAGTCATTGGGATCAATGTCTGCAGGAATGTCAAAAGTTATTGGCAGAAAGATTTAAAATTCATCACACCACAATTCAAATTGAACCGGAAGGATTCAAAGAAACTAAAAACTGTACATAAAAGTATTGGATACAGTCTGGGGAACCCCATATTATTACACCTGTTATGAAGGAGAAATTAACCATTGATTTTTGGTGGTATTCACATAGGGGTTGAAACGAACTCCGGGGATACCTGGCACCATGAATTTAATGAACCCCGGCGCATGTCCGGGGTTTTTTTATATAACTGATGAAATTTACAGAATTTAAAAATCTAACTAAATCCTATAAGACTATACCCGTTTATAAAAAGGTATTAGCAGATTTATTAACGCCTATTTCTGCCTATATGAAATTAGCAAAAAATTCTGATTATGCTTTTATTCTTGAATCTGTAGAAAAGGGTGAACGCTATGGAAGATACTCCTTTATCGGGAGAAATCCATCTGCAATTTTACTTTCAGAAAAGGGTAGGACAAAATTCTGGGATGCCCAGGGTTGGAATGAACAGAATACACCATTTCTCACATCCCTCAGAGAACTCCACAGCACATATAATGCTCCTAAATTAGATAATCTTCCCCATTTCTGCGGGGGATTAGTAGGATACCTGGGGTATGAAAGTATTGTCTGGGTTGAGGACATTCCAATATATAAAGAAGATGAGTTTCAATGCCCGGATGCCGTGTTCATGATCTATGAGGATTTGATAGCTTTCGATCATTTGCAAAACCAGATTATTCTATTTTCTAATGTACAAATTGATGACAGTATGGATCTTAGAATAGCCTATGACAGAGCCATGAACAAGATTGATGAAATGGGGGAAGACCTCCATACGGATATTGATTATCAATCCCCAAACATTTTGCAGGAATCTACCCTCCATTCTAATTTCACCAAAGTGTCCTTTATGAATGCAGTTGAAAAAGTCAAGGAACATATCAAAGCCGGGGATATTTTCCAGCTGGTGTTAAGCCAGAGGTTTCATCGTCAAACCACTGCCGACCCATTAACGGTGTACCGTGCATTGAGAAGTATAAATC
Source organism: uncultured bacterium (assembly GCA_964551815.1). Taxonomy (GTDB): domain Bacteria; phylum Fidelibacterota; class Marinisomatia; order SCGC-AAA003-L08; family D37C17; genus D37C17. The sequence continues at coordinate 17,352 of CAZKEL010000010.1, forward strand.
CTTCACCCTATATGTTCCATTTACAATTGAAAGAATTGGATATAATAGGCGCTTCTCCTGAGCTATTAGTGAAAGTAGAAGAGGGCGAAATTGAAATTCGTCCAATCGCCGGAACAAAGAAACGGGGTAAAAATGTGAAGCAGGATGCAGCCCTGGCAGAAGAATTAATTCAGGACGAGAAAGAGAGGGCGGAACATCTCATGCTGGTTGATCTTGGCAGAAATGATGTAGGCAGAGCTGCTGAGTTTGATAGTGTGCAGGTGGAGGAATTCATGATAGTAGAATATTACTCTCATGTTATGCATATAGTATCAGATGTACGGGGAAAGCTCCAAAAGGGGAAAGATGTTTTTGATGCACTTTATAGTGGTTTCCCGGCAGGAACCCTCACAGGTGCACCTAAAATAAGAGCTATGGAAATCATCCATGATCTGGAGCCAAACCGCAGGGGGATTTATGCCGGAGCCATTGGGTACTTTGATTTCACCGGAGATATTAATACCTGCATTGCCATTCGTACCATGGCTATGAAAGAAGGGAAAGTTTATTTTCAATCCGGTGCAGGGATCGTTTATGATTCCGATCCGGAAAAAGAATTTGAGGAGACGGTGAATAAAGCTCAGGCAATTAACACTGCTGTTGACTTAGCAGAAAAGGGATTGGTGTGAGTTTATGAACAATGGAGAGGTGAGAAAGCAGAAGGACTGCCCGCTGGCGGACACACAAATGATCCATCTACGGCAAGGCTATTTATCCAACGTAACTTTAGTATAGTTAGACAAAGGGTAAACCACTGACCACTGACGAATGACCAATGACCACTGACTAATGACCAATGACCACTGACTAATAACCAATTCATGATTCTCATATTAGACAACTACGATTCATTTACCTATAATCTGGTTCAATATATCGGATCAATAAATCCTCAATTGGAAGTCCATCGTAATGATAAAATTACCCTTGAGGAAATTCGAAAATTGCAACCGGAACGGATTGTTATTTCTCCCGGACCGGGTACACCTGAAGATGCGGGACTTTCTATTGACATTGTGAAAGAATTTGGTGATTCAATTCCAATTTTTGGAATATGTCTTGGGCATCAGGCCATAACTGTGGCTTTTGGTGGCAAAGTGGACAGAGCAAATGAAATTGTACATGGGAAGACTTCAAAAATCCAGCATTGCGGGTCAGCTATTTTTAAGGATATACCGGAAAACTTTAATGCAACCCGTTACCATTCGCTTGTATCAGTTGAAGATGCTTTCCCAAATGAATTAAAGGTAACTGCCAGAACCAACAATGGGTTAATCATGGCATTAGAGCACCGGAAATCTCCAATTTATGGAGTCCAGTTTCATCCAGAATCTATCGTTACAGAGCATGGATTGCAGATGGTGCGAAATTTTTTGGATTGCCCACGAAAAACAGCAAAGAGTTGAAAAAAATGAAAGAAGTATTAGAAAAATTATTAAATAATATCAGTCTCAACCAAGACGAGTCGCGGGATATCATGTTTAAAATTATGTCAGGGGAATTCAATGATGCCCAGATAGCCGGATTCCTCACAGCTCTCAGGGCTAAAGGGGAAAAGTCAGAAGAAATAGCAGGATTCGCCAGAGCAATGCGGGAAAAAATGACCCCCATTGATTCAGTGGAGGATGCCATTGATATGTGCGGTACCGGAGGAGATGCATTAGGAACTTTTAACATCTCTACAACGGCGTCCTTTGTAGTAGCCGGTGCAGGAGTACCTGTAGCCAAACATGGCAACAGGTCTATGACCTCCAAATCCGGCTCCGCTGATGTATTAACCGCATTGGGAGTGGATATAATCCTCCCCCCTGAAAAAGTATCCGAGTGTATTGCAGAAATTGGTATAGGATTCATGTTTGCCCCGTCTCTTCATCCTGCCATGAAATATGCCATGGGTGCCAGAACAGCATTGGGAACACGTACCGTCTTTAACATATTGGGTCCCCTGTGCAATCCTGCCGGAGTAAAAAGACAACTCATGGGTATTTTTGAAGGCAGCCTTACTGATAGAGTGGCAAAGGTACTGCAACGGTTGGGATCTGTACATGCCATGGTGGTACATGGCTATGATGGATTAGATGAAATTTCAACTACGGCCTCTACAAAAATCAGTCACCTGAAGGATGATAATACCATTGAATCAACGGCCATCTCACCCTCTGAGTTTGGTATTGAAAAAGCTGAATTGAATGAGCTTCAGGGAGGAGAACCACGGGAAAATGCCCAAATCATAACAAACATCCTAAAGGGAAAAGATTCAGGGAAAAAAGCTGATATTGTTATATTAAATGCAGGTGCAGGAATATTTGTTGGAGGTAAAGCTGATTCTCTAAAGGAGGGAGTTACCCTTGCGAGAGAATCCATCTCTTCTGGTTCTGCTTTAGAAAAACTCCAATTGCTGGCAGCAGTAAAATGAATATACTGCAGGAAATTATAGAAGCCAAAGAAAGAGAGATTCAGGAAAGAGCCTGTATTACTCCTCTTGAACGAATAAAAAACTCTCAGAGATTATTCGCCATCCGGGATTTTCCTAAAGCTCTGAAGTCTGAGTCCCCGGCGATTATAGCTGAGATAAAAAAGCAATCACCTTCTGCAGGTGAGATTTATATTGAGGCTGATCCCGGTGAAATTGCCACAGCCTATGAAAAAAATGGTGCTGCAGCTATATCTGTGTTGACTGACCAAAAATATTTTGGGGGAAAGTTAGAATATATTCAACAGGTAAAAAATAGAGTTTCACTTCCCATTCTGCGAAAGGACTTTATTATTTCAGAGTATCAGGTTTGGGAGAGCTTTCAGGCAGGCGCTGATGCCATACTTTTAATTGCAGATGCTCTGGAAAAAGATAAATACAGCGAACTGTATTTCTTAGCGGAAGAATTGGGAATGCATGTACTATTAGAAACACATTCAGATTCATATTTTGAATGGATTTTGGAATTGCAGCCCAAAATAATTGGGATCAACTGCAGGGATTTAAAAACCATGACTACCAATCTCCATCAGCTGGAAAGATTCATTGATAAGCTGCCGGAATCTATAATTAAAGTTGCGGAAAGTGGAATACACTCCTATGATGATCTTGCTATGATTTCGAAATGGGGTTATGATGCAGCTTTAATTGGTACCAGTCTCATGAAAACAGAAAATCCCGGGTTTGCTCTGGCAGATTTATTAAAGCGGGTTCCTCAATGATACCTGTAAAAATTTGCGGTATAACCCAATTGCAGGATGCCTTGACTGCCGGAGAATATGGAGCTGCAGCCGTAGGCTTTATTTTTCATGAAAAAAGTCCAAGAGTTGTTGTAGAGGATGAAGTGGGGAAGTGGATTTCTTCTATACCAAATCAGATGAAGAAGATTGGTGTATTTGTGGATAATGATGTTGATAACATAAACTCTATCGGAGAAAAACTAAGTCTGGATATGATTCAATTGCATGGGAATGAATCTCCGGAATTTTGCAATGAGATTAGCCTGCCCGTAATCAAAGTTATCAGAGTGAGTGATACATTTAATCAGAAAATCCTTGAGGATTATAGTGTTGATGCATTTCTTTTTGACACCTATCAAAAAGGAAATCCGGGAGGGACCGGTGAATGTTTTAACTGGAATTTAGTAACTGAACTGGAAACAGATATCCCAATAATTCTGTCAGGAGGGTTGAAAACAGAAAATGTAAAAACAGGGATTGAAATCGTTCAACCTGCAGCTGTTGATGTAAGCAGTGGTGTGGAAATTAGTCCAGGAATAAAAGACGAATTAAAAATTCAAAATTTTATAATGGAAACCAGGCAGTTTCCAATCCCCAAAAATTACCTATGGAAAGCTGAAGGAGTTAAAATTTGAGGAATCAGCAGCCAGATAGTAGAGGGCATTTTAAGGAGTTTGGGGGAAAATTTGTACCTGAAACGCTCATCCCCGCCATTCATGAATTGGAGGAGTTTTATGAAGCCCAAAAAAATAATGAAGGATTCAAAAAGGAACTGCAGGATTTACTTGAGCAATATTCAGGCAGACCAACACCACTGTATTTTGCTTTCCGTATTTCGAAGGAGACGGGCTACAACGTATATCTTAAACGCGAAGACTTAAACCACACTGGTGCTCATAAAATAAATAACGCATTAGGGCAAATTTTATTGGCAAAACGCATGGGGAAAAAGCGCATTATTGCGGAGACTGGCGCTGGCATGCATGGCGTAGCCACTGCCACAGTTGCAGCGCAGTTCGGACTGGAGTGCATTGTCTATATGGGTGAAGAAGATATTCGCAGGCAAAAGTTAAATGTATTTAGAATGAAACTTCTTGGAGCTGAAGTGAGACCTGTGTCTTCCGGTAGTAAAACTCTGAAAGATGCTACTAATGAAGCCATTCGAGATTGGGTTACCAATGTGGAATCTACCTACTATTTAATCGGGTCAGTGGTAGGGCCCCATCCCTATCCCATGATGGTAAGGGATTTTCAAGCTGTTATTGGTGAAGAAACTAAAAGGCAGTTTGCCGAAAGCCAACAGTCAACAGCAGCCAACCCCAAACTACCGGATGTACTTGTAGCGTGTGTTGGTGGCGGGTCAAATGCAATGGGGATGTTTTATCCTTTTCTTGAGGATGAAGTGCGACTCATCGGGGTGGAAGCAGCAGGCTTAGGTGTGGAGACAGAAAAACATGCTGCTACCATGACAAAGGGAACCTTCGGTGTGTTGCACGGCTCAGCATCCTATCTGCTGCAAACGGAGGATGGCCAAGTGAAGCTGCCTCATTCAGTCTCTGCAGGACTTGACTACCCTGGAGTGGGGCCTGAGCATAGTTATTTAAAATCGACAGGTAGAGTGGAATATGTATCTGCAACAGATGAAGAGGCAGTTACCTCTTTTCAATGGTTATCTGAAAGGGAGGGTATATTGCCAGCTCTTGAATCATCCCATGCAATAGCATACCTTAAACAAAGGGATAATAAATTAAACAAAGGGGATAATATAATCATTTGTTTATCGGGAAGAGGAGACAAGGATGTGCATACGGTTGCAGATTATTTAGGGAAAGAGATTTGAAGTTTTTTATACGCCCTGTGTTTGCAGGTAAATGCACTTTGTGTAAAGCATTGTGATTTTGGTTTAGAAAAACTGTAGAATGGTTATCAGTAAATACTTATGAACAGAATTTATCATATCTTTCAAACACGAACAGAAAAAGTAATCCCCTTTATTACAGCAGGATTTCCATCTAAAAAGGATACTGTTAATTTGGTGCTTGCATCAGAGAAGGCTGGTGCAGCTATGGTGGAGTTAGGCATGCCCTTTTCAGATCCTCTGGCTGATGGCCCGGTAATTCAAAAGGCAAGTCAAATTGCCCTGGATAACAAAGTAACTATTTCTTGGATTTTAGAAGTAGTGCAAGAAATCAGAAAGTCCAGTCAAATACCTCTGGCGTTAATGGGGTATATAAATCCCATCTTAAAATATGGTATGAAGAAATTTATTAGTGATTGTAATACTGCCGGGGTTGACGGACTCATTCTCCCCGATTTACCCCCTGAAGAAGCTGATGACTATTTAAAGATTTGCAAAAATTTTAATATCTGTCCTATCCTTTTAGTAGCACCAAATACATCGGAAAATAGGATTCAGGAAATTTCCACATTGGCGGAAACGCTCATTTATTGTGTTGCCATATTGGGGATCACTGGCAGTAAGGGAGCGGAGCAGCAAGAATTAGAAACCTATTTAAACAGAGTATCAAAAAATAGCACTTGTCCATATATTGTAGGGTTTGGAATAACAGAAAGACTTGACGTAATCAACATTAACAAACTTGCACACGGAGCTGTCATTGGCTCCGCAATTATCGAAAAAATACAAGAGCAAAAAGAGCCCGTAAATGTATTGAGTACGTATATACAAAAATTAACGGAAGGAAAAAATTGAAGATTGGAATACAAGGGGGGAAGGGTAGTTTTAGTGAGGAAGCAGCAAAAACTTTTGCAAAAAATCATGGCATTGAAGACTTTGAAATAGTCTTTCTCATTTCGTCTATGGCTGTGTTAGAGGGGGTAGAAAATAAGAAAGTAGATTATGGAATCTTTGCCATGGAAAATGCCCAGGGAGGTGTTGTTATTGAATCTGTGGAAGCTCTTGCTGAATTCCGCTGTAAAATTGTAGAAATGTTTCATATAATGGTGAATCAAAACCTGTTAGCGCTACATGGAGTCCATGTAGGCGACATTACCGAAATACACTCTCATCAGCAAGCACTAAGACAATGTAAGGATTATTTAGCAGAACATTTCTGGACACGGCCCCTTAACGAAGCAGATGACACTGCTGAAGCAGCCCGTCGGTTGAGTGAGGGTAAACTACCGAAAACTGCCGCAGTAGTTGGCAGTAATTATTGTGCTGAATTATATGATTTAAATATAGTGGAGAAAGATATCCATGATTTAAAAAATAATCTCACTCTCTTTTTAGGGGTGAAAAGAATGGGAGTTATTTCTTGAAAAAAGTGGGAATCATAGGATTTGGACGCTTTGGCAAGGTGCTATCCGAATTGCTAAAAAAACAATATGAGGTGATAGTATATGATCCTAACGCTCCAAAATCTACCGTTGAAAAAAATTTAGAAAAAGTATTAGAATCATTTCTGGTATTTATTGCGGTACCCATAAGTGAATTTGAAAATGTAATCAGGGATGTTTCAATTTATAATTTGTACAATACAACCATAATTGATGTATGTTCCGTAAAAGTATATCCTGTGCAGGTCATGGAGGAATTCCTACCCAAGCATGTAGGTATTATTGCTTCACATCCACATTTTGGACCTGATTCATATTCACCCTTCAGGGAGTTGAAAACCACTCTTTATCCCGTAAGAGATACCTATAATAGGTTTGGAGAATTAAAACAGTTCTTTGAAGATCAATCCATTCGAACCGTTGAGCTTTCACCAGAGGACCATGATAAAATGGCAGCCTCCAGCCAGGGGATTACTCATTTTATTGGGAGAGTTCTCAATAAAGCAGGAGTGGTATCTACTCAAATAAATACATTGGGATTCACAGAATTGTTAGGAGTTATAGAACAAACCTGTAATGACAGTTGGGATTTATTTCGCGATTTACAGAAATATAATCCCTATACCAATGAAATGATAGATAAGCTGGTAGAAATTATAGAAAAACTACACGTTGAAATTAAAGCAGATGAGAATTGACGGAGTCTTAGAATTACCGGGAGATAAGTCAATATCCCACAGGAGTATATTGCTGGCATCTTTGACGGATGGTGAGTGTATTATACACAATTTATCAACAGGAAAAGATGTAGAATCTACGAGAATTTGTCTGGAAACTTGTGGCATAGAAAACCACAGAGAATCAAACAAGGTGAGCATTTCAGGCAGGGAATTTGTAAACCCGACTACACCGCTGGACTGTGGCAACTCCGGAACCACTGTTAGACTTCTTGCGGGGCTTCTGGCAGGACAGGGAGTCTCTGCAACCTTTACCGGAGACAACTCCCTTTCCCGGCGACCAATGGAGAGAATTATTCACCCGCTTGAAAAAATGGGATTACATATTAATGCTCAAAATGATATGCTGCCCTTGCATATTAAAGGAAATGGATTAAGTGGAATCAGTTATAAAATCCCCATGGCCTCTGCCCAGGTAAAATCCTGTATTTTGTTGGCAGGACTTGGAGCTGAAGGAAATACTTCTGTAAAAGAAATTATACAAACCCGGGATCATACTGAAATCATGCTGAATGAACTGGGTGTATCCATAATTCAAAATGAAGAAATTGAGATTAAGCCTCTTAGTAATCCCCTGCCTGCATTTGAAATGACCGTTCCGGGGGACCCTTCTTCTGCAGCTTTTTTTGCTGCTGCTGCTGCCATTCTACCAAATTCAAATTTAAGGATACAAAATATCTCTGCTAATCCCACCCGTATTGGATTTTTCAATATTTTAAAGCAGATGGGTGGAGAGATCACCTGGGATAATTTTCATTATGAATGTGGTGAAAAGGTTGGCGATGTAATCGTACACTGGGCACCATTAAACGGAGTTGAAATTCATGCTCCCATGATACCCTCTCTCATTGATGAACTCCCTGTAATTGCTGTGTTAGCTGCACATGCTGAGGGACCTACCATTGTATCTGGAGCAGAAGAATTAAGAGTGAAAGAATGTGACCGAATTAAGGCTGTTTGCACAAATTTATCAAACATGGGAGTAGATATTATTGAAAAACAGGATGGCTTTATTATTAATCCTGGAAATACATTGCATAATACAAGCATCTCCACCTTTCATGACCACCGCATCGCCATGGCATTCACTATTGCAGGATTGACAACCCCTTCGGCGAATCAATTGGACTTTCCACATTGTATGGATATATCTTTTCCTCAATTCAACTCAACATTAAATAGTATATGCCGGTGAAAAATTTTGTTGTCATTGGGAATCCTGTTCAACATTCTTTAAGTCCTGATCTGCATAATTATGTATTTCATTCCCTTGGAATTGATGCAAAATATTCGATTCGCAGAATTCAACATGCCCAACTCCCTTCTGTTATACAGGAATTAAGAACAGGTAATTTAGAAGGAATTAATATAACTATTCCCCATAAAGAGAGTGCAATCCCTTATCTTGATAGTGTTAATATAAGGGCCAAAACCATTGGTGCTGTAAATGTTCTGTCACAAATTGGAGGGAAAATAACAGGAAATAATACAGATTGGTTTGGATTTTCAAAAGCTCTGCAAAAAAATACCATAATTGTAGAAGGTAAAGAAGTCATTCTTTTGGGTGCAGGAGGTGCTTCAAAGGCTATTATCTATGCATTAAAACAAATAGGTGCCAGGAAAATTCTTCTGTTAAATCGCAGTGTAACAAAAGCTGAAGAAATGGCAGATGAGGTGGTAACGGCGTACCCATTTTCCACCATTGACCAATTAATTCAAAACCACAGTATTTTAATAAATACAACTTCCGTTGGACTGCAAACCAGTAAATCTCCTGTAGATTTAGGACTCCTGCATAAAAACCAAATTATCATTGATATAATTTATAATCCTCTTGAAACTACCCTCATAAAATTTGGAAAAAAACTTGGTGCAAAAACCATGAACGGCCTTGATATGTTTATCTTTCAGGGCCTTGCTTCACTGGATTTGTGGTTTGGGGAAGATATTTCAAAACAGGTAAATTTCAATCCGTTAAAAGAATATTTAGAAACCAAAATATGCTGATAAAACTCAAATATCTCACCGCCGGAGAATCCCATGGAAAGGGATTACTTGGTATAATGGATGGCTTGCCTGCTGGGCTTGAAATAGATGAATCCTATATTGCACACCAGCTTTTCCGCCGACAACAAGGACATGGAAGAGGCGGCAGAATGAAAATTGAAACTGACAGAGCTGAAATTTATACCGGTGTCCGCCATGGATTGACACTGGGAAGTCCTGTTGGATTAGTTCTCCCCAACAAAGATTGGGAAAACTGGACTCAAAAAATGGCCTCCATTCCCGTAAAAGAGAAAATAAAAAAAGTAACCCTTCCCCGCCCGGGACATGCTGATCTTGCAGGTGTTCAGAAATTTGATTTTGAGGATATCCGAAATGTGTTGGAACGGTCATCGGCTCGTGAGACTGCTATGCGGGTGGCTCTGGCTTCACTGTGTAGAAAACTGCTTTCAGAAGCGGGTATCGAAGTCGGCAGCCGGGTAACTCAAATTCATACTGTGAAAGACTCCTCTAAAATTCCTGAGGACATGACCCCTGCAATTTTAAATAAAACGGTGGATGCATCCCCTGTTCGCTGCCTGGATAAAAAAGCGGAACAGGCAATGAAGGCTGCAATTGATAAGGCGAAAGCAGAGGGTGATTCTGTAGGAGGAATCTTTGAAATTATTGCGTTTGGTTTGCCTTATGGACTTGGTTCCTATACCCAATGGGACAGAAAACTACATGCAAGAATCGCTGAATCTATAATGTCTGTGAATGCCTTTAAAGGCATTGAAATTGGTATGGGTTTTGACCAGTCCGGGAAATTTGGAAGCCAAGTCCATGATGAAATAGGCTGGGATGGAGAAAAATATACCCGTTATACCAATAATGCAGGAGGTATAGAGGGAGGCATGAGTAATGGTCAACCCCTGGTTGTACGGGCTGTGATGAAACCAATCCCCACACTGATAAAACCACTGCGCTCAGTGGATATTGATTCAAAGCAGGAAAAACCAGCGCATAAAGAAAGAACGGACTCCTGTGCAGTACCTGCAGCATCCATTGTAGCAGAATCTATGCTCTGTTTTGTTCTGGCAGATGCACTACTTGAAAAATTTGGCGGAGATACTATGGACCAATTGAAAGCCCATATAAAAGTGTCAGGGAAATATTAATTATACTGACTGCGAAATTCCTTACATTGAACCAAAATGGCAACCCTAAAACCTACCTTGATCCCTAAATGAAGACCTCTTCATTGCCAATATTTTCTAATCTGTTTCTCATCAGAATGATGGGCAGTTTGGTATTGAAATAATTGCGATTTATTATGTCATTGAATATAAAATTATAATATTATATTTGTACCATAATATGGTTTAAGAAAGGAAAAGTATGAACAAAAAATTCACATTAGAATATTGGCAGGATGAAGGATGGTATGTAGGAAAACTCAGGGAATTTCCCGGAGTGATGAGTCAGGGTGAAACCTATGAAGCTCTGATTGAAAATATAAAGGACGCTTTTAAATTGATGATGGATGAAGAAAATAAAGAGGGCAGGGAAGTACATACCACCGAGTTGGAAATTGCTATTTGAAAAGAAGGGAATTTCTAAAAGAACTCCGTTTAAAGGGTTGTATTTTAATTCGGCATGGTAGTAATCATGATATATATCAGAATAAAATTAATAAATGCAAAGCACCTGTCCCACGGCATTCTGAAATAAAGGATAGTCTTTGTAACCTAATCAGAAAGCAGTTGAAAATTAACAAATAAATGTTTAGACAAAATTGAACAATATCAATCCTCCAGAACCCAGCACCCAACACCCAGCGCTAAGCACCAAAAACTTATTCCTCATCGGCATGATGGGCAGTTGGAAATCCACTTTGGGCAGAAAATTAGCTAAAGCCCTGCAGATGGAATTTATAGACACCGACGATGAAACTGAGGAAATGATGGATATGAAAGTAGCCGATATCTTTGCAGAATTTGTGGAGGCAAAATTCAGAGAAATGGAATCTGCCTACCATGTTGGTGATATATCTTAGAGCTAAACGACTGACAGTGCAGTACCTACAAACGTGTTTTACGGGCAGGGCTCAGGCATTCGTTGTATAATGGAAGGCTGGTTAGGATTGTTAACACTAAACCTTCAATTGTCTATTTTTCGAGCCTTTCGAGTGTTCCCACCCCTGTTTTCTATTTCTGATGGCTGGCGAGGAAGCGTGGGTTGGTGAATTAAGTGGGCTAAATATATCTTGCAACAAATGCAGCAGTATAACTATAATATAACCATTATGCAACTATATAATTTAATGGAAAGGAGGTGATATGAATATAACTGTAAGAAATATTTCTGAAAATATTATCGAAAAAATCAGAATGTTATCTAAAATCCAAAAACGCAGTTTAAATAACGAGATTTTAATGGCATTAGAGCGAGGGGTTCAAGAAGAAGAAGACAATTTTTACAAGGCGAATCGTAAAATCAATAAAACTGTACAAATGGGCATTTGGAAGCAATTGGCAGGACGATGGCAAGACGATAGAAAAACAGATGAAATAATTGATGATATTTACAAAAGCCGAACTTTAGGACGAGAATATCAATTATGATTTTACTGGATACAGATGTCTGTATTGAGATATTGCGTGGTAAAACATCTGTAATTGAAAAACGAAATGAATTTGATAAGCGAGTTGTTATTTGTTTTATGACTGTTGGCGAATTGTACTATGGAGCATACCGATCAAATAATTCGGTTAAAAATATTCAACTCATTGATGAATTTTTATTATCTATTGACATTATAAATCCGGATAAAGATATTTTGCAAAAATTTGGTGAAATAAAAACAAAATTATATAATAAAAACATCATGCTCCCTGATGCAGATATATTGATTGCATCAACAGCTTTAACAAAATGTTCAATGCTTATAACTGGAAATGTGAAGCATTTTGACCGATTTGAAAATTTAAAAATTGAGAACTGGCTGTAGCATTAATAATGACAACGTTAAAACAAAACAGCACTCAAAACATCTTCCTCATCGGTATGATGGGCAGTTGGAAATCCACAGCGGGCAGAAAATTAGCTAAAGCCCTGCAGATGGAATTTATAGACACCGACGACGAAATTGAGGAAATGATGGATATGAAAGTAGCCAATATTTTTGCAGAATTTGGGGAGGCAAAATTCAGAGAAATGGAATCTGCTTATTTTGTAGAAAAGGCGAAGCAAAAAGGCATTTTGTTTGCTACCGGTGGGGGAATTGTTTTAAATGAGAAGAACCGAGAAGTATTGAAGGAAAGTGGTAAGACTATCCTATTAGATGCAGCAGCCAATACTTTAGCTCAGCGCATTCATAATACCTCAAAGCGGCCCCTCCTCAAAGACAGCGAAAACCTGGAAGAAAGACTTCAGTCCATTAGAGAAAAAAGGCATCCACTTTATCTGGAATGCGCGCATCTCATTGTGGAAACAGATATATTAGAACCACCACAGGTAGTAAACAGCATCTTGACTTTATTGGACCTCCCCGTTGAAAAATATTAGCGTTCCCCTGCAAAATCGATCCTATCCTGTTTGGATTGAAAATGGATTAAGGCATAAAATTGCTGAGCAAATAAGTCCCATGAATCAGGGGCAGAAATGGATATTGTTTAGCCAGAAAAATATTTTTAATTCTCACGGTAACACCCTGGTAAAAAATCTTCTCTTAAAAGGCTATGCTGTTGAAACTATTATTCTTGAAGAAGAGGAAAAAGCAAAATCTCATCACTCCCTGGAAAATGTCTATTCTAAATTAGTTCAGTTTGGATGTGACCGCTCTACTACCTTTCTGGCATTCGGCGGCGGTGTAGTTGGGGATGTAGCCGGATTTATTGCTGCCACTTTTATGAGGGGTGTGGATTATATTCAAATCCCTACTACCCTATTAGCCATGGTGGACTCATCCATTGGGGGAAAAACTGGTGTTAATCTAAAGGAAGGGAAAAACCTGGTAGGGGCAATCTGGCAGCCCAAAGCTGTCATAATTGATCCTGAATTATTAGAATCCCTGCCTGACAGAGAGATTACCTCAGCAATGGGTGAAGTGATAAAATATGGGGCTATCCTTGACAAAAACCTATTAACAACCCTAAATGAAAATATAGCTGACCTTCTTCAACGGAAAGATTCTGGTTTACTTGAAGATATCATCGGCAGATGTGCCAAAGTAAAAGCCGATATTGTTGCCAAAGATGAGAGAGAAGGTAATTTGCGGCGTATTCTAAACTTCGGCCATACCATTGGACATGCACTTGAAACCCATTTTGGATTTGATTCCCTTCGTCATGGAGAAGCCGTAGCCTATGGTATGTTGGCAGCAGGGAAACTTTCCGTTGAATTTGGAAAATTAAAGATTGAAGAATTGGATTTCTTAAACCAGATAATTGAGAAATTACCCCTTCCTGTATTGCCAAAATTCGACCCTGCTACCATAGTAAAAATAATGCAATCTGATAAAAAAGTGAAAGATGGGAAAATCCAATTTGTATTATTAGATGCATTAGGAAAGACAAAAATTATGGAAGAAATTAAAGCAGCAGCTATTATTGAGGTATTAAACTCAATGCAAATATCCAAGTTGGAACAATAAGTAAGGGTAAACTCTGTTATTAATGAAGAAAGGATTTAAATTAAAGCCTTACATTTTGAATAAAAATTTATGAATATTTTAGTTATAAATGGACCTAACCTGAATTTACTGGGTACCCGAGAGCCGGAAATTTATGGCACCGATACCCTGGAAGAACTTATGATGTGGCTGGAAACCAGCCCTGTAGGTTCAAATCATTCCTTTAAGTTTTTCCAATCTAATCATGAGGGGGAGATTATTGATACTCTCCATGACGAGCGTCATTGGGCACAGGGGATTCTCATAAATCCCGCAGCTTTCACTCATTATTCCTACGCTATCCGGGATGCCATTACAGCCGTGGATATACCCACCGTTGAAGTACATTTTTCAGATTTGAGGAAGCGGGAAGAATTCAGGCAGGTCTCTGTGATATCTCCTGTTTGCATAGACCAGGTTGCCGGGAGGGGTAAGGACAGTTATTTAGAAGGGTTAAACAGACTGCTGAAGGAGGTTGGTTAACTCTGCTTCATAAATTGGTCTTCGGAGGATAGCAAATTCCCCCGGATCACGATTAAAAGGAATACTAAACCTTCCGGTGCCTCCATGACATACTTCCACCAATTTCTCTGATGCATCTCTGATTTCTGTTACTTCTATCTGCTCTTTAGATTCAGGAGAAATTAATTCAATTATTGTCCCACTTTCTATTCGGTTTTTACATTCAAAGGATAAAAGACCTTTGACTTCATCATATTGTAATAACATTCCTGCAGCTTTGTGGGTAGTTTCCATGGAGCGGCCATCAGAAAAGTTTTCTCCAAATTCACGAGGATTCCTGGTATAGAATCCGGAAGTATAGGTACGGTTCGACAAGGCCAGTAAATCCTTCAAATTCTGCGGATCGAATTCTTTACCACTAGTCATGTCATCAATTGCCTGCCTATAGGATCGAGTACACATTGCAGCATAATACGCCGACTTAGTTCTGCCTTCAATTTTAAAGCTGCATACTCCGGCGTTTTGAATATCCTCAAGAATTTCCACAGCACATAAATCTTTAGCATTAAAAAGATAAGTACCATTCTCATCTTCTGAAATAGGATATTGTTCATCAGGGCGGTGGGACTCTTTTACATAGAACCCCTCCTCAGGAGGAGTATATCCATTTTGATTCACCTTCGAATTTTCAGCAGATTCAATTTGAGACAGGCTGTCAACTTCTTGTCCCAGATTGTATTCCCATCGGCAGGAATTGGTACAGGTGCCCTGATTGGCATCCCGGTGATTCATATAATTGGTAATAAGGCAGCGCCCGGAATAAGCAATGCAAATCGCACCATGCACAAAACTCTCCAATTCAATATCAGGCACTTTTTCTTTTATTTCTGTTATTTCTTTCAGGCGCAGCTCCCGTGAGAGAATAATGCGTTCTACTCCCATGTCTTTCCAAAATTGAACCGTTGTCCAATTTGTGGCATTTGCCTGGGTAGATAAATGAATTGGCATTTCAGGATAGCGTTTAAGAGCAATATTAATAAGCCCCGGATCTGCCATAATGAGTCCGTCAGGTTTCCAGGTTACAACCTTGTCTAATTCCTTTAGAAAGGAATCAATTTTTGTATTGTGGGCAAAGATATTTAGAGTAAGATAAATTTTTCTCCCCATTTTATGAGAATAAGCGATGCCCTGTTTCAGTGAATCTTCACGAAATTCATTTTCTCTGGTTCTTAAGGAAAATTTAGGGATTCCTGCGTAGGTAGCATCGGCACCATATGCCAATGCGTATTTGAGTTTCTCAAAATTCCCTGCAGGGGATAATAATTCCGGTTTACTGCTAATTGCCATGCTCATAATTTACAGTGTAGATTATCCCATCCCCAATGTGGATTATTTATCAATGATTTCAATTTCAGAATCCATTACGATCAAGGCTGACCGCAACAAAGTCTGGGCTTTTTTATCAGATTTTTCCATAAGCCTCAAATTTAACCGCTTTCATACCCAATTGGAACTACCGGCGGAATACTCCATCAGTAAACTAAAATTTTTCACCATCCATCATAATTTCGGATTTGGCATTCATGAAATGGTTGCTGAGATTACAAACTGCAATCCCCCTTCCTTGTTGGAAATGAAAGAATATTGTAAGGATTCCCCTGAAAAAGGATTTCCTCATACAACTAATTTTTCTTTGGAAGAAACGGACAAACAATGCCGTCTGAGTTGTACGGTGACAGGCACCTTTGGCGCTAAAGTTCAGGACATACCCTTCAAACCCATCCTGAAGGGTGTTATTATTGAGGAATTACTAAAAATGAAAAATGCCATAGAATCTGCAGAGAATTCTCCCAAACCACTCTCGGCTGAGACTATAAATCCTATTTAAGTTGCCTGCTTGATAATACTTTTCTTCCGTCGTAAATTTACAGCTCCGCAATTTTAAATTTTCAATAACTATATAAACAAATGAAGACTGATTTAAAAGAAGTTAACAGTTATACCCGGCAGTTAGATGTTACCATAGCCTGGGAACAAATTCAAAATGAATATGAAAAAGAATTTTCACGGGCAAGTTCAACCTATACGATGGATGGATATAGGAAAGGAAAGGTTCCTTCATCTATCGTCAGAAAAAATTTGGGTCCTTCCATTGAAGCCCATTTTGCTGAACATTCCATCAATACTTATTACCGTAAGGCTCTGGATGAATTGAACTTATCACCCATCAATCAAGCGAAAATTAATAATCTTGAGTTTAAGGAGGGGACGGACTTGTCCTTCACCGCCGAATTTGAAGTGGAGCCGGAAGTGACTTTACCCAATTATGAAAAGAAAATTAAAGTTGAAGCTGTGAAATATCTCGCTGAAAATGAAGATGTGGAGGATGCACTTCTTCGCTACCAGGAACAACATGCCACTGTGAAAACCATTGATACAGGGGCAGAGTCCGGGCATTTTCTTTTGGGTGATTTTCAAAGATTAGATGATGCAGGACTACCAGTAGTCGGCGACAAAATGGAAAAGCAGTACATCCGTTTGGGGTTTGGGCTGATTAAAGAGGAAGCTGAAAAAGCTCTCACCGGCGCTAAAGAAGGTGATGAAATTAAGGTTAGCGTTAAACAGAAGGAAAATGATGAAACTTATCTGGTTACCGTCCATAAAGTAGAAGAACAGATTCTGCCTGAAATTGATGACGAACTGGCCAAAACGGTAAATGGAGAAGTTTCTACCCTGGAAGAATTAAAGGGAAATGTGAAGGAACAGCTGCAATCATCCTTAGAGAGAGACCACAACGAACTAGTCCGGAATGAAATTATAAAATATTTTGTGGAAAATTCCACCATTGAAGCACCGGAGTCTATGATCCGTAATTATCTTGAACATATTAAAGAAGATATGGAAGCAAAGAAACAACCCATAGAGGAGTCCGGATTTGAAGAGAAATATCGCTCCCATGCTGAATTCAATATAAAATGGTATATAATAAAGGACCATATCATTCAAAAAGAGATGCTGGAAGTGTCTGATGAAGAAATGGACGAAAAAGTAAATGCTTTTATATCTGACAATAAAGAAGATGAAAAGAAGATTAAATCCTTTTATCGACAATCCAAAAATAAAAAACGATTGTATGATGATATCCTGAATGAGAAGCTGTTTAAAACATTAACTGAATATGCTAAAGTGAAGGTCATTGAAAAATCAACCAATGATTTACGCAAAGAACACAAACATTAAAATGGAGTTAAAAGAATCAATGATGATACCAATGGTAGTTGAGCAGTCCGCACAGGGTGAACGGGCTTATGATATTTATTCCCGCTTATTAAAGGAGAGAATTATATTTTTAGGGTCTGAAATAAATGACCATGTTTCCAGTCTGATTATCGCTCAATTATTATTTTTAGAGGCGGATGATCCTGAAAAAGAAATATTTATGTATATCAACAGTCCTGGTGGTGTCATCACTTCCGGCTTTGGTATATTAGATACCATGAATTATATCAAACCTGATATCTGTACCATCTGCATGGGACAGGCAGCCAGTATGGCAGCCGTTCTTCTTAGTGCCGGCACAAAAGGGAAACGCTCTACTCTTGAAAATTCCCGGGTGATGATTCACCAACCTCTTGGTGGAGTCCAAGGACAGGCCACTGATATTGAAATCCACACCAAAGAAATTCTGTATTTGCGGGATAAGCTAAATAAGATTCTCAGCAAAAATACAGGGAAATCAATAAAAACCATTGAAAAAGACACAAACAGGGATAACTTTATGAATGCTGAAACTGCATTAGATTATGGTATTATTGATCAAATCGTAACTATCCGTTAATACATGAGTAAGGAAATTACTGACCAGACTTTTATTTGTTCTTTCTGTGGCTATCCAGAAGGAGAAGTTGATTTTCTTGTAGAGGGAAATGAAGCTTATATCTGTGATAACTGTGTTGCCCGTGCCAGTGACATTGTAAAAGAAAATGCCCGTAAATCGCTTTATGGGTTTACCTTCAACCTGCATACACCAAAAGATATTAAGCGTATGTTGGATGAACATATCATTGGTCAGGAATTAGCAAAACAGTCTGTAGCCGTCGCTGTTTATAACCACTATAAACGAATCCAGACCCGTTATGATAAGTCTGATGTGGAAATTGAAAAATCCAACATCCTCCTGGTGGGTTCAACAGGAACAGGTAAGACCCTCATAGCCAAAACCCTGGCGAAGCTATTAAATGTTCCCTTCGCCATTGCAGATGCTACCGTTCTCACCGAAGCAGGTTATGTTGGGGAAGATGTTGAAAATATTCTGGTGCGGCTTTTCCAGGCTGCAGAATACGATGTAGATCGTGCAGAAATGGGCATTATTTATATTGACGAAATGGATAAAATCGCCAGAAAAGAAGGGAATCCTTCCATTACGCGGGATGTCTCTGGTGAAGGAGTCCAGCAGGCATTGTTAAAAATGCTGGAAGGAACTAAGGCAAATATTCCCCCAAAGGGAGGCAGGAAGCATCCTGAACAACCGTTGGTTACCATTGACACTTCTAATATTTTATTTATTTGTGGCGGGGCTTTTCAGGGATTAGAGGATATTATCGAAAAAAGGGTCTCCGGCGGGGGCATTGGCTTTGTTCGTGAAATAAAGACAAATATTGAAGATTCCCATTTGTTTTCTCAAACCCAACCGGAAGATTTACAAAAATATGGGTATATTCCGGAACTCATTGGACGGCTTCCCGTTATATCTCCTTTAGAAGAATTGTCAGAGGAGGCTATGCTATCCATTCTGACGAATCCAAAAAATGCTCTGATTAAACAATATCAGAAATTATTTGAACTTGAAAATGTACATCTGGAATTTACACCACAGGCTCTACAGGAAATTGTTAATAAAGCTAAGGATCGTAAAACGGGAGCCCGTGCCCTGCGGTCCATTCTGGAAAATACAATGCTTACAATCATGTATGAAGTCCCATCTATTGATGATATTGACACCTGCATTATCACCGATGATGTCATCCTGCAAAAAGGAAAACCTATCTATAAATTGCTGCGGCAGTCTGCTTAACCTCTTTTTTTCAACAATTTCCCGTCCTTTTAAATTGTTGGTTGTATCACAAGAAAATTTTCAATATCCTCCTAAATTCTACCTGAATATCCGCGGGTGAACCGGGATTATTGCTATGAAGAAGAAAAACTACATAATACCAATAATGATGGGGATTTTATTTTTACTCCAGAATATATCATTGTTACAGGCTGAGGTGGTAATAAATGAAATATTTGTAACACCAGAAGCAGAAACAGATGATATCCCGCAATTTATTGAGTTGTACAATAACAGTAGTATTGAAGTAGATATAGCTAATTGGTATATGTTTACTTACGATGTACAAGGAGAGATTACAGGTCCGGAATTTGCCATAGCTCCGGGATTTTTCATGTCCGTAAATAATACAAAAATTTCACCCTACGGGTATTTAATTATAGCATCCTATTATCATTCCTCCTGTGAAAATAGCTGCCAATTTTACAATAATCTGAGTGGGGATATTTGGGCACCCTTTGTGTTACCCTCTGATTATGGTAAAATTGTCTTGTCCGATGCGAATCAAAATATTCAGGATCAAATTATTTATGACAGTTCCTGGCCCTTTACCAATGGCAGATCTCTGCGGCTGCATAGTCCCTATCTTGATAATTCATTGAAGGGGAGCTGGTCTTCCAGCCCGGTAACGGATATTTCTGCCAGATTATATGCTGATGCAGGTGATATTCGAAATTTCGGATCACCGGGAGAAGAAAATGCCTTCCGTCTTTTTACTCCTGTTGATCATTTTGACCATATCATATTGGGAGATGTGAACAATATTCACAGCAGCCACAATTTCAATGACTCCTTTACCTTTTCATGGGATGGTACTTTTAAAGATACCACCAGTCAGAGCTACCGCCTTATCATCCATAAAAATGGTACAGAAATCAGCCATTCCAATTGGGTGAGCATCGCAGATACATCTATTGTCGTTTCACCTGCAGATTTACAAGTGCAGCAGTTGGAGGTTGCCGTCTATACCTGGAAAGTACAGTTGCAGCGGGGAAGTGATGTGGTGAATTCCGATTTATTCACCCTAAATATTGATGCCAATGATTATGGTATTTACGGATGTGTAGATAATGGAAACTGCACAGAGGGACCCACCTGTCCTGTAAGTTATAATGATGTGGTTTATCACAGTAACTATCCTGCAGGCTGCACCCCCGGAGTGAATTGTATCAGGGCATTGAATTATGATTCCACCGTGAATATCAGTAATAATACCTGTGAATATATCTCCATGACTATTCCTGCCTTTATACAGGGAGATACAGGAGACACTGCCAGAATTGCAGTGTATTTAGATAATAAGAATCAAGCAAAGCTCTATTCCGTTGACATTCAGTTTTCCATCGGAAATACTTCAGTCTTATCTTATATTGGAAGCACCCTTACCGGCTCCATGCTGGAAAGTAATAGCGGATATAATATTAATGCTCCTGCCGAATCCTTTCTGGTTGATATTGATACCACGGCAGGAACGACTCAACCCTATACAAACAGTGGAGTTATTGCCGGATTAAATATGGAGTTTGCAGGTAATGCAGATGACAACACAAATCTCGTTTTAGAATCTTATACCATTAATGGAGTATCTTATAATGAAACCAATAATAAAATTATCAGCACCGTATTTTTAAGAGACAAATTTGAAATTAACGGGCATATATCTTACTATGATAATTGTGGAAGTTCTTTTAACAGCGTCCACAATGTAGAAGTTACTCTTGAAAATGAAGCCGGTATTTCATATCTGGACACCACCACTTCCAATGGGGTGTATTTATTTTCAGGACTAAGTGTAGGAAATTATGGCATACAATATCATAAACTTGAGGATATTTCAGGTGTAGATTATGGTGATTTTCATATTCTTCTGGAAAGTTTCATGGGACGAACCACTCTTTCAGAAAATCAGTTGATTAGTGGAGATGTGACGTTGGATGGCAGATTAACCGGCATCGATCTTTCAAGATTAGGCCGACATATTATTAATTTGCCAGTTGAATTTAACTCCGCAGCTGTTGAATGGGTTTTTATTCCTGAAACGCCTATAAATTATAAACCACTTTTTGCCAATGATAAAAATTCAAGAACCATCGTCGCCTATCAATTGGGAGATCTGGACGGTAATTGGAATTGTGCCTCCACCAATGGCAGAGAATTGGTATCTGAAGAGGCTGGTCAATTTCCCCTCACTACTAAAAATGGAATTGTTAGTCTTGACCTTATTCAATTGGAAGAAACATCATTGCAATCCTTTTATTTAAAATTAGGTTATGCTGCAAATAAATTTCATACTCCTGAAGTCCATTTGAATCATACGTTGGAAGAATTTGATGGATTTGAATTTATGGTAAATAGTTCACATAATACAGGTGAGTTATATTTATTGGGATGGACATTAGATAATACTCCTCCCCCAATAAAAGAACTGGGTAAGATAAAAATGCAGCTCAAATCTGAATTTAATGTAGGTGAAATATGGATTGAGGAATTGATAATAAATAATGACAATGACAAGGGAGCAATTAAGATTGGGGATAAGCTGGTTCACTCAATACAGGTTAAAAAACAGAGATTTCCCCAGGGCATTTACCTTAATCAAAACTTTCCTAATCCTTTTAATCCAATAACCCAAATTAGCTGGGAAATGGCTGCAGCCAACAAGGTGAGCTTAGTAGTTTATAACCTGCAGGGACAATTTATAGACCATCTCTATGAAGGGAAAAAAAATTCAGGATTACACAGCTTGTTTTGGAATGCAGAGGGAGTTCCAAGTGGGATATATTTTTATGCCCTCACCGTAGGAAATGAAACCATTCAAAAGAAAATGATAGTATTAAAATGAAAAAGAATTTTTATACAATAACCCTACTTCTTTTTCTGTCTGCTCTTTCAGCAGGAAATATTGATGTGCTTATAAATTCAGATAAAGATATTGCAGGGTTTCAATTTAATGTTGCTAATGTAACCATTACCGGTGCGTCGGGAGGACTTGCAGCATCCTCGGGATTTTCTGTTACTGCAAGTGCCACTACCGTAATTGGTTTTTCTCTTTCTAACGCCGTAATTCCCGCCGGGAGTAACGGTGTATTAACCATCATTACTACTTCGGAAGATGATGTGAGTACGGCCTGTATTGAGTCAGTGACCCTTTCCGATACAGATGGAGGTTCCGTATCCTTCCAGATTCAAAATTGTCTCACTTTACTGGTGAAGAAAGGTTGTACCAACTCCGCCGCCTGTAATTATGATTCAGAAGCAACTTATGATGATTCCAGTGATGCCAGCTGTACTTTTCCTCCGACTAATTTTGATTGTGCAGGGAATTGTCTGGTAGAAGTTGACTGTGCCGGTGTCTGTGGCGGCAGTGCAAACAGTACTGGTGAATGTACAGGCTGTATGGATGACGGCTTGCAGGTATGGAGTAAATATCTTGGAGTACCAGCCTGTAACTTTAATGCTTCAGTGTTGATTCATGATCAGTCAATTTGTACTTACCCTGATTGTAGTGGAATTTGTGGTGGAAGTTTGGCAGGAACAGGCGTTTTTGAATGTTCAAATAACTCTTACACTACACAGACAGCCTGTGAAACGCATGATTTTATCTGGGAGCAGCTTGGCAACGATGAATGTGGAGTCTGTGGTGGAAGTAACTATAGCTCACAATGTTTAGCAACGGATGCTTGTACCGAAATGGACTGTAACGGAGAATGCGGTGGATTCGCCTATATGGATGTGCTGCAAAATTGTGTACATGGCAGTACCGGCATAGCTGATGCTTTGCTGTTAACTATTTCCAGCGATACCATCCAATACACCGGGGCAGATATTCGAATTCCCATCTATGCTGAAAACCTGCCCCCCTTAGAAGCCCTGGATTTTATTATTGAATATGACCCCACCGTTATAGAGGTAATCGGGGCTACCCTTGCAGACTCTGACCTGGATGAAAATCTGTACCAGATTCCCTATAACAGTAAATTTATTGACGATGATAACTATGATCTGATAAATTCAAATCTGGTACGATCAAATATGACAATTTATGCGAATACGGAATCCTTAGTCGCACCACCGGCAAATACCCAAATTGAGGTTGGGGCACTGAGAATAAATTCTGTAGCCGGAATAGAATTCACTCAAACTTCTCAGATCAATATATACGATTTATTGGTTAACGGCATTCAAATGGAAATTGAAAACAGGGTTGCTGGCGATATCACTGTTCATGTAAACCGCGGGTGTAAAGATGATGGATTTTGCAGTGTGGAAGATTGTGGATATGACAGTCCCTATCCGGAAATTTCTGCCTGCAATTTTGATGCCTCCAAGGTTATTCATATTGATGATGGAAGCTGTGAATATGTAATGTATTGTAATGATATTTGTGGCGGGGGTTATCTCCATGACCAAGGGGTAATGGAATGTACTGACCCTTCAACTCAATTATCCTATGATTTAAATGAACCCAACTGTTTAGCACAAGGAAATATTTGGAGCCCCAGAGGCAATGATGTGTGTGGGTATTGTGAAGGAAGTTCTGTTGATGCTGAAAATTGTGCCTGTGAAGACCCTGCTGATCCGCCGGATTGCAGAGGAGAATGCCCCACTACCAATGTGGAAGGAACGACGGATTGGATACCCAACCCGGAATATACCGGTGAAGCCAATGATGAGTGCGGTGTATGCGGTGGTGAGAACTCTACAGAAAATTGTGAAGGTGGAAATTGGAATGTTTCCCAATGTACCAGAATGGATTGTGCCGGCAATTGTTATGGGACTGCCTATTTTGATGCCTGTGGAAATTGTATCGGCGGTGAGACTGGTTTGCCGGACTGCCTTTCAGCAGAATTTATTCTCTATAGCCCTGAAGGGGAGCTGTGGACAGGAGATCCTGTTCAGGTAAAAGATACCTTTTTCACTGTACTGCATTTGTTCAATCTTCCGTTGACCACTGCATCGGGAGTTAATTTTATTTTGGAATATGACGAAACAAAACTGGAATTGCTGGGCTGGAGCCTTCAACCAGAGTATCTGTCTGAATCGCTTACCGGAGACCCCATATTCGATGAAAATTCCTATTTTTTAGAACCAGGAATCGTAGGTGGATTCATGTATGCAGGGGTATATACCAGCGCTAATAGTAATTATCCTGACAGTGGTGATTTAATTTACCTTAAATTTTCTGCTGCCGATGATTATGGAGAGTCCACAACTCTGGCTGTAAATACATTACAGGTTGAAGAGTATAGTATGTCAGAAGCAAATTTCACGGATCGAACTCTGATAATTACTGAAAATTTATCTATCGAAAATACACAATCAGGTCTAATGCCTGACGCATATCTACTCTATCAGAATTTTCCTAACCCATTTAATCCTGTAACTACAATTACTTACCAAATTCCTCAATATGACAGGGTAAATATTGCCATTTACAATATTAAGGGCCAGGAAATTAAATCCCTCCTGAATTGGTTCCAGAATCCAGGCACTTATTCTGTTATCTGGAATGGCACAGATAATGCAGGTAATCCCGTTCCTGCGGGAATATATATTTATTCACTCTCTACCCAATCCCATCATTTCAATCGCAAATTAGTCCTGTTGAAATAGGGGAATTATGAACCTGTTTCAATCAATTATACTGAGTTGGTTATTTTTTTCCACCTCCCTGTTTTCTCAATCTATCTTTATTGGAGAGGTTTCTAATGTATATTCCGGTGAAGAGATTAAGGTTCCCGTTGATATTCATAACTTATCTGCATTTTCTGATGCCATAGACTTTACACTTAAATTTGATCCTGCAATGCTTGAAGGTCTCAGAGCTGAAATAAATACTGAGTTTGTTCCGGGATTCCAAGTATTAGGGACCGACCTAGATATTGAGGATGAGATAACTATCAGTATTTCCGGGAATACTTCCTACTGGTCTGGAGAAAATGGTACCCTTGTGTTTGTATACTTTCTGGTTAAAGGAGCTGTAAATGATATCATTGAAATTCAGTTTTCAGAAGTTTGGATGAACTTTATCAATTATGCTTATATCGGACATAGCGGTAATATCATTGTTGAAAAAGATGAATGTTTTAAACATGAGGACCAATTATCCTGTGAAGTACCTACGCGGTGGTATTGCCACTGGGTAGATAATAAATGTAAAGATAATGATTGGATGCTGTCCATCTACAGTGAATATTCTGATAACTCTGTTTCTAATGACAGTCTGCTTCAGCTGGGGATTGGCTCAAATAATACAGACAGGTGGCGCTTTGGGGAGGATGTCTATAATCTGTCCCCATTCACTAATAAATATATTGACTTGTATTTTGATAATTCTCATTGGCAGGGGGAGGTTGATCAAAATGGAGTAAGCTGCTGCGATGACTATAAATTTGACAGGGATCTGAAATCGGTTGATTTGTCCCGCAATTTGAAACAGTGGGATATCAAAGCAGATTTCATGGGAATTCCCTCTGAAGTCATAATTCCTTTAAAATGGAATTTTGTCAGCAGCCTTCCTGAAAATTTTGATTTGTTTCTTTATGTTGGGGAAGAAGCAACTAATATGCGGACAACTGCAGTACTTGAACTGACTCAATCAGATTTAACACTAAATACCCACATTGGTTCAAAAGTGAAAATCTTTTTAGGGGGTTGTGCCGGTACGGCATGGACGAATCCAAACTGTTATGATTGTGAAAATGTAGCTTATGGGGATGCCTTTCTTGATAACTGTGGTCAGTGTATAAATGAGGATTCAGGCGATATCCCCTGCACACAGGACTGTGCGGGAGAATGGGGAGGGAATGCAGCTTTAGATGATTGTGGCATTTGTGATTCTAATAGTTTAAATGATAATCTTTGTTTTGATTGTAACGCTGTCCCCAATGGTTCAGCTTATATTGATAATTGCGGTGATTGTGTTCAAGGCACTACGGGAGCAGACCCTTGCCAATTGGACTGTATGGGAATTTGGGGTGGTTCTGCCACAGATGCAGAATGCGGCATTTGCAGCCCCCCTCATACCGAAGACAACTGCGGGGTTTGCGACAACGATTCAACTAACGACTGCCAGCAGGATTGCCGCGGAACCTGGGGTGGCCTGGCTACCCTGGATGATTGTGGGGTTTGCGATAGTGATGCTGGAAATGACAACCAATGTTTTGATTGCAATGATCAACCCTATGGCGCAGATGGAATCCCTGACAATGGCGATGAAGCCTATATTGACAATTGCGGCATTTGCGTAGGGGGAGATACCAACCTGACTCCCTGCAACCAGGATTGCAATGGGGATTGGGGAGGGACCGCCTATCGGGATGAATGTAACCAGTGTATTAAAAATCCTTCAGAAGGATGCGTAAAGGACTGTAATAATGTCTGGGGAGGACTTGCCTATGTGGACGGCTGCGGAAATTGTGATGCTGACCCTGCCAATGATTGTATGCAGGATTGTTACGGAGATTGGGGAGGGACAGCCTATAAGGATAATTGTGACCGCTGTGTAGGCGGAAGTTCTGGCAATTCAGCCTGCATTCAGGATTGCAATGGAACCTGGGGCGGGAGTGCCAGTGGTGAAGATTGTGTTGATTGTTTTCCTCCTGCCGCCAGGGATAACTGTGGAGTGTGCACCGGAGGTAGTACGGGAAATGAACCCTGCTCCCAGGACTGTGCAGGCGTGTGGGGCGGGCTAGCACATTTAGATGACTGCGGTACTTGCTCCGGTGGCGACTCGGGAAATATTGCCAATGCTGAAATGGATTGCAACTTTGAGTGTAATGGGGCTGCCATGATCAATAACTGTGGCGAATGTGTTGGTGGAAATACAGGGCTGGAGGATTCTTGTGAACAGGACTGTCAGGGGGTATGGGGTGGTCCCTATACTCCTACCTTCCACTGTCTTGATGGTAGTGTAGTCTGTTCTTTTTCAGATTGTGAAGCACTGACAATTGAACACATTCTTGAAATTCCGCAGGCCTTTGGAATTCAGCGGATTTTTCCCAATCCATTTAACCCGATTACAACCATTGAATATACCCTGAATAATGCCTCTGCATACTCCCTGAGTATTTATAACATTCAGGGGCAAAAAATAGATGAACTTGCAAAAGGATTTTCCCCGCCAGGAAAATATAACCTTCAATGGAACGGAAATGCATTTCCCACCGGAATTTATTTTGTAATTTTAACCAGCCCTCAATCCATAGAAAAACAAAAAATAATGCTCATAAAATAAAAGGATGGGAATGAATAGAGTAATAGTTATGTTGCTGGTAATTTTTCTGGCAGCTTCTTGTGAGTCTGAAGGCAGTACAGATATTATTGCTCCTTTGGAATCTGGCTGCCCTAACGGACAAAGCATAGGCTGTGATGATGTTTGTGCCGAATCACCTTTATTAAACGATGCCTGTGGGGTATGCGGTGGTGACGGTTCCACCTGTGAAGGGATGTGGAATGTGTACTATGAATCATCAGAAGCTATGGGTGGGTTTCAGTTTAAAGTGAATAATGTTACCATATTAAACGCAGGTGGTGGAGCGGCAGCAAGCGCAGGATTTTCAATAACCAGTAGTGCAAATTCTGCAACGATATTAGGATTCAGTATGAGCGGAAACTCTATATCTGCCGGCTCGGGAGTATTATTAAATTTGGAGCTTTCTGGTGCTGATAATTCTACCTGTGTTTCTGATTTAATTATTTCAGATGTTGGTGGCGGTGCAATAAATGCCAGTGTGATAAACTGCAATACTATTAAATTTTAGAATCTGTTCCTTTTTCTTTAGTTCCTCTTTAATACCTCTTTAATTTACCTGTATGCCAATTCGGGTAAATGCCCTTTCTAAACATTTCCGCCTGTTTAAACGGGAAGCGGGTCTTTCCGGTGCTTTCCGCTCTTTTTTTAATCGAAAATATGAAGACTTCCATGCACTGAGGGATATCTCCCTGGATATTCAAGACGGGGAAATTTTGGGAATTCTGGGTGAAAACGGCGCAGGAAAAACCACACTCATTAAACTATTGGTGGGACTGCTGCACCCCTCTTCCGGAAAAGTTGATATCAATGGTTTTACTCCCTGGAACCGTAAAGCAGCATTTCTAAAACAGATTTCTGTAGTGATGGGCCAGAAAAATCAGCTTTGGTGGGATATTCCCGCTTCGGAATCATTTTTGCTCAATCAGAAAATTTATGAAATTGAGAAAATGGCCTATAATAAAAGACTCAGGGAACTGGTAGATCTATTGGGCGTGGAAGAAAAACTAAATGTGCAGGTGCGTCGGTTATCTCTGGGAGAACGCATGAAAATGGAAATTATAGCTGCACTTCTTCATAATCCCAAGATTGTTTTATTGGATGAACCCACCATTGGCTTGGATGTAGTTTCCCAATCTAAAATTAGAGATTTTGTAAAATACTACAATAGCCAATACGGGACAACTTTTCTGATCACCAGCCACTATATGCATGATATTGAAGCTCTGTGTAAACGGGTCTTTGTTATTCATGCAGGAAAATCGTTATATGATGGAAATTTTAAGGAACTTATCAACAGAGTAAATCCTCGCCGGAAACTCCAATTTGAATTTTCAGACGTTCCCAATTCTGGGTTGATTGACTCCCTGGCAAAGGAATTTCAATTTAATTTTCAGGATAATTTCCTTACGGCAGAACTCCCGGACTCAGAATTAACCCGTTTGGTGACTAAACTATTTAAACTGTCTTCACCGGCATCCATCACTCTGGAAGATTTACCCGTTGAGGATACGATGCGCTCCTTTTTTGCTAATCCGGAACAGTTTTTAAAATGAAGGGTTGGATTGAAAAATACCTTTCTGTGATTCGGATGACCTGGATTCAAACTCTTGAATACAAAGCCAATACCATTGTAGGTGCCTTTGCAATATTTTCCGGGCTTGCCATCGAGTTTCTAATCTGGAAACAAGTTTTTCAGGCACAGGGTGCAACAGAAATCCGTGGGTTTACTTTTAACGGATTAATAGCTTATATTTTTCTTTGTATGATCGTAGGGCAGCTGAAATCCTCCTGGGCAACTTCCATTGAAATGATTGAATCTATCCGCACAGGGGAACTGAATAAATATTTAATCCGACCAGTCTCCTTTTTTACCTATCATTTTATGATGTTTGTAGGGCATAATTCGCTCTTTTATATTGTTTATACCACAATCCTGATTTTGTTTCCCATTCTATTACCAGGATTCGCCTTTATGACAAGTCTGCATGTTGGGGGTTTTATCGCTGCAGTACTGCTATCCATTTATCTTTCCTATGCTATATATTATTGTATGGTCTGTTTTGCCTTTTGGTTTGGTGAAGTCCGCTCTTTGGTAATCGCCTATAATATTTCAAATATTGTCTTATCTGGTCAGATCATTCCCCTGCGCTTATTCCCGGACACTGCTCGTGATATTATCTACCTGACTCCTCTCCAGTTTTTGGTTGACTTTCCTGTAAGTATTGCCACCAATCAACTTCCATTAGAGTTATGGCTGCCCAAAATGGCAGCGGCATTTGCCTGGTGCGTTGTAATGACCCTTGCCGGGGCAGCAATCTATCGTGCAGGTATCAGGGTTTATGGAGGTTTTGGTGCGTAGGTATTTTTCTTTGTGGTGGTCTCTGTTTCAAAATAGTCTTACCAGAGATATGGAATTTAAGGCAAATTTTTTAGGAGGTCTGTTTGTAGATGTAATTTTCTATGGAATTCAATTTTTCTTTTTTTCTGTGATTTATTCCTATGTGGATGCTATCGGGGTATTTACCAGAGAAGATGTAATGATATTTTTAATTGTCACTTTTCTGACTGATACCTTATATATGTTCTTTTTCGCCGGAAATTTATTTAACCTGAACCGCTGGATGGTACGTGGGGACTTAGACTTTTTTTTGTTAAAACCGGTAGCCTCTCAATTTTTAGTCTCTTTTAGATATATTAAGTCTTACGCAGTGGTTTCTTTAGTAATATTAACCATGCTGCTTTTCTCTCGTATTGCCCTATACAGTCAACCTGTTCCCCTTTTAAATTGGGCAGCATTTGTAATTTCATTGGGTTTGGGTTGGATAGTTTGGTATGGAGTTGAATTTATTGTATCTACCTCCTGCTTTTGGTTTAAAAATTTTTCCGTATCTGGCTGGCTCAGTCATGAAATATTAAAATTTTCAACACGTCCTGACAGTATTTACACAGGACTTTTTAGAAAAGTGTTATTTTCAGCAATTCCCATGATATTAATTGCATCTATCCCTACAAGGACGTTATTATATGGTCCGGATATCAATTATATGGGATGGCAGTTGTTTATTGCAATTATTTTCCTTGTTAATTCTAGAATAATCTGGAGGAAAGGACTCATTAGATATGAGTCTGCATCCAGCTGAATCGGTCATAATTATTGAAAGTCTTAAATGTGGCGTAAATCAATTACAAATCGTCGGGAAGTATGTAACTTTTAATGGATAGTTATCTCCATTTGAATGGGGAAAAAGAAAAATGAAAAATATTAAATACATATTATTTACCTTATTTTTTTCAATTACACTCTGGTCTGTTGGGAGAGGAAATGATATTACTGTTGATGTTCATATTTTGAATACCAGTGAACTAAATCTCCAAAGTTGGTATTCTGTTGAAAACCTTTGGTGGGTAGATATAATAAACCCCCATCCTTTTGAAGTGGATTTTTATTTTATTTTTATTTTAAACGACGGCGAAGGAAATGAGTTGTTTAAGGGGAAAACTAAATTTATATCTATTTCTGAAGGACCCCACACATTTTACCATTTAGATCCTGTTTTTAATACCAGAATTTTACAAGTATTTGAATCGTCTGGGGATTTTGTTGATAACATAGGAAATTTTATGGGATATTTACCCCCTGGAGAATATACACTGCAGTTAATAGCGTATGATTCTGAAGATGCTGAAATAGGCAAAGATATCGAAAATATGGAGTTTACATTGGGTGACAAATTTGGACTTCTTGATGAAAATATGGAGTTACCCGGTGAAGTTGTAAAAACGCATTTCCCTATTTTTGCCTGGTCAACCCCGGGGTTCAGGAATGGTATCCAGGTGGCCTTTAGACTTACGATTGCCCATTACGACCCTGAAGAGGGTGGACTTGAGGATGCCCTGGAAAACGTAAACAATTCTGTATTTTATTATGACTCCGGTTGGGATGATATAACTCATACTGAATCGGGAGTGAGTCTGCCCTATTATTTCACCTATCCTTCAACTGCTGAAGGCTTCGTTTGTGGTTATGAATATGTATGGAGGATCGAGGCAAGAGAAGTCATTTCAGAGTTTAATGATGGTGCGGGAAATCAGGGGCTATGGGGCTGGCCCGAATCTGAAAAATCCGTTATTAGAAAGTTTGTCTATGGTGAAACTCCTGAAGATTTAGAATCGCCTGACGGACACGATGTTCTTCCCGATTTTAGTTGGGAAACAATCTGGTGTGCTGAGGATGGCTACGATATTCAAATTTCTTCATTTGAAGATTTAACTTTTGAAGAAAAAATATATGAAGGTGTACAAGTGCCTTCAGGAGTTTCCTATCCTGAAAATGTGACGGGACTTATCCCGGGAAGTAGTTATCGTTGGAGAGTACGGGTTCATACACCACCTGGGTTTACCAAATGGAGTCAAGCGGGAAGTTTCTCCGTTAAGCCCATAGAACTCGTAGAGCCTTTGTCGGGTCAGGTTTTAGAAACGGTAAGACCTTCTTTTAATGTGGAAGCTCCTCTCAACATTAACTATTTTAAAATTCAGATTGGTGACGAAAATGATGAAAATGTAGAAATTGTAGAAGTGTATGACGGTGAACATGAAATAACCGACTTCCCCTGGCAATATCCCTCACAGAATATCGAAAATGGTCTCTATCCGGGGATGAAATATTATTGGAAACTGTTGCTTTTTGACAGAACCGATACGGGATTCCCTCTGGGAGGTATAGAAAGTTATGAGGTGATTGGTAATTTCAGAATCATTCCTGTCAGCTTAATTCAACCTGAGCAGGGTGCATCCAATATCCCATTAAACCAGAAATTTACCTGGGAAGGTCC
>CAZKEL010000011.1:0-47824 GCA_964551815.1 uncultured bacterium
AATATTTTGACTTTAATTTATCACAAGGTGGGGATAAGGTCTGTAAATTTGACGTCCCTTCCCCATTTTCCATTTTAAATATCCTCCCATCTCCTTCTAAATTTACCCTCTCCAATTTAACGGAAATTGCCAATTTTAAACATTTTAAATACAGGTGAACCCCGCTGAGTTCTCCCTATAAAACCATTGCTTTTCAGACGCTGGGTTGTAAACTTAATTTTACAGAGACCTCCACATTAGCCAGGGATTTTGCTTCTCGAGGCTATGCTCAAGTTAGTCATAATGATTCTGCTGACTTGGTGGTAATTAATACCTGCTCTGTCACTGAAAATGCTAATAAGAAAGCAAGAAAAGCAGTACGGCAGGCATTGAAACGCTCCCCCCATGCAGAGATTGCTGTTATTGGCTGCTATGCACAGCTCAATCCTGAGGAAATTGCAGAGATTCCCGGTGTGAGCCTGGTAGCAGGGGCTGAGAATAAATTTAATTTGGTGGATGCCATTGAATCAGGAAGAGAAAATAATAAGGCAATCATTCTACGCTCACCCATTGAAAAAGTCAAGACCTTTGTACCCTCCTATTCTATGGGAGAGCGTACCCGGTCCTTTCTCAAAGTACAGGATGGTTGTGATTATACCTGTAGTTTCTGTACTATCCCCTTGGCAAGGGGTAATTCCCGTAGTGCAAGCATCACAGACACGCTGAAGCAAGCCAGAGAAATAGCTGCAAATAACATTCAGGAAATTGTCCTCACGGGAGTAAATGTAGGGGACTTTGGGAAGCAGCATGATGAATCACTATTAGAACTCATAAAAGAACTGGAAAAAATTGAAGGCATAGAGCGGTATAGAATTTCTTCTATTGAACCGAATCTGTTAACAGATGAAATTATTAAATTCATCTTTAGCTCTAAGAAATTCCTGCCCCATTTTCATATTCCCTTGCAATCTGGATCAGATGCAATTTTAAAATCTATGCGCCGGCGCTATCAAAGGGAGTTGTACGCTGATAAAGTAGCCACCATTAAGAGCGTGGACATAGATGCCTGTATCGGCGTTGATGTGATAGTTGGGTTCCCTGGTGAATCTGAAAATAGTTTCATGGAAACGTATAATTTTTTAAACGAATTAGATATTTCTTATCTGCATGTATTTTCTTATTCTCAGAGAAGAAATACTGATGCAGTTGATATTGAGCCAAAAGTCCCGGGGGAGGTTATTGCAGAACGCAGCCGGATTCTTCAGAAATTATCCTTTAAAAAGAGAAAATCTTTTTACAATCAAAATTTACAAACATACCGTAATGTATTAGCAGAAACCGAGGGAAATGGCATCCTCTCCGGTCATACTGAGAATTATATCCCTGTCCAATTCAGTGGGAAAGAGGAAGAGGTTAATTCTATTATCCCTGTTAAGTTGTTAACCCTTGCTGACTCGGTAGTTTTAGGGGAAAGGCAATCATGAAAAGCAATCCCTTTGTAGGCGTTGCAGGCAATATCGGAGTGGGGAAAACTACCTTCACTGAAATTGTAGCAAAACATTTTGGATGGAGAGAATTTTACGAGTCGGTGGCGGATAACCCTTACTTGAATGATTTCTACCGGGACATGCACCGCTGGAGCTTTAATCTGCAGATTTACTTTCTTCACCACCGCTTTGCCGGGCAGGTAGAGATCAGAGAAACTGGTAAGGGAGTCATTCAGGATCGTACCATTTATGAAGATGTGGAAATATTTGCAAGAAATCTCCATGAGATGAAATTTATGACCGACAGAGATTGGCAGACTTATGTGGACCTGTTTAATAATATGACCCAATTTTTAAGAAAGCCTGATCTCATAATTTATTTGAGGGCTTCCACGGATACACTCCTTTCCAGAATTAGAAATCGGGACCGTAATTTTGAAAGGGATATTTCACCGGAATATCTTCACAGTCTGAATATATCTTATGATCAATGGATAAAAAATTGCAGCGACCATGCAGTACTCACCATTGAATCTGATGGGTTTAATATTTTTGAGGATAAGGACAGGCTGAATGATATTTTATCTCAGATTCAGGCGGCGCTGACCCCATGAAACTTTTAGCTGTATTTGCTTCAGGAGGTGGCTCAAATTTTAAAGCTATTCACAACTCAATCCTCGCCGGAAATATTGAGGGGAAAATTGGATTACTGTTGAGTAATAACCCAAACTGTGGTGCAGTTAAATATGCAAAGGAAGCAGGCATACCCTCTACCATTTTCAATCAGAGTGGAAATACTGACAAAGAGGGTAGAGAGGATGCCATGCTGAATTTTTTGCAGGGTTATGACCCTGACCTCATCATACTTGCAGGATACATGAAAAAGATTCCTGCCAAAGTAGTACACTATTTTAAAAAAAGAATGGTAAATATTCACCCTGCCCTGCTGCCAAAATTCGGTGGTAAGGGATTTTATGGGTTGAAGGTACATGAAGCTGTTATTTACGCCGGAGAAAGTAAGAGTGGTGCCACTGTCCATTTTGTAAGTGAAGAATACGACAGGGGACCAATAATAGCACAGGAGGAAGTAAAAGTTGAACCAGAGGATTCTCCAGAGTCATTGGCGGAAAAAGTGTTAAAAATTGAACATAAATTGTATTCACAGGTCATTAAAGCATTTTGTGAAGATCGAATTAATTGGAAAAACAACCAACCTATAATTGAGGAAACCATTGAAAATTAAACGGGCATTATTAAGCGTTTGGAATAAAAAAGGAATTGTAGAATTAGGGGAATTCCTTACAGAACATGGAGTTGAATTATTATCCACAGGCGGAACGCAAAAAGCTTTAGAGGAAGCTGGATTGAAAGTCACTGCTATTGGAGATATTACCGGCAGCGGAGCAGTAATGGACGGACGGGTAAAAACACTGCATCCCAAAATTTTTGGCGGCATACTTGCAGACAGAAAAAATGAAGACCACTTGAATGATCTTGCTCAACTTGGTGGATTAGAAATTGATCTGGTAGTGGTAAACTTCTACCCCTTTGTTCAGGAAGCAGTAGAGAAAAATCTCAACCATTCTGACGCCATTGAGTTTATTGATATTGGCGGGCCTTCCATGATTCGTTCTGCTGCAAAAAATTACCATTCAGTAACGGCATTATCCGACCCTGGTCTTTACGCAGATTTTATGGATACTTTTACAGTAAATGAAAATGACATTCCATTAGACTTTCGCAAAAAAGCCGCAGCAAGAGTTTTTCAATTGACAACTGCCTATGAAGCTGCCATAGCCCACTTTTTGAGTGAGGAAGAGGATCCACTACCAGATAATATTATTTTACCCTTAACAAAATCTACTGAGCTGCGTTATGGGGAAAATCCCCACCAAAAGGCGGCTTTTTATCTCACCGACAGAAAATCCCCTGAATGGGTACAGCATCAGGGAAAAACCCTGTCCTACAATAATTATGCGGATATGGAGTCAGCCTGGAATATCCCTCAGGGGTTTGATGAAAATGCCTGTGTAATCATTAAACATGCCAACCCCTGTGGTTTTGGGTTGGGTGAGCATCCACTGGAAGCCTACGAAAGGGCAGTTTCCACTGATCCGGTGAGCTATTTTGGCGGTATTGTAGGGTTTAACTGCAAAGTTGATGAAACCGTTGCCGATGCACTGGTGCAACCTTTTTTAGAATGTGTAATTGCCCCCGGATTTACTCAGGCGGCACTGAAAATTTTCGAAAAGAAAAAAAACTTAAGAATCGTAGAAACTCCTCAGACAAGAATGGGGCATGAAATATCCATCAAATCGGTAGCAGGGGGATATCTTTGTCAAGAAAAAGACCGTCAGCAGGATGAACTTGAATATTTGGATACAGTGACTAAAAAATTACCCACCGTTATTGAGAAGAAAGCCATTGCATTAGGCTGGAAACTGGTTCGCCATGTAAAATCAAATGCCATAGTTTTTGCCGGTAAAAATCAATTGTTAGGGGTTGGCGCTGGTCAGATGTCGCGTATTGATTCAGTTAAAATTGCTATTCGAAAAGTTAAGGAAGCAGGTTTAGATTTACAGGGTGCTATCATGGCATCAGATGCATTTTTTCCCTTTCCGGACAGCATAGAATTAGCAGCAAAAGCGGGTATTTCCGCCGTCATACAACCGGGAGGATCCATCAAAGATGAGAGCGTCATCCAAAAGGCAGATGAATTACAGATTTCCATGGTGTTTACCGGCACCAGACATTTTCTTCATTAAGGTATAACTATGTTTGGAATTTCAAATTTTACCAATTTAGTAACTGGCGATATCGCCATTGATCTGGGAACAGCTAATACCCTTATCTGGATAAAGGGGCAGGGGATAGTCTTAAATGAACCTTCTATAGTTGCCCGAAATGTGGTGAATGGGGATATCATGGCCGTAGGAGACGAAGCAAAAGAGATGGTAGGCAGAACCCATAGTGGTATTGAAACCATCCGACCATTGAAAGACGGCGTTATTGCCGACTATAAAATGACAGATGCCATGATATTAGGCTTTATCCGCAAAATTAAACTCAGCCGAATTGCCCGCCCCCGCATTGTCATCTGTATTCCATCCGGAGTAACTGATGTTGAGCAGAGATCAGTTAAAGAGTCTGCAGAACATGCCAACGCCAGTGAAGTCTATCTCATTGAAGAACCCATGGCAGCTGCCATTGGTATTGGCATAGATGTGAAAAAACCCGTTGGTAATATGATTGTAGATATAGGAGGCGGTACCACTGAAATTGCTGTCATTTCATTAAATGGGATCGGCACCATCGAAACCATCCGTATTGCCGGGGATGAGCAGACTAAAGCTATAGTGGACTGGTTTAAAGAGCAGCATAAACTGGGCATCGGAGAAAGAACAGCTGAGAATATTAAATGTACTGTTGGTTCTGCCATTCGCAGCTCCGGTTCTAAAATTGCAGTAAAGGGACAGGACCTTATCACAGGCATCCCCAAAACCATTGAAGTATCCTCCGATGAAATACGGCAGGCATTGGCGGAAACGGTTTTTCAAATCACTTCTGCCATCCGAAATGCACTGGACAAAACACCGCCGGAGCATTCAGCCGATATCATTGATTTTGGAATCATCCTTACTGGTGGTGGAGCCCTGCTAAAAGATTTGGATGTACATATCAGAAACAAAACCAATCTTCCTGTAAATGTATCTGAAGATCCCCTGTTCTCCGTTGTAAAAGGCACTGGATTAGTTTTGGAAAACCTGAAAAAATATCGCGATGTACTGATACAGCCCTGATGCCCCGCAGTAAAGTACCTTACATTCCCAAAGATGTTCTGGCACTGATTTTCACTCTGTCCCTGTCTGCAATGCTTCTCTTTACCAGGACCTCACCGCAAGTACAACAACTCAAATTTCAATTATCCATTCTGCTGAATAAGGTTGCCTACCCTCTTACCTGGTATAAGGGTGTTTTTTCTGTTCGGGAGGAAAATCAAAAATTAAAATACCAATTGGTGCAGCTCACTCTTTTAAATTCTGAACTGGAGGGCTATCGAAAAGAAAATCAGCGATTGAAGGAAATGTTAAATTTTTCTGCTTTTCAACCTCTCCAGTTTATTACTGCTCAAGTTGTCAACCATAATTTCGGACTCCCAGCACAATCCGTAACTTTGGATGTAGGGACAGAGAATAAGGTCATAAAAAATTTAACCGTAATGGATCAAAATGGATTATTGGGAAAAACAGTGAAAACTACCGGAAAAGCCTCACTGGTTCAGCTCATTACAGATAAAAATTTCAGAGTATCTATCCGGATTGGAGAGGACAGGGCATTGGGATTGTTCATTCCCACCCATGGAAAATACGGCATTCTGGATGGCGTGCGAAAATCAATGCCATTGACTGTGGGGGAGATCGCATATACTTCCGGGATTTCGGAAATATATCCACCCAATATTCCCGTTGCCAGAGTTGTTTCCATAGAAAAACGAGATGATCAGCCATTTCAAATTGTGGTAGTTGAACTACTGGCATCCATAGATAATTTTGATTTCGTTTTTGTAATACTGTGAAAAATTCAATTTCTTTTTCCCTTGCCGGTATGGCAGTATTAGTATTGGTAATCCAAACCTTTATCCCCGGATTTTCACTGCAAGGTGAAAAAATCGTTCCTGATCTTTTGTTGATTTTTATGGTATATACAGGATTGATTTATGGAAGATTTGCTTGTATTTTAATAGGTTTCGGTTTTGGGTTGGTTCAGGATTTTGCCTCACATTATGAAATAATTGGGGCAATGGCCTTTACCAAATCTATTGCAGGGTTTGGTTTTGGTTCTTTAGCATTATATCGCAATGTGTGGTCACCCATCATTCGTGCTCTCGTTGTAATTACTATTTTCTTACTGCATTTCCTTCTCTATTTTTTCATTAAATTCAATGGTACTCCAGCTAGCGTTGCTCTTCTCTCTCAGGTTGCTGCTTTGCATACTCTGGTTGGTTTTACCATCCTGTGGGTTTTAGATAAAGCTATCATAAGAAACCTGTTCTCCCGATAAAATTTATGCTGTATAAAGACAGAAAGATCATCTATATTCTTGCAGGAATATTCCTCCTTATTTTTTTTCGGTTCTATTTTCTGCAGATCCACCAACAACAAGAATATGAGGAAAAAGCAGGAGGAAACAGTATCAGGAAAATCAGTTTGAATGCACCGCGGGGAATCATATTTGACCGCAATCATATTCCTATTGTGGATAATCGTCAGATTTATGATTTATCCCTCATTCCTTTTGATGTAACAGACAATTTTAATTATGAAATTTTTGAAAAAGTTACCGGTTTGGAAGTAAACGAAATTGCTGTGTCGGTGAAAACCAAAAAAAATTCCTTTTACAGATTTCGCCCCTTCACCGTCAAACGACATATTGATTTTGAAAAGCGTTCCCAGTTAGAAGAAAATAAGCTGGATTTACCGGGAATGATGTTTTCTGAATTTCCCGCACGAACCTATCCTGATTCAGCTAAGCTCACCCATGTACTGGGGTATCTTCGCGTGGTTACAGAAGAATCTTCAATAAATCCGCCTGGTGATCTGGAATATAAATTAGGGGATGTGTTTGGTTTTAGTGGTATTGAGAAGATGTATGAATCAATGCTAAGAGGGAAAGACGGCACAGAATACAGACTGGTGGATATATACGGTATTGACCATGGTGTTTTACATGAAAATCCCGGAACCCTGCCTAATCCCGGCGAGCATTTGATATTATCCATAGATGCTAAAATGCAGGCGTTGGTGGAAAAATTGTTCAGAGATAAAAAGGGAGCTGTTTTGGTTCTTGCTCCCGAATCAGGGGAAGTTCTGGCATTTCATTCAGCTCCGGATTACAACCTAAACTCCTTTGCAGGACCCGTCCCCATTGAATTATGGGAGGGCTGGAATTCAGACCCTGACAAACCCTTGTTGAATCGAGTTATACAGGGATTGTATCCACCGGGAAGTACCCTGAAACTAGCTGCTGCAGCTTTAGCTGTGGAAAAAAACAAAGTATCCACTGACTGGAAGGTTTATTGCTCTGGCGTCTATGGTTTTGGGGACAGGGACTTCCATTGTTGGAATACTGCTGGGCATGGAGAAGTTGATCTTAATTTAGCTATTCAACAGTCCTGTAATGTGTATTTCTATCATCTCATGCAAAAGATGTCATTTGAAGAATGGCAGGAAATTGTGGAGCAGTTTAAATTCGGAGAAAAATCGGGAATTGATATTTTAGGTGAGAAGAGGGGGAATGTCCCCAATAAAGCCTATATGAATTCCCGCTATGGCCGGTATGGCTGGGCTGCCGGGAATCTGCTCACTTTTATAATCGGTCAGGGTGATGTTTTGGTGACCCCCCTTCAGGTTGCTCAGTTTATGAGTCTCATTGCTACCGGTGGAAAAACCTATCAACCCCATCTTGTGAAGAACCAGAAAACAGCAGAAGTACAGGTTAACCTAAAACAGGAAACCTGGAATTTTATTCAACAAGCTGCCTGGAATGTGGTGAATCATAAAGAAGGTACCGGCAAGCAGGCAGCCGTTAAAAGTGGAGAAGTGCATGGGAAAACGGGGACGGCACAAAACCCTCATGGAGAGGACCATTCCTGGTTTGCAGGATTTATGAAAATGAAGGGTAATCCCGTTGTTTCTTTAGCCGTCATTGTTGAGCATGGCGGAAAGGGTTCTGTGGAAGCAGCTTCCATTTCAAAACACATATTTCAATATGCTGAGAAGCATGCCCCTTTTCAATAATTTCCTAAACAAAATTGTTCAATCTCCTGAGGGATTGATCATTCGCTGGCGCATTGTCATTCCTGTATTTGTTCTGCTTTGCATTAGTTTAATCACCCTGAAACATACAGGGGATACTCAGTCCCTTTTAACCTCAACTTATTATAAGCAATATATTTGGATGGGGTTGGGTACGATAGTTTTTATTATCCTACAATGGTTCCGGTTTCAATTTTTTCAGGAATATGCCTATCATTTATACATTCTCCTATTTTTGTTTATTGTTATTACCTATTTCATGCCAGCAATCGGTGGAGCAAAAAGATGGTTATTATTGGGACCTTTTACCTTTCAACCGTCTGAAATTGGTAAACTTTTTCTGGTATTTGCCTTAGCAAGATATTTAGCAGAACAGCAAAACAGACGGCGGGAAATACCCGTTATGATAATTACTCTCCTCATGGCTATTGTTCCTGCCTATCTTGTATTTAAACAGCCGGATTTTGGAACGGCTATAGTTTATGGATTTATAGCCATCCCCATGTTATATTGGTCAGGAATCAGATCATTTTATTTATTTTCCGTAATTGCTCCGGTAATCAGTATTATTGCTGCTTTTAATCTGTTCATCTTCTCAATTTGGATGGCAGTATTACTTATCATTATTTATTTCAGCCAACCGAGAATCCTGCACGGCGTGGCACATTTTATAACCAATATTGTCTGTGGTATCATGGCACCCTATATCTGGAACAACATCCTCTACCACCACCAAAAGGAAAGAATTCTTACGCTGCTGAATCCCATGCGGGACCCTCAGGGAGCAGGGTACCAGGTTATTCAATCCATCATTGCCATTGGTTCAGGTGGACTTTGGGGAAAAGGACCTGGACAGGGTACCCAGACTCAACTGCGCTATTTACCGGTTCGGGATACAGACTTTATAATATCTGTGATAGGAGAAGAAATGGGATTAGCCGGTATTTTTGTAATTCTCCTTTGTTTCTTTATTATGCTCTATTGGATCATAACCTACGCCGGTATCATCTCAAATCGATTTTCCAGCCTGGTATTGGTTGGGTTCGTCAGTATTCTTTTCATCCATTTCGCTGTTAACCTGGGGATGACAGTTGGGCTGCTTCCTGTAACGGGTCTGCCGGCACCCTTTCTCAGTTATGGTGGTTCCTTTATGCTCACTTGTGTCATCATTTTGGCTATGGTGAATTCTATTATCAATCACCATATTTAAACTCACTTTTGCAATTGTAGGGGTATAAAGGAAATGCGTAAAATTAACCCCTCAATTTTATTTTAAATTCGAAGATTACCAAGGAATCCATCATGGCTGCCGTAGTTAAAAATTTAGTAACGGGAATATTTCTGTTATGCCTTTTATTATTCACCGGATGTGCAGGAACCAGTGCGGGAACGCAATATACCCCCTCAGATAATCCCTCAGAACAGGAAATAAATGAATTGAAAAATCAATTAGAAGCCCAGGGAAAACAAATTCGTGAAATAGAGAAGGAATTGATAAAATACAGGCATGAGCTTGAAGATCAAACCCAGGTGATTGATGTCTATGATGAAAACAATGAATCCGTAAGAGAGTTTAAGCAGAAGCTGGAAAATGAAGTGCGTTCCATACTCGCTGAAATGGAGGATCAAAATATGGATGCTGATGTGGTGAAAACCTTGAATAAGATCCAAAATAAAATTGAAATTTTAGAAGACCGCACCTTTTATACAGACAGTTTATATTTTGAAATTGTAAATGACCTGGTGATGATTGAAAATAAAATTACCTCCCTTATTGCCAGCTATAAGGAAATGACAGAAATTACTGTCAAGAAAAAAACAAAGGTCATTCCCAAAATCACCAATGAAGAGTACACCGCTAAATATATTGAGTCGTTGTCGCAATATCAGAATGGTGAATGGAATATGAGTTTAGACGGATTTAAATTTCTTATTCAGGCAGACAGTAATCATGACCTTGCAGATAACTGTCAGTATTGGATAGGAGAGATTTATTATTCCTTAAAAGATTTCAGAAGAGCAATAAAGGAATTTGAAAAGGTTTTCACCTTTCCAGGAACCAACAAGGCAGATGATGCCCAGTTTAAATTAGGTCTGTGTTATGTGAATATTGGTCAGACCGACAATGCCAAAAGAGAATTTGAATCCTTATTAGAATTCTATCCAAACAGCGAATATTATAAAAAAGCTCAGAAAAACCTCCAAAAGTATTAAACCGAAATTAAAGAAGGAAATCCATGGCCCCCTTAAAGTTATATTATTTATCTGCTGAAGTTGCTCCCTTTTCAGAGACCTATGAACTCTCCAATTTTTCCCGAAAAATTACTGCAAAGCTGCATGATAAAGAAGATGTGGATATCAGAGTATCTCAGCCAAAATATGGTTTTGTATCTGAAAGAAAATACATCCTGCGGGAGGTAATCCGGTTGAAGGATCTTCCTGTCATGTACGATGGAAAAAAACATATTATAAATTTAAAATCTTGTTTTATTCCCGAAACCAGGGTGCAAGTTTATTTTATTGAAAATAACACGCTTTATAAATCCTTGCCCGAACTGATCTATAAGGCGCGAAACGGAAGGGTGTTCAGCGATATAGATTTCCGCTTTACATTTTTTGCGAAAGCAGCAGTGCATACTCTAACCTCAATGTTTTGGGCACCTGATGTTCTGGTTTGTAATGACTGGCAAACTTCATTTGTACCTTCCATTCTCAAGGAACAATATCAAAGTGATGAATTTTATGGAAATATGAAATCAGTTTATATAATCCATTCAGTGAATAATTACCGAAAATATTCCAAAACTGCCTATAATGCCATTGATCTTGAACCTGCAGAAAAGGGTAAATCAGTGGATAATCATATAAGGGCAATTCAAGATGCAGATCTGGTTATTGCTATGAATTATGAGTCTAAAAAGGTGATGGAAACTATGCAGAAACAGAAAAAATTATACGAAGCTTTTGAAGAAGCTGATTCAATGGTAATTGATGTTCCTAAAAAAACGGACCGCAGTTTCTGGAAAGACACTGCTAATACCATAGAGTCAGCCTGCCGGAAATTATAATGAATCTCCTGCCCACCCCGAATAAAAACAGGATGAGCAATTTCCTGGTATTGGGGGGGATATTACTGTTGTTTAGCTGCACCTCTGATCCTTTGGTATTCAATCCTCCCGGAGGATATAATTTTGTGAGAAATTATTTTACATTAAACCCTGCAGAGTCTAAGACAGTTCAGGGGCAGGATCATACCGGTAAGAGTCCGCGATTATATGCTGGAATTTTATCCTCTGGCGACACCGTTTCGACGATCATGCAAATACGAACCCAAACGGTGAGCGGTCATCCTGCCTGCAGTTCGCATTCTGTTTCCTCTGTAAAGGTAAGTTTAAATTCAGTTTCAAATTTGTCATTTGAAAATAATGGAGAGAATACCAATCTGATTCAACCTGACTCCCTAAAAATATATCTCTTACCTCCCACTGAAATCTGGGATGAACAGAAGGTACTCTCTGAGTCTGAGGTGAATGAAACATTATCTTCCGTGAGTG
This sequence comes from uncultured bacterium, assembly GCA_964551815.1. Taxonomy (GTDB): domain Bacteria; phylum Fidelibacterota; class Marinisomatia; order SCGC-AAA003-L08; family D37C17; genus D37C17. The sequence continues at coordinate 11,836 of CAZKEL010000011.1, forward strand.
AAGGTATTCAAATTGCTGACTCACTTATTTCCGTTAGCAACACACTGTTAGAAATCAGCTTACCAGGGAATTCGGATTCCCTGTTTAAAAAATATTGTAGTGAATCCTTGGCTCCAGCCTTGCTCATATCCTACCTGCCGAATGTAGATTATTTAGGAACTACCGAGACTGCCTATTTGGAATTTACCTCTGCAAATATGAGTAATGCTGCAATTTCTCCAAAGCTGAAGGTGGAGTATCTTCAAAACCAATATACTCAAATTTCAAACAATCGGTACAGCATAAATACAGTAACGAGTACTGCATCAGCAACAGAGGGCGTAGACTTTGAAAATGCCTTCTATATTTCTGATTCTGCATCTGCTTTTTGGGGAACAGTGTATGCTCTGAATTTGCAGTCACAGCCATATTCTCTCAGTGAAACTGTCCGCTTTGATTCTGTAGCAATGGGAAATGACATCATTTCAGGAAATTTTAATCAGCCTTTGACATTAACAAAAATTAGTATTGAAATTGATCCCCAAACTACCACCGATTCTGATTCTATATACTTTAATATTGACAGTGCTATTGCATTTCGCTCAAAATCTGATCCAGCAGGAGATAATTGGCATGCCGAGACAAACCCAGACTCTACTGAAAATAATCTGAACTATGATGAAGGGGAAATTTTTGAAGACTACGGTAGTGACGGATGTAAGGATTCTTTAGAGGATGGCAATGGACAATGTGTAGATAATGAAGCAGATTCACCTTTTAATAATTTGGGCACCGAGGGTAATGCTTCCCTGGACTGGATGGACCGGAATGGAAATGGTATTTGGGATGCAGGAGAAGGTGAAAAATGGCAGGATTGGGGCAGTGATTTCTGCCCTGATAGTTTAGAAAGCGGGGATGGACTCTGTAATGGTGACGGTAGTCTGGGGTATGACCCCAATAATGATAATGCAGACCCTGCAGGAGATGATTTTTCTCAACTGAATACTGCAGGAACAGAAAACAATGGAAGTTGGGATAGTGGTGAACCCTTTAAAGATTGGGGTATTGACGGGCTCCCGGCATCCCTTTCTGGTGATGTGGATACAGGAGAAAATAATGGTATCTACGATGAGGGAGAGTCTTTCGATGATACAGGTTCTGATGGTAAGTTTAATGAAAATGAAGTAGAAGATTATACCAGCCATACTGAAGGGAATGGTATTATTGATGAAGGTGAGTTTTTAGACTGTGGTGAAGATGCAAACTGTGAGGATAGTGATGCATCCGATGATTATAATATTGACCCCAACCAGGATAATTGGAATGAAGTTGACTCTACCGGTACTGAAGGTAACGGAATATTAAACTGGGAGGATAAAGATGGTAACAATTATTGGGGAGAGAATGAAGGGGAAAGATGGTATGATTTCGGTATAGACCGTGTACCCGATTCATTAGAAGCTTTTCAAATCGCCCGACTAATGACCCCCTACCTTCCCGGTAGCGGGGGGTACCTGTTAAATATGATGGAAGGGGAGAATACTGAATTTTCCTTTGACATACCCCAAGACACCATCAGTATCTGGATATCTGAAATTAAAAAAATATCTGAGACTCAATTTGATGTGTACATTAATACACAAACTCATTTACCTTTGATGGGGCTCCAGTTCAGACTAAGTCACATACCCTTTATTAAATCCGACTCAGTATTAACTGAGAAAAATCTTTCAACTACTACAATAAATGGGGAAAGTTTATTTTCAGATTTCACCTTACTTCCCCGCAATGAATTAGATGAGTCTGTTTTGACAGACTATTTAAGGCTAAACTATGCAGATGATTTAACTCCACACTTGGAATTCAATGATCTCCATTCTTTTCTCCAATCCGGGGGCTATATATTCTCTCATCAATATTCTAATTTGATTTTATACCTTGATAAAACTCATACCACTCTGCAGCCAAATGGTATGTGGATGTATATAGGGGCGGAGAACAAAAATGGTGAAGAAGTGAACTTGGTTTCCACTACAATTCCCAGTGGTGTAGATTCCATTTCTGTCCCAATCGGAGCAGTACTCAAGGGTATTCAAAATGGCAATCTTTCAGAAAATACTCCCATTTATATTTTCACCAATGGTAGTTTATACAATTATTCCAATGTTTCTTTTATTATGAATGCAGACATCAACACCTTTAACCCCAGAATTGAGGTAATGTATTCCCAATGATGCGATTGTTTACTTTTCTCCTATTCAGTATAGGGCTGAGTTATGCACTTCCAGATGGGTTTTCCCTTTACGGGGCTGGTGGACTTGTACGGTCTTCGTCACCTGCCTCCATTGGTCTTGGAGATGGTAATTTCTTTTCAGGAAATCAAAAGAACCTGTCAATGGATTCACCCTCCTCATTATGGCGGTCTGCTCTTACCCATTTTACTATTCAATCTGGTGCAAACTTTGTAAACAGCGGTTCCCTGCCTGAACAGTTTCAACAAAACCTGACCCGGTTTTCATTGTTTTTTCCCGTAGGACATAAAAAAGTACTGGGCATGGGTATTCGTCCTCTGTTCCGCAGCAGTACAGCAGATATTTCTGAAAAAGATTTCAGCTATTTAGGGGCTGCCGAATCTGTCACCGGGCTGCCCATTGCATTCCGTAGTAATTACACCTTAAAAGGGGGGTTGTCAGAAATATTTCTCACCTATTCTTTTAAACTGAACGATCATTTTTCTTTTGGTTTAGAGAATAATTTCATTTTTGGTAATTATTTTTTCACTGATGAAGTTTATACCTATGATGTTCAATTTGATACTGCCTATACCACCAATGTTGAGTTAGGACAGTTTCAGGATGAAGGTGAACTTGTATTTGCTTCAGGAACCAATGTGCAGCGTACCGTGGTTGATAAGGATTATCTCATGAGGGGGAATTCTTTCACAATAGAAGGACGGTTTACAACTCCTGAGCATGAAGCTGCAGCCACTTCAACTATTACGGGGAACTTTCGTTATGCCTATCAAAACACTCAGGTATTTGAAAATTCTTCCTCAACCGTTAAAATACCTCTGCAGTCATTTGGAGAGCCGGCCATAAGTCATGTAGGGTTAGGATACCAATATAAAGCTCACCGCTATTGGGGTATTACTACTGAATGGCACAGACATAATGCCTTACCCTCCTTCCCTCGGGATGCAGCATTGTTTGGGTTGGAAATGCCCAATGAAAATTCTATCCATTTAGGAAGCTATTATCAGATTATAAATTCTAAAATAGGGTTTTGGAATAATCTCAATTTGAGAACGGGAATATACTACAAAACCCTTTCCTTTTCAGAAGGAGATTATACAGACTATGGGGCATCATTTGGTATTGGATTTGAATATTTAAATAATACACAGTCTATAGATTTTGCCCTAAAAACGGGAATGAAGGAATCTGTCATTCTACAGGGAAATACCGAAAACTACATCAGTCTTCATGTGGGTATTACCACAGGAGAAAATTGGTTCATGAAAAGAAGGAGAAAGTAAGTTGTATAAGTTATTATTCTTAATTGGAATATTCATAATTGTTGGATGTGTACCTCCAACAGTTGAATCACCATCAGCAGATCAGGGAGGAATACCCATCTATGAAGACTTGGAAGATTGTGACCCCTGTGAACTGTTGCTAAATTTTGCATCCTCAAATTATCAAAACAGAGATTGGAGGGGAGCAGTAGATAATTATAATCAATTATTGCGTTGTAATTGCGGTGCATTAGATCCGGAGAATACCTTTAAATACATGGCATATTCTTATCAGCAGCTCAATATGCCTGACAGCGCATCCTATGTATTTAATCAAGGCCTGAAATATACACCAGAAGATTTGGAACTTCTAAAAATGGCAGGAGAAAATTCAGGGAAACTGGGTAATTATGAAGACCAAATTTATTACTTTGACACCATCTTAAGTATTGAGGAAGAAAATGTAGAAGTCCTTGAATTGTTAAGTAATGTATATCGAGATCAGGAAATGTTTGAAGAACAAGTGGACATTCTGGACATCTGGTTAAAATATGACCCTGCTAATAAAACTGCTAATGCGGAAAAGAAGGCAGCCTTTTCAGCACTGGGCAAGGATGAGTCTGCAGTTGATCGGGAACGCTGGGAATCAGAACCCTCCAATATTCAGTACGGACTGGATTATATCCGGTCATTGCAGGAGTCAGCATCAGATGAGAAAATTATTGAAGTGTGTACCGAAATTCTGGTGTATGAAAAATATAATACAGAAATCCTCAGAGCATTGGGAGATGCCTACCTAAACTTATATAAAGAGGAGGAAGCATTGGAAGTTTATAATACTCTGGCGAAAGCAGATCCCACTAATTTTGAAGTGGCAATTGATATTTCTAAAATACTCACTAACAGGGAAAAATTTCAGGAGGCACATGACTGGGCTGAAAAAGCTGTATCAATGAGTGGTAAAAAAGGAGCAGCAATATATCAACGGGCAGAAGTATTTTATGCAGCAGCAGAATTATGTAGTGGTGACCCCCTCTCCTTCTGGGATAAAGTTGTTTATGAAATTTCCTGGGAAGATTATAAAGAAGCCTTTAATAAAGGATATTCCCAGGCAAGAACCAGAAGAGATTTTCTCGGCGAGAATTTCGTAACCTCTCAGTCAGATTGGTTTATGCGTCCTGAAGGGGAAAAGGAAGTTACTCCACATGGTGATTGTTATTCCTGGATATCACGAAAAATTAGCCGAAAATAATGAAAATTTACTTAGCTACAGATCATGCAGGGTTTGACTTAAAAGAGGCATTGAAATCACATTTATCATTAAATGGATATGAGGTTGAAGACTGTGGTGCTCATACTTTAGACCCCGCTGATGATTATCCTGATTTTATTATCCCGGCTGCTCAGAAAGTGGCTGAGGATGCTGACAGCCTTGGAATTATTATGGGAGGCTCAGGTCAAGGGGAAGCGATGGCAGCAAATCGGGTTAAAGGAGTTAGGGCAGCAGTTTATTATGACGGCCCTCTGGATATTGTGGAATTATCCAGAACTCATAATAATGCTAATATTTTATCCTTGGGTGCCCGCTTTGTAAGTGCAGAGAAAGCCAGAACAGTCGTTGACCTCTGGCTGAAAAAATCTTTTGAAGGGGGCAGACATCAACATCGAATCGAAAAATTGGACTCCATATTATGCTGAAATCATCTGATCCACAGATATATTCTTGTATTGAAAAGGAATTACTGCGTCAACAGAATACTCTTGAATTGATTGCATCTGAAAATTTCACCAGCCCTGTTGTTATGGAGGCGGTAGGTTCCGTCTTGACTAATAAATATGCTGAAGGGTATCCCGGCAAACGCTATTATGGCGGGTGTGAAGCTGTTGATGAAGTGGAGAATTTAGCAAGAGACAGAGCAAAAACTCTGTACAAGGCTGAATATGCCAATGTACAGCCCCATTCTGGTTCTCAGGCAAACATGGGGGTGTATCTTACATTGCTGAAGCCGGGAGATACAGTCATGGGTTTAGACCTTGCCCACGGCGGACATTTAACCCATGGAAGTCCCGTTAATTTTTCAGGTAAGCTGTATAATTTTGTATCCTATGGGGTGAAGAAAGAAACAGGCAGAGTGGACTTTGATCAGGTGCTCTCCCTGGCTAAAGAATGCAAACCCCGTCTCATTGTCTGCGGAGGGTCTGCCTATCCACGCTTCATTGAATTTGAGGAGTTCCGGCAAATTGCAAATGAAGTTGGAGCCTATCTAATGGCAGATATTGCTCATCCTTCAGGATTGGTTGCTGCAGGCCTGCACCCCTCACCTTGGCCCCATTGTCATTTTGCCACCAGTACTACCCAAAAAACGCTGCGAGGCCCCAGAGGTGGAATTATCCTTATGGGTAAGGATTTTGAAAATTCCTGGGGAGTCGTTGCTCCTAAATCGGGCAGAGTTAAAATGGTTTCTGAATTAATTGATTCTTCCATAATGCCGGGAATTCAGGGCGGACCACTCATGCATGTGATTGCAGGTAAAGCTGCAGCTTTCCGGGAAGCCCTACAGCCCGCCTTCAAAAACTATATGCTGCAGGTTGTAAAAAATGCCAAAACATTGGCTGAAACTCTTTTAAATTTGGGCTATGACATTGTTTCAGGTGGAACAGATACCCATGTGGTACTCATTGATATTTCTCAAACCGGGATTTCCGGCAAGAAAGCAGAAATCACCCTGGAAAAAGCCGGGATCACCACAAATAAAAATATGGTACCCTTTGATGAGAAGAGTCCCATGATTACCAGCGGTGTACGTGTGGGGACTGCCGCTTTGACCACCAGAGGCATGGGAGAAGATGAGATGATTCAGATTGCCCATTTAATGGATAAAGTTATCCGAAACCATGAGGATGAATCCATCATAGTTAATACGAGAAATGCAGTGGCAGATTTATGCTCGCAATTTCCACTTTATGAGGAACCGGTATTAGATGAAGTGCCCGGATTGTAGTTTCGAAGACTCCAAAGTTGTAGATTCCCGGTCAATTCATCAGGGTACCAGCATCCGCCGCAGGCGGGAATGCACCAGACCCGGATGTGGATACCGCTATACCACCTATGAGTATATCCTTGCCAACCCTGTAAAGGTCATAAAAAAATCCGGTATCCGCGAAGAATATGATAGAGAAAAACTAGAAAACTCCTTTCACATTGCCTGTAAGAAAAGACCCGTTCCGGAAGATGATATCCAGCAGGCTATACATTCTATTGAAGAGAAAATCAGCAATATATCTAATGTAGAGATTGACGCATCCCGCATTGGCGAGCTGGTTATGGATGAATTGAAGAAAATAGATGGAGTTGCCTTTATCCGTTATGCGTCTGTGTACCGCCAATTTAAGGATGTTGGCGAGTTTAAAGCACAGATTGAAGATCTGAAGAAATAACCCCGTTTACTGGGGCTTTCATTTACGTTTAATTTTCCCATGTTTCAATTCTTACTTCTGCCATTTCAGCTTATCCTGAAAACCCTTGAAGGAATAGGGCGGTACGTTGAGCTGATGGCAAGTATGTTCCGCTCTATTTTTACTTGGCATAAATATCTCAACCTTACCATTGACCATATGTATCAAATAGGTGTTTTATCTATTCCCATTGTCATACTCACCAGTTTATTTTCCGGAATGGTAACCTCTGTTCAGGCAGCCTATCAATTTGAATCAGGATTCGTACCAAACTGGTTTGTAGGCTCCGTGGTTGGTGAATCGGTACTTATGGAACTTGCCCCCATGATGACCGCATTAGTCATGACTGGGCGGGTAGGGGCTACCATCGCAGCTGAAATTGGAACCATGCGGGTGTCTGAGCAGATAGATGCCCTGGAATCCCTTTCCTTCGACCCCGTTTCTTTTTTAATTATGCCTCGAATTCTTGCTTCTGCTATCATGTTCCCCATGCTGGTGATTATCGCCGATTGCTTTGGAATTTTAGGAGGATTGGTTGCTGCCATGAACGCTATGGATGTAAGTTTTATGGAATTTATCAGAGGACTCAGAAACTGGTTTCGTCCCTGGGATGCCTGGTTTGGACTCATTAAGGGGTTGTTCTTTGGGTTGGCTATAACTTCCATTGCCTGTTATCAGGGATACTATACCACCGGTGGCGCTACCGGAGTGGGGAAATCTACCACAGCAACGGTAGTTGTCTCCTGTATAGCCATAGTATTTTTAGATTATGTACTGGCAGCACTTCTGTTATGATTGAACTTAAAAATATTTCCAAAGCCTATAGCGGGAAAGAAGTATTAAAAGATATTTCCTTTTCAATCCCTCATGGACAGTCAGTGGCTATAGTGGGGAAGTCCGGTGCCGGTAAATCTGTTTTACTTAAATGCCTGATTGGACTGATAAAGCCGGATGCAGGTACAATCTATGTGGATAACAAACTCATCAATTCCATGAATTTCAGACAACTACAGAATATTCGCTCTACCATCGGTATGGTGTTTCAATTTGGAGCATTGTTTGATTCTATGACAGTAGGCGGTAATATAAGTCTTGCCTTGCAGAAATTAACAAACTTGACGGGAACTGAAATAACTAAGAGAGTGATGGATTCCCTTGAGTCTGTGGGAATGTCAGGCACAGAAAACCTCATGCCGGCAGAACTTTCCGGCGGAATGAAAAAACGAGTAGGTATCGCCAGAGCCATCGCCATCAAACCCTCCTACCTGTTTTATGATGAACCCACCACAGGATTGGACCCAGTTATGACAGACAGCATAAACCGATTAATATTGAAATTTCAACAGTCAGAATCTGTTACTTCTGTTATAATAACCCATGAAATGCGTACTGTCTATGAGGTGGCAGACAGGGTCATTTTACTCCATGAGGGAGGCATTCAATTTGATGGAAGCCCACAAGAAATTCAATCGGATGATGATACCATTGTTCAACAGTTTATCACAGGAGACAGTACCTTAGTATAAAGGAGATTTTATGAAAACTTCACGACTCATTCTCATTGGTTTAATTTTTGTAATCAGCAGTATCGCATTTGTAGTTGGTCTGCTTTATTTGCAGGATATTTCCATCAGGAAATCAAATTATTCCTTTACGGTGCTGTTTGAAAATGTACAGGGTCTGAATGTAGGCGATCAGGTAGATATGCTTGGAAAGAAAATTGGAAAGGTATCCCAAACCAGGATTATGGGGCAGAAAATTGCTGTTGAACTGTCTATTGATAACTCCTTTGCATTCAGCATTCCCATTGATTCAAAAATTGAGATAAAATCTGAGGGACTCATTGGATCAAAATTTATTTCTATCACTCCCGGATTTAATACCAAGGATTTCATCCTCCCCGGCGAAACGGTGGAAGGGTTGCGGGAATTTGATTTTACAGAAATCACACCTGGAATCGTACCCCTTACCCAAGATTTATCAGCTTTTGCACGCCGGTTAAAAACCACCTTAGGGGAGGAGGAGAAAAACAAAATTCAGAAAACACTCTTAAATTTGGAGTCTCTCACTGCTCAATTAGATACTTTGGCATTTAATTATAAAACTCTTTTAACAGAAAAAGACCGCCAGAATATTCAGGATCTCATTAAAAATTTAGCAGGGACTATTAAGGATTTAAAATACGGTGTAAATAAAGAAATCCGCAAACTAGATGGTATGTTGGACAATTTAAAACAAGTAACAGATAAATCAGAGGAAATGAGCAGTGCCATCTCTGAATTTAATTCAGGGAGTAAATCCTTTTCAGATGCAGCAGACCGTATGGCAAATATCCTTGAAAGAATTGAAAGCGGTGAAGGGACATTAGGTAAACTAACCGAATCTGATTCCCTGCATCACAATATGAATCTTTTCGTCCTGGAGTTTAGAGACCTGGTTAGGGATATTAAGGAGAATCCCACAAAATATATGAAAGCTTATTGGAAGGGGAGGGATTAATCTAATCATTAATTCAGGAACCTTTTTCAAAATCCCTCATTTATGGTATTGTGAATATTGTTTTCCATGGTGGAAAACAGGTAAATTTATAGACAAATTTAATAGGGAATTTTTATATAGACTTTTGTTAAATAGGATCTGCATGGGTCTGACATTGTGAAAATGAACCAAAGGGGAATTTCCCCTTATCAGAAATGCAATTCTATGGAAAAGTCTCAGGTAAAACCGGGTATTTTCATGGGTACTCGGTTTTTTATTTATCAGGGATAATTATGATTAAAAATACATTACTTATTTTAATGCTGAGCCTGAATTGGCTGTCAGCGGTGGGAGAAGCAGGAGCCATCTTTCTGTTAATCGCTCCCGGTGCCGGACCACAGGGTTCCGGAGAAGCTCAGGTAGCAAAAGCAGATGATGCCTATGCCAGTTATTATAATCCTGCAGGGTTGGGGTTCTTAAAAGGGTCTGAAGCTGCCGGGATGCATGTGAACTGGCTGCCAAATTTAGCATCTGACTTATACTATGAATTCTTAACCTACCGTCACCATATTGATGGACTGGGTTCTGTAGGGGGGCACCTCATTTATCTAAATCTGGGTGAACAAATCGGAATGGATGAGTTTGGAAATCCTACAGATAATTGGAAATCTTATATGGGGGCAGTCGCTGCAAGTTTTGGTACAAAATTATCAGAGTCCTCATCCATCGGTTTTAATTTCAAAGTTTTCCATCAAAAACTTTCTGATCAAGTGGTTGCTGGTGAAGAAGGAAAAGGATATTCAACAGACTTTGGCTTTGATGTTGGCTATTTGAAAAAGTTCAAACCCAGTAATCAAGCACTCAGATTGAAGAAAACCAATAAAGTCAATCGGAGTTTTGATAGGCTGAATGAAATTATTGATGAACAAAAAGAATTAAATGACTTGTTTTTAGAAGCTGTGGAAGAAGACAGAAATCTCTATGCACTAATCGAAAATCAAACTGTTCTGGCAGAAGACTTGATTGCACTAAAAGAGCAATACTCTGAATTTGAAGCCTTTGAGGAGTATCAATCCCTTGAGGAAAGTCTGACCAATGCAGTGGCTGGTATGGATAATGTGATAGAGTTATTTACCGATATTCAGAATGAAGAATTTGACCCTGCCACCGTTGAAAATTTTGGTGATTCTACCTTTTACCTTACAGAGAATATTATTTCTCAACTTACTCTTCCTGAGGGAATGCTTAGCAGTATTACCAGCCATATTGAAACGATGGAAATTGATAACAGTGAGGATAAATTCAACTTGGGGATTTCTATTTCAAACATTGGTCCTAAAATTGATTTTGTGGATGTTGATCAGGCTGACCCCTCACCTACCAATATGAGGCTGGGACTTTTTTCACAATTATATAATGATGGCTATAACAAAGTAAATTTTCTATTTGATGCCAATAAGCTGTTGGTTACCCGCTATCAAATGATGGACTGGGATGGTGATGGTTATGTAGGAGGTTATGATGAATTCGGCAGTTGGGTGAGTGAAAATGATCCACTGGCTGTGTACAATGCTGATGGCAGGATTGAGTATGACAATAAGGGTTATTTTGATGATCCCTGGTATTTAGCAATCGGAACTGCCTGGTTGGATGATTGGTTTTTCGGGGGTGATATTGACCATGATGGCGATAGAGTTATTGGGGGTTGGGCATGGGATGCCGCCAATGATGCAGATGGTGATGGTGTACCTGATGTGGATGAACTCACGGAAGACCCTTCAGGTATTTACGGGAAATGTGTAAATGAGGAAGTCTGTAAGGAAAAAGGCACTGGTGCAGAAAGAAAATTTACTCAGGAATTGCAGGAAATGATTTACAATGTGGGACTGGAATATTGGTACACAGATAGTTTTGCCCTAAGAGCAGGGTATATTCACGACTATGAGGGGAAAATTTTTAATCCTACTTTCGGTGCAGGAATTCGCCTGCTTCAATATGGTTTTGACTTTGGATATACTGCAGGAGAGCAGGGACACCCCCGTGCCAACACCATGTTTTTCTCCATAAATATAGAAATTTAATAGCTGGTTTCCGGCTTATTAATTGTTCAAAATTTTTATTATATTCTCTTTAATTAGCCTCGGATTCGGGGCTAATTATTTTCAGCCCGAAAATTCTGGTAATAATACGTCATCCCTGTCAGTTCCTGATACACTGCACATGGTAGGAATAATGGCGGAGTTCCAATTTGAAGAGACAGATAACCCCAAGACCAGCGGACGAGGGCAGTTTTTAACCGGTTCAATAAATCAATATATATTTTTTCATGAATCTAATGTATTGCGCTGTAATGGTTTTTTAGCTGATCCCCCTCCTCACAACGCCGCCTATTTTTCTGATCAACTTAAAGCTGCAGGGAATTATTATAACACTGTCTCAAGTGGTAAGCTGCCCTTTAGCCATACTATAGTCAATAATCCCGACTCACCTAATGGGTACTATAAGGTCTCAAAGGAAATGGAAGCTTATGCCAAATCAGATTCACAGCTGGCTGAATTTTTTTCCGAAGTATTGGAATTGGCTAAACCAGAAATTGAGGTTTATCTACAAAGTAAAAATCTGGCAGCTGATGAAGTAGTTTTTATCGTTTTCCATGCCGGGTTGGGGCAGGATTTTTCTCTCCCTTCGATGGATCCCACTATCTACGATTTAAAATCAGCTTATATTGATGAAGAAATGATGACGGGAGTCGTTCCCGCTATAATTTCTGAAACTATGGTGACAACAGGAATTTTACTCCCCGAAACTCAGAATATGGTTTATTTTGATGTGGTGGAAGATATCTTCGGCAACCCCCGTTATGGCACTCATGATCTCTGTGATATCCAGTTAGGAATGACGGGGATTTTTACATTTCTTTTGGGGTATGAATTAGGGCTTCCTCCAATGTTTAACACCGAAACAGGGAACCCGGGAGTAGGATACTTCGGACTCATGGATCATGGCTCAAATAATGGCAGAGGAGTGATTCCTGCACCTCCTACCCCCTGGACCAGGAGTCTGACAGAAACAGGCTGGGCAACTGTTGAAGAAATTCATTTCAATGATTTGGACACTTTAATAATGATTATGACATCCCATTTGTTTGATAAGGTTTATAAAGTGAATATTACTGAGGATGAATATTTCCTCATTGAAAACAAATTTAACCTCCTTGAATCTGAAATTGACATAGATTCCCTTCGACGGAAACATAAGATTTATAGTGAAACAAGAAAGGATTCTGTGTTTGGACATTGGTTTGATGTTGTTACTCGCAATGATGAGTTATTTATTCAGAATGATCTTATCACTATCAGTCCTGAAACCAATGTAATCTTGAGTTTTGATCACTATGACTATGGACTGCCCGGCTCAGGTATTTTAATATGGCATGTGAAAGACCCGGATGCGTCTCTTTATAGTGTGGGCATCAATAATGATTTAGACAACCCTCATGTGAAAGTAATGGAAGCAGACGGGGCTCAGGACATTGGCAGAAAGAGTTTTGCCTTTTTTGCTTCGGATAATCCAACTTCTGGTACCAGATGGGATTTGTGGTATAAAGGAAATGCTGGCTATGAATTTGCAAACCCCGGAACAGAGGAAGTTATATTTGATCATCAAAGCAGCCCTTCTTCACGCACTTATCAGGGAGGTGAGTCCTTCATTTCCATACAGGTTTTAAGTGACATTGGAACCGAAATGAGTATTCAAATCAGGAAAGAAGAAATATTTGAAACTGAATTTCTGTCATCTAATACTATAACTTACTTAGGTAATGGCATTAATGAAACAGACAGCAGCGCAAGTATTTATTATGCCATTGGTGACAGTGTCATGAAACATAACTCAACAACAGGTCCTGAGTTTTTATCTGATGTAGTTTATACCGGAGAGCAATTAGTTTACATTGCAGATTCTGTCTATTTCTCTTCAAACCCATTTTTTATTGATTCAACAGGGAATCCTCAATATGATTTTCATCCTCCTATGGGATTTATAACACAGATAGAATTTGGTCAGCAAGTGGAGGAGGTTAATGTGACGCCAACAAATTTTATGTCCTTTGGGGATATTGATGCTGATGGATTAGATGAAATTATTTCAGTCAGTGACGGGGATTTATTTGTTTATAATGGAAATAGAACCTTGGTTAATGGTTTCCCTGTATCAGGAGATTTCAACAGTACTCCCCTCATAGCCAATATTTTGGAAGACCAATTGCCGGAAATCATAGTTAGAGAAAAATCAAATATAGTCATCCTCTCTGCCAATGGAGAAAGATTGTATCATTTGGCAGCTTATGCCTCAGATCAACCTCTGGCCCTGGTACCCTTTTGGAATGGGAAAATAGCATTGGTTGACGGAGCAAGGTTGTTCTTATTTCAACAGGATTTAGATCATAGTTACTGGCTAAATGCCAAAAGCAGGCCATCAGGTTTTCCTTTGAGTACAGGAAGGCATTCTCTGCCGGATAATTCACGAAAAATTCGAAAGAAAGCCTATAATTATCCTAATCCGGTAACGGAGGGGAATACAACCTTCAGGTTCTATGCAGGCAGCGAATCTGTGACTCAAGTGAAAGTGAATATTTATGACGCAGCAGGGTATCTTGTAAAAAAAGACCTGAAAACAGAATTGGTAACCCCTTTTGAATTTAATGAAATTAAATGGGAAAATATCCAGCTTCCTGCTGGTCTGTATTTAGCGGAAGTTAAACCAGATGTTGGAAAAGCTGAGCTGGTAAGGATGGTTATTACCCCATGAAAAATGCAGTTTTTTTTCTGTTTGTTTCCTTTCTCTGTTCGCAGGGATGGTATAATCATCCTGAACTGGATTGGAGTACCATTGAAACAGAGCATTTCCTCATTCATCATCATGAGGAAACGAAAAGATCAGCTGCTGAAGCTGCAGCAGTAGCAGAACGGATTTATGCACCCATCACTGAATTTTATGCATTTGAACCTGAGAGTAAAACGCATATTATTATTGAAGATACAGATGATATTTCAAATGGTGCTGCCTATTATTATGATAATAAAATCATTATCTGGGCACTTCCCCTTGATTTTGACCTGCGGGGTTCTCATCGCTGGTTAAACAATGTGATAACCCATGAATTCACCCACATTATTCAAATTGGGGCTGCCATGAAATATCCCCGAAGATTCCCTGCTGCCTTTTTTCAATTGATGAACTATGAAAAGGAAAAAAGGCCAGATGTTCTGTATGGCTATCCCAATATTATTGCCAGCTATCCACTGCCGGGAGTTTCAGTTCCCCCCTGGCTGGCAGAAGGCACCGCTCAATTTATGTATCCCGGAGCAGATTTTGACTTTTGGGACTCACATCGGGATATGATTGTAAGGGACAGGGTATTGAATGAGAATCTTCTTACCTTTGATGCCATGAATTCTTTTGGTAAGAAGGGCATAGGGAACGAGTCCACCTATAACCAGGGGTTTCTATTTTCATCCTGGCTTTCGGAAAAATTTCAACCCAGGGTATTGAAGGAAATTTCCATTGCCCTGGCAAACCCTCTGAACTATTCTATAAATGAAGCTATAAAGGAAGCCACTGGTTCAAGCGGACAGGATTTATACAATGAATGGAAATTATTTCTCATTAAAGATTACCATAAAAAAACCGGAAGTGTTCGAGCTCATGAAAAAAAAGGTGAAATTTTAATGAGCAGCGGGACGACCAATATACATCCTGTTTGGTCGCCGGATGGTAAGCACTTTGCCTATCTTTCAAATCAAGATAATGATTATTTTGGACAAACGGATTTATACATGTATCATTTCAGCGATTCAACTTCAGATAAAATTGCAGGGGGTGTACAGACTGCACCCACATGGGTAAATGATTCTACTATTATTTTTACAAAACGCTCTGCACCGAATAAATGGGGGTCCAAATACTTTGATTTATACAAGTATGATTTTACCACTGAAGAAATTGACCGTCTCACCCATGATAAACGATTAATCTCTCCAACTTACAATGTAAAGCTCAACAAAATCGCTGCTATAGACAGTTATGATGGAACTTCTAATATCTGGCTGTCTGAGGAATTTAATTCAGAAACAGACACCCTTGCTTTTCATCGTCTCACCGGGAATGATAATGGCATCCAACTGCTTTCTCTCAGCTGGAAGAATGGAGGATTATTAACAGATGGTGTATATCATCAAGGTCGGCAGGTTTATGAGGTAAATATGAAAACAGGGGCAATGGAGAAGGTAATTTCTTCAAAATGGGATGTCAGGGATATGACTTTTTCCAATAATAACTTTATCTACGCAAAGGATGAGTCCGGCATATTTAACCTTGTTCGACAAACCAGTGAGGGAGAGGAATATATTACCAATGTATTGGGAGGTGCTTTCATGCCTTCTGTCTTTAAAGATGGCAGAATTCTTTATAGCCTCTATGAAAATGGTGGATATAATATTGCCCTGTTAGAAAACAGCACAGAAATTGACTCAGGGGTAATTGGGTATTCTCCGGGGTATTTTGAAAATCAAAATGAGTCTGAACTGATTCTCTCCGAAAATTATGTATCTATGACTTATGAAGAGAAAATGCTGTCCATGGCGATTTTGCCAAGGGTAATGGTGGACTACAACACCGTAAAGCCGGGCTTTTATTTTATGAGCACGGAAGTCATAGACCGTTTTTCAATTTTTGGAGGAGCTTCCACTAATTCCCTTTTAGATATGGATATTTTTCTTCTCATGGAATACCGGAAATTCTGGCCCACTTTTTATACGAATTTATTCTGGATATCCCGCCATCGGGAAGCGGACCGATCTGATCCATTTTTGTATCCCCGTGTAAATGGCACTGATGCTGATAACATACACATTTTTAATGATCTTACCTTTAGCTTATTTTCCGGTGATTTAGGGCTGCGTTTCGCCTATGCGGCACATAAATTTAATTTCCGCTATAATTACAGTAATTACCGACAATCTGTGAAACAGGATGTGTACCAGTACCACACCTATAATGATGATCCGGATACAATATGGCAGCATGGTGAAATTGGGTTTGATTATTACAGAGGCCATTCTCTGTCAATCCTTTACGAACAAAAACGCAGAAAACCCTCTTTTGCCATGAATATGCTGCCGGGAAGCGGTTGGGAAGTAAAATCACATATCAGTTATGAATGGAATCAGTTCATGGATGGATTTACCGTCAGTGAAGAATACAGTACATTTGGTGCCAACTTTGTCCCTCATAATACCCTGCGAATTACTACAGAAGTTGAACGGCATTTCACATTGCATCAAAAGAAAAAAATAGTTGCCAGTGTCTATGGTAAGGGTGGGGGATTATCTCACCCCGAGGTTGATGATTTTTTCCACTTTTTCGCTGGTGGATTGCCGGGCATAAAGGGATATACCTTTTACGAAGAAGAGCTGACAGGTCCCTACTATTTTGTCGGCACCACCGCCATCAGATATCCACTCTTTATGGAACAGAACTTAACGGGAGCGCAGTTCAATTTTCAGAATCTGTCTTTAGGTGGAATATTTCAAATTGGTGGAGCAATGAGTGATAGTTTTGCAGAGTTTATTGAGAAAGAACAGTATAAATTATCAACTGGTATTGAATGGCGATTACATGGATTTTCCTTTTTTTCCTACCCAACCGCCATTGCCTATGAATATCACCGTCCTCTGCGGGATTCGGAAGAAAAGGGAAAGCACTATTTCACTATTTTATTTGATTATTAAATGAAATTACTAACTCCATATTTCTTTGTAATAATCTGCTTTGGGATGTTTATCAGCAGCCTGTTTGGAAATATATCCAGAATTGAGCAGAATTTCAATCATTCCCTCCTCTTTGCAAATGCAGATACTAATAGTGTGAAAGCAAATACCAAAGATGAGAATATATTACCTCCCGGAGAGTTTAAATCCCCCGGAAAAGCACTCATTTATTCTGCTATCCTTCCGGGAATGGGGCAGGCCTATACTAAAAATTGGCTGCGGGCCTTGGCTTTTACTGCCATAGATGGTTTTGCTGTTGCCACTTGGTTGACTAATAACAATAAAGCAGAAGATAAAAAGAAAGAATATGTAAGGTACGCTGGAGAGCATTGGAGCTTTGCACGCTGGTTGAAAGATTATTATAAATGGTATAATCATGTCCCCGATGACTCAAGTTGGAATTCTATCCGTTCAGTCTTTATAAACTCCAGTGATTCTACTTCCGGTTGTGCTCAGGACACCACTCAGGGACAGTGTTATATGGATATATGGGATCACAGCCACAGCATAGAATTTACCTGGAATGGGAAATCAGTTTCAACCAGCAGCGAAAATGATTTTCAACCTATTTATACAACGCTCTGCGGTAACCAGTATATCTGGGACACAGAATGTTTAAATGATGAAGTACTGCTCAATGATGAAAATGGGGATTCTATCTTTGTCATTAAAGACCATCATTTTTATGAAGGCATTCAGAAATACGATGTCTTTTTTGCAG
The DNA here is from genome assembly GCA_964551815.1 of uncultured bacterium. GTDB lineage: Bacteria > Fidelibacterota > Marinisomatia > SCGC-AAA003-L08 > D37C17 > D37C17. The sequence continues at coordinate 29,813 of CAZKEL010000011.1, forward strand.
GCTGGGATGATAATGACTCCGTTCAGGTTGTCATCAAACCTAATGGTGATAAGAATGCCACTTCAGCCAATCAGACTACCTACCGCAGCCATTGGAACGATTATAATGAAATTCGCCGGCTGGCGGGTAATGGAGGTAAATTCATGCTGGTCAATCGTGCCGTATCCATGGTGGATGCTCTCCTTTTGGCAAAGAAATGGAATACCTCCCATAATATTAAATTTTCACTAAATGCCTACCCTGATCTGCGCAACAAAGCAGGTTTGGGTGGTCTCACACTATCTATTCGTTGGTAATATGAAAATAGTATTTCTTTTTATACTTCTTTCCCTTTTTCTTATGGGATGTGGTGGAAAACAAATTCATCTGGAAGAAGATTTGAATCCGCAATTTGAGAAAGCAATGCAATTTTTTGAACGCGAAAAATTTGGACGTGCTAAAGATGAATTTGATTATATCATCATGACTGACCCCGGTTCAAGATTGGCCAGCCGATCACAGTTTTATAAGGGAGAATCTCTGTTCCATTTAGAAGAATATGGGGATGCCTCTGCCGTTTTTGACAGATTCGCAAGATTCTCAAATGACAGAGAAAAAATTGAAACTGCGCGATATCGAATTTGTCAATGTGCCATGCTGTCTGCCAATGCTTACCAACGGGACCAATCCCAGACACACCGAGCATTAGATCAGCTGCAGATGTTTATTGAAGACTTTCCCCAATCCCAATTTATCAGAGAAGCTGAAAAAGCAATGGGAGAGTTACGAAACAAATTAGCTAAGAAAGAATATGAAGTGGGCAGAATGTATTTAAAGCTGGAAGAAAATGAGGCAGCACTATTATATTTTCAATCCGTGCTGAATAATTACTATGATACTTCCTATGCTGATGATGCCCGCATTGGAATCATTTTCTCCCATATTCTAAATGATAATTGGCAGGGGGCCCATAATTATTTTAAAGGTGAAAAAACGAGATTTAGATCTGATCAAAAGCAGCAGGAAGCACAGCAGTTGATTGAAGAAACAGAATCGGGTCTTCACCTGCCACAGTATATTCAGTTATATAAGTGAAAATATATATTTTTGGGGGAAGCTTCGATCCCCCGCACAGAGGTCATTTGGAAGTCATAAACAGGTGTAAGGATGAATGTGATCTTTTCCTTCTGGTACCTTCTGCACATTCACCATTGAAAAAAAGTATCCCTTTTGCCAGTAACCGGCATAGATTGGAAATGTTGAACCTATTGATTAGAGAGTATGGATTAAAGGCAAAGATTGAGACTTGGGAAATTCAACAGGGAGGAGTGAGTTATACGTTCGATACGGTGAACTATTTAAGAAACCGCCATCCGGATGACGATCTCTTTTTAATCATTGGAGCAGATCAATTAGATAATTTCACGCAATGGAAGAAGGCTGAAGAATTATTAAAATCCCTGCACTTGATTGTATTTCCCAGGGAAGGATATGGAAAAAGTACTCCTGAGGGAATTCCTTTTACATTGATTTCTGATTTTAAAATGAATATATCTTCTTCGCTCATCCGGGAGAATCTTAATTCACAAAGTATTCCCCATGAGTTATTAACGCCGGAAATAACAAAGTATATTCAACAGCATCATTTGTACGGGCTTTGCTGATGGAGCTTAATATTCTACAATTTATTCTGGGGACTCTCTTTTTGTATTATGGAGCAGAATATCTGATAATTGGCAGTAAAACCATAGCCGGAAAATATAAGATTTCTCCTTTGGTTGTGGGGATTACTCTGGTAGCATTTGGAACCAGTCTCCCCGAATTAATAGTCAGTATTTTTGCCAATCTGCAGGATGAGCCTGGCATTGTAGTGGGAAATGTAATGGGCTCAAATGTTGCCAATATCGGATTGGTATTAGGTGCCACTGTTTTGGTTAAACCGATTCATTTTGCTTATTCAAAAATAAAATACGATCTCTGGTTTATGCTGGGTATCACAGTATTGACTTTAGTTTTTATTTTTCTGGAAATTTTGGGATTCTGGCAGGGGGTGGTGTTTCTGGCACTTTTAGCCGGATACATCTATCATTTAACTATTCATGATCATGTTGAAGCAGAGTTGGAAGATTCTACAAATACCACTGCGAATTTTCAGACGGTACTTAAAATTCTGTTGGGAATAGCCGGATTAGGAACAGGTGCTCATTTTTTTGTGCTTGGAGCCAAAGGGATTGCAATTGCTCTGGGGGTCTCAACCCTGGTGATAGGAATGTCAATAGTAGCCCTGGGAACTTCACTGCCTGAATTGGCAGCCTCCCTTACAGCAGCAAAACACGGAGAAGAAGGCTTTGTAATTGGGAATATACTGGGTTCTAATATCATTAACATCGTTGCTGTATTGGGTATCGCCATTCTGGTTCAACCCATTCAATTACAATTTTATACTCTCACCCTCCAGAGTCTGTTTTTTGTTGGATTAACCCTTTTATTGTTTCTAATTATTAAAATTAAAAACGGAATACCCAAACAAATGGGAATTCTGTTTTTTATTCTGTATTTTCTCTTCTTATTTTTTAATTTCCAGACAGGATTAAATTTCAGTGATTAAATTCGAAAATGTAACTGCAACTTACACAGAAAAAGTAGGGATATTTAACCTCTCTTTCCATATCCCTAAAGGTGAGTTAATCTTTCTCATGGGACCAACGGGCGCAGGAAAGTCAACCGTACTGAAAACCATTTATAAGGACATCTCCATTACTGAAGGGGAGCTCTATATCAATGGGGAGGATGTAGCCAAAATACGGCGGCGTCATATTCCCAAATTCAGGAGAAAAATAGGCATGGTGTTTCAGGATTACCGCCTTATTCCTGACAGAACGGTTTTCGAAAATATAGCACTTCCCCTGCAAATTGAAGGAGAACCTAATAAGCTCATTCGTGACAAAGTAGAAGAGATCATGCAGAAAGTAGATTTAGAAAAACGCCGTATTAATTACCCTTCTCAACTTAGCGGGGGAGAAAAGCAGAGGGTTTCTATTGCCCGTGCATTAGTAAAGAAACCCCTGGTAATATTAGCAGATGAGCCTACCGGAAATTTAGACCCCAATGTGTCTGACGAAATCCTTGATCTGTTAGAAATTGCTACTGACTCAGGGGCGGCGGTACTTATGTCAACCCACAATTTCCCTTTAATTCAACCCCGAAAAAAACGCTTTATTGAACTTAATGAGGGAAGGCTGGTAAGCTCATGATCACTAAACTCCTCTTTTTGTTTTCTGAAAGTTTTCGGGCATTGTTCAGGGCAAAACTTCCTGCAGCCATATCATCAATTACCATTGCCATTGCTCTGGTAATTTTCAGCTTGGCATATTTCACTTATGTGAATTTATTAGGATACTCTTACAAGTTTAAATCTAAATACCGCATCGAAGTATTTTTCCAACCAGAAATGGAAATAAACAAAGCCAGGGATTTATTCAATACTATTTTGATTACAGAGGGTATCGAACAGGGAGAGTTTATAGATAAAGAAAAAGCAGCCGTACTTTTTAAGTCCTATTTTCATGAGGATATTGAGGATATTATCGGCGAAAATCCTCTACCTGCAGGAGGACGGTTTGATATTTCGCAGGATTATCGAAATGCACAGCAAATGCAGGAGATTGTCCGCCATATCCGCCGGCTGGACGGGGTGGACGTTGCCTCCTTTCAGCATGGCGTCATTTCACGAGTGGATACCATTGTAGAGAACATCCTGGGAGTAAGTATGATTTTGGGGATCACAATATTCATCATTGCAGTGATATTAGTTTCAAATACCATTCGTCTCATTATTCACGCCAAACAGGAGACCATTGAAACCCTTCATTTACTTGGAGCTTCCAATGCTTTTATCCGCTTCCCTTTTGTGGTGGAAGGATTGATTCAGGGAGTACTGGGTGCAGGATTTTCCTTGTTGATTTTATATTTACTAAGGTCGCTCCAGACCTATATGTTAGAACCACTGGTAAAAATTCCCCTGGTAGAACCGGACAATCTGATAATATATAATTTTATTTTCGGTCTTTTTCTTGCCCTTATCGGCAGCTACCGCGGTATATCCAAATATTTGCCAAATTAGTTAAATCTAATATATCCCAAAACAACCTTTTGGCGGGGGTATTTGAACTCTGTAAATTCACCCCCGTAATCCGGTAGTATTATTACTGTTTTCACTTCAATCAATAATCAAATAATTCAATACATTGTTTAAAGATATTCGCTATCGGTGGGCATTGATCGCCGTAATTTTACTGGCGTCTGCCTATCTGATCTGGCCTACCTATACTTTTTATTCCCTTACTGAGACTGAACAATCAGAACTCTCCATTGAAGCACAAAAAGAACTGAAAGAGGGTGCTATAAATTTAGGGCTTGATCTCCAGGGAGGTATGTATGTTCTGCTGGAGGTAAAAATTCCTAAATTGGTTGAGAAACTGGCAACTAAAATGACGGATGAGGTAAAGTCCATTATTGCCCTGGCTGAAGATAGGTCCACTAATAATCAGACGGATTTCTTTGCCGAATTTTTAACTTTATCAGACGAAAAGGGTATTCGCCTAATCCGCAATTACAGCGGATTGGCAACCCAGAGGGATAATATCTCTGTTGTTGAGGAATTAAAAGTGCAGCGGGATAATGCAATTTCCAGTGCCCTTGAAATTATCAGAAACAGGGTAGATGAGTTTGGTGTGTCCGAGCCAACCATTCAAAAATACGGTGCCAACAGAATTATTGTAGAATTAGCAGGGGTGCAAGATTCAGAGCGTGCCAGAAATCTCATTCAACGGACAGCCTCCCTAGAGTTCACCCTGGTATTAAATGACCAATGGGAATTGGTATTAAATAAAATGGATGACCATTTAAAATCTGATTCCACAATTGTTCCTGTGGCAGCGAAAGAAGATACCGTCACTCAAATTTTGGAGGCTGATACTACTGGTTCCGCAGAAGATATATTTTCAGAAGGGAATCTGTTAGACGAACCTGCTTTTGATCAGAATACACCAGCGGAAATCTTAAAAGAGGCTCCCTTTTCAGGATATTTACGTGGGGTTCCAAATGGTGTGGGAGTCATTGCTCAGGAATTCCAAACGGTGAAAAATATATTGGAAGATCCCAAAGTGCAGAAGGTCATTCCGCGAGGAGGCAAATTCCTTTGGGGCAATCAGTTTGAGACTGCTCAGGATGAATCAGGTGCTTTTATTGAATACCGTCAACTCTATTATGTTGCAGCGAACCCTGAAATTTCAGGGGGAATGGTAAAAGAACCAAAAGCCACAATGGGAGCTGCCGGCAGCGATGCTTCCGGTCAGTGGGTGGTAAATCTTTCCATGAGTCCCGAAGGCACTAAACGTTGGAGCCGATTCACCGGGGCTAATATCAATAAACAGGTGGCCATTGTATTGGATGATAAAGTTTTTATGGCGCCTTTCATCAGAGATAAGATACCCACTGGTCAGACGCAGGTAACAGGATTTGCCGATGTGAATGAAGCAAAAGATATTGCCAATGTACTAAGAGCAGGAGAACTGCCTGCCCCTGTAGAAATTGTAGAGGAGAGAACCGTAGGACCTTCACTTGGTTCTGATTCCATACACTCAGGCAGAAAAGCCATGATAATAGGACTTCTCGTGGTTATGGTTTTTATGATCATTTATTATCGTTTTGCCGGTATTCTTGCCACATTAGCCCTTCTGCTAAACATCGTTTTGGTTGTTGCAGTTTTAGCCGGACTGAATGCAACCCTCACCCTTCCGGGCATTGCCGGACTCATACTTACCATTGGAATGGCAGTAGATGCCAATGTAATCATTTTTGAACGCATCAGGGAAGAGTTGAGAGTTGGCAAAACGGTGAGAGCAGCCATTGATGCAGGATATGAACGGGCATTTATTACCATTCTTGATGCCAATGTCACCACCCTTATTGCCGCTTTTGTTCTGGCATGGGTGGGGTCAGGACCGATTAAAGGATTTGCTATCACCCTAAGCACAGGAATTGTATGTTCTATGTTTACGGCTATTTTTGTAACACGCTCCGTTTTTATGTTTTTTTCACAGCGTAAACCAATTGAAAAGTTAAGTATATAAAATGCAATTACTCTCAAAAACCAATATAAATTTTATCGGCAAACAAAAATTCACTGCCGTTTTATCTGTGGCTTTTATTATTGCCGGATTGGCTTCACTCTTTATGAAAGGAGGCCCCCTGCTTTCAATTGATTTCACCGGTGGAACAGTGGCACAGGTAAAATTTGAAAATCCTGTTGATATTTCCAACTTAAGAATCCAACTTGCCGATTTTGGGTTTAAAGGGGCAGAAATTGTGGAATTTGGCAGTCCTGAGGAAGTACTGATCAAAACACAGTTCACCGGTTCAAGCTCAGAGATTTCTGAACAACTAAGAACGGCTCTGGGGGATAGCTTTACTCTGAGAAGGGTAGAATCAGTAGGACCAAAAATTGGGAAAGAACTACAGACGGATGCCCTCTTTGCCATTGGCTTAGCCTTATTGCTAATCCTGATTTATATTGCCTTTCGATTTGACCGCTATTATGCTTTAGGGTCAGTAATGGCATTGGTACACGATGTATTGATTACGCTGGGAGTGTTCTCCCTCCTGGATTTTGAAATCAATCTATCCATTATTGCCGCCTTCTTAACCATAGTGGGGTATTCATTGAATGATACCATCGTAGTCTTTGACAGAATCAGAGAAAACATTCCCAATTACTTGAAGAAAACCCTGGATGAGGCAGTTAATATATCACTAAATGAAACCCTGAACAGAACCGTCATTACCTCACTTACTACGCTGCTGGTGGTAGTCATTCTGTTCGTTTGGGGAGGGAAAGTCATAAACCTCTTTGCCTTTGCTCTCATTGTGGGAGTAATGGTTGGTACTTATTCCTCCATTTTTGTGGCCAGTCCGGTCATGGTATATTTTGAAAAACGGTCAAAAAGCACTCCGCATAAATAGTGAGCTTTAGAAAATATTATAATGACAAAGAAACTCCGACAGGATTATCGGAGTTTTTTTATGCAAAAAATAGCAGGGGGAAACATTAAATGTCAATAACAGCAATTGTAGGCGGACAGTGGGGAGACGAGGGTAAAGGAAAAATTGTTGACCTTCTCAGTGCTGATGCCCGACTGGTAGCACGGTATCAGGGCGGTGCTAATGCAGGACACACTGTTTACTTGGGTGAGAAAAAAATTGTATTACACCAAATTCCATCTGGAATTCTTACCAAAAATTGTCAATGTATTATGGGAAACGGTATGGTAATTGATCCCGTTGATTTGGTAGCAGAGTTAGAGATGCTGCAGGAAAATGGCATCAATCATAATGGTGCTGTTCATATAGCATCCAACGCCCATATTGTTACACCGGTACATAAATGGATTGACTCCCGCTCTGAAGAAAATTCCGGTCAGAAGATTGGTACTACCTGTAGAGGTATCGGTCCCGCTTATGTGGATAAATATAACCGCTGTGGTATTCGTGCTAGGGATCTGTCCCAGTCCTCTGCTCTAAAAGAAAAGGTAGTTAAACGCTTGGAAATTGCGATTCACAGTGGTGAGTTGACAATGAAGGATAAAGAAACTGTAATGCAGGATATTACACTATTTCTAAAAGCAGCTGAGAAAATTTCCAATTTAGTGGGAGATACCTTTAGTATTGTACATAATTTGGCAGGCAAAGGGGAGCGCATATTAATCGAAGGCGCTCAGGGTACTTTGTTAGATGTGAATCATGGCACCTATCCCTTTGTAACCAGTTCTAGTCCTTCAACTGGAGGAATCGCCACAGGTTTGGGGCTTCCCCTGACAAAAGTGGAAACGATAATTGGAATATTCAAAGCCTACACCACACGGGTAGGTAAAGGGCCCTTCCCTACAGAGTTATTTGACGCTGACGGTGATAAACTAAGAGATCTTGGAAAAGAGTATGGTGCTACTACCGGACGACCACGCCGCTGTGGATGGTTTGATGGTGTGGCTGCAAAATATAGTGCCATGATAAATGGCTTAACCCAGGTTGCCCTCACCAAATTAGATATTCTGGATCATTTCGATGAATTGAAAATCTGTACTCATTATGAGTTTCAGGGGGAGAAAACAAATCAGATGTCCAAAGCTATCTTAAATTTGGAAGAAGTTCAGCCTGTCTATACAACGCTTGGTGGTTGGAAAGAAACCACAACGGGGATCAAAAATTTTACAGACCTTCCCCCAAAGGCACAGGAATATATCCAGTTTATTTCTGATTTTATGCAGGTTCCGGTAAAGATTATATCCACCGGTCCCGGCAGGAATGAGATTATCCATAATTAGGTATTGTATGGACTACATTAACTCCGTTGATGCTTGTATTAACTTAGTTAATACATCCCAAATTCAATTTTTCGAATGATCCAATACACTACATTTATTTCACCCATTGGAGAAATTTCTATAGCTGCTGTAAAAGAGGGAGTGGTTAGAATTTCATTTAGTACTGAACCCCAACAATCAATTGAAGATTTTTGTGAAAAAAAAATAGGTACTGCATTAAAACCGGGTAAGACATATAGCAAGGAAGCAAAAGCTCAAATTTTGGAATATCTTGCAGGGAAAAGCAAAATATTGGATTTCCCGGTCATTCATCTCAATACTCCATTCCGGAAAAAAGTATTAGAAGCCCAGCGGAAGATTCCCTATGGTGAAATCCGTTCTTACGGTGAGGTAGCACAGATGGTGAACAATCCCAATGCCTCCCGGGCAGTAGGCTCAGCCAATGCAGAGAATCCTTTACCTCTTTATTTCCCCTGCCACCGTATTATTTCCTCCAACGGCAAATTAGGTGGCTATGGCGGGGGACTGCATATCAAGCAATTCCTGCTGGATTTAGAAGCAAAGCATAAATAAGAAGGTCATCAATGCTATACGGTCAGGTTGTTTCAAGAAAAGGAATAAATTGATTATAATTTAATTCGCTATAATTTCCCCTGAATTGATTTAATCAGAATACCTTTTATATTTTTTTGGTCTGTTAACTCAATGCTCCCTATGGCTTTAACTACTTTTGATTTCAAAATAGTTGCTAGTTTAAGTTTGAATTTCGTTGGTTTCGGCAGCCCCGCTGATTTCCATTTTTTTAGGTGATAATCACCAACTCTGTCTTCCTGTTTTATATTACTGGTTAGAAAAGCTATTATGATATCCATTCCTTCATAATTATAATTATTGGGTGATATTATTAACGCCGGCCTTTTTTTCATTCCTTCCAGATTGGTAAAAGGGAAGGGTACCAGAATAATGTCCCACTGATTAAAGGTCATTATAAATTTCATCCTCATCATTATCCCACTCTTTGAATGAAGAATCTGATATTTGCATGATTGCCCCTGCTTCGTCAGCTTCGAGCAATTTCAATAGCTTTCCTTTCTTATTTTCAATATAGCCATCAATCAATTTTGAAACAACACCGCTGATGGTATCGCCTTCAACTGAAGCTAAAACTTTTAACAGCTTTCGTTTTTCATTATCAATTCGAATACTCATTACTGACATGTAAATACTCCTATTTGTAATATAACCTACATGTAGTTTATGGCTATTCTCACAGGTTTTCAAAACATTTTTCTCAAAATCCCAATATAAATGGCAGGGGACTTGGCGAAAATATTATTGGTTATTTCTTTAGTCCAGTCCTTCAGGGCAGGGCTAAATTTGCCCCCTTATGACGGAGACGATTACCATAAAGAAAGGGGCAGATGTTGAGTTAGACATTGAATCCCTGGCATTTGGAGGAATGGGAGTGGCACATATTAATGATATGGTCACTTTTGTAAAAAATGCCATTCCCGGGCAAAAAGTGACAGCCCGTATTACCAAAAAACGCTCATCCTATTTAGAAGCACGTTCACTTCAAGTCTTGGAAGAATCCCCTCATTTTGTTGAAGTACCCTGTACACATTTTGCAGACTGTGGTGGATGTACCCTGCAGAATTTAGATTATGCCCAGCAAATATCTGCAAAAGAAACTCAGGTGAGAGATGCTTTTCGACGCATCGGACATTTTGCAGAGTTTAAAACAAATCCGATCCTGGGATGTGAAGAAATCTACCATTATCGTAATAAAATGGAGTTCACCTTTTCTAACAGGGAATATCTTCCGGAATCCTGCAAGGAGGACACTCCTGCTGATTTTGTGTTGGGACTTCATGCTCCACGCCGTTGGGATAAAATTCTTAATATCAATGAATGTTTTTTACAACATCCCATTGCTAATGAAATTCTCAGCCATATTAAAGAAAATACCAACACCATAGAACCATACGACATCGTGCAGCATTCCGGCTATCTGCGGAATGTAATTATCCGGGTTGGTTTTAATACGGAAGAAATCATGGTGAATTTTGTCACCAGCAGGGACGATCCGGATGCCCTGGCTCCCATTACCGATACATTGGTTTCCAAATTTCCGCAGATCACTTCAATCGTAAATAATATTACCACCAGGAAAGCAGGAATATCAACTGGTGAGCATCAAATTCTACTTCATGGTAAGGACCATATTGTGGAAAAATTGGGTGACTATGAATATATGATCTCTGCTGATTCATTTTTCCAGACCAATACCAAACAGGCGGAGAAATTATATGAGATTGTATTGGAGGAAGCCTCATTAACAGGGAAAGAAGTCGTCTATGATTTATTTTGTGGGACAGGTTCCATTTCTCTATTTATTTCTAAACATGCGAAAATGGTGTATGGATTTGAGTTAGCTCCATCTGCAGTGCAGGATGCTATGCAGAATGCTGCCCATAATCAGGTGAAGAATGCCTGGTTCTTCCCGGGAGATTTAAAGGATATATTTAAAAATTCGCAGGAGGTCAAGGGTTTGGAGGCTCCTGAAATTTTAATCGTTGACCCCCCACGGGTAGGATTACATCCCGGTACAATTCCTTCAATTTTGGAAAAGTCTCCAGAGCGTATTGTCTATGTTTCCTGCAATCCTGCCACCCAGGCCAGGGATGTGGAACTGCTGTGTAGAGAAAAGTATGCCTTGACCAATCTTAGACCTGTAGATATGTTCCCCCATACGCCTCATGTTGAAAATGTAGCCACACTCATCAAAAAGGATGAAAAGTGAAGACAGCCATAGAAGTGAAGAGTTTGCAGAAAATTTACGAAGGTGGTATGGAAGCTTTAAAGGGGATTGATCTTTCTATTCCTGAAGGGTCATTCTACGGACTTCTGGGACCCAACGGTGCAGGGAAGACCACCACCATCGGCATTATAACCGGCTTGGTAAATCTTACAGCTGGAGCTGTTTCAGTGATGGGCTATGATGCAGTATCTCAATACCGATCCGCTCGTAAGCTGTTGGGATTGTCCCCCCAGGAACTCAACTTTGATGTTTTCTTTACTATTGAAGAGTTACTCACACTGCAAGCAGGTTATTATGGACTGTCGAAATCATTGGCAACAAAAAGGGCAAAGGTTATGTTAACTCAATTTGGATTAGCGGGAAAAGCACAATCCAGAGCAAGGGAACTATCAGGGGGTATGAAACGCAGGGTGCAGATTGCCAAAGCATTGGTTCATGATCCTCCCATCGTTATTTTAGATGAACCAACAGCAGGGGTGGACATAGAACTTCGTCATATGCTTTGGGAGTACCTTAAAAAAATTAATAGTGAAGGCAAGACTATTTTGCTGACCACCCATTATATTGAAGAAGCAGAGCAGCTCTGTGATACAGTATCCATTATTGACGATGGTAACATTGTGACCACAGGATCTCCTGAAGACTTAACCCGCCAATATGGAGTTTCCGGTTTAGAAGTCACTCTTGCAAAGTCCAATGGTAATATCAATCTGGACCCCTGGGAGTTTGAAAGACATGACAATCATATTCATGTTGGTACGGTTCATCCAGAAAAAGATATGGCCGATATTATCAGCCAGATTGCCTTGCAGGGATTAACAGTGGAAAATGTGCGCATCTGCCGAAGCTCCTTGGAAGATGTATTTGTTAAACTAACGGGGAAATCACTCCATGAAGACTTTGCAGAAAATGAAAATTTAGAGGAACCGCACAATGCTTAGTTCGGGGTTTTGGGTGATGGTTCAAAGAGAAATTAAACGGTTTCTGTTTCTCTATAGGCAAACCCTTCTTCCCAGTATCATATCCTCAGGGTTATACATGATTGTGTTCGGAGAATCCCTGGGGTCACGCATTGGTGATATTAAAGGGGAAGCCTATATTCACTTTATAATTCCGGGACTGGTGATGATGTCGGTGATAAATCCTGCCTATCAGAATTCTTCTTCCTCTATCATGCAGGCAAAATTTTTGCGGTTCATAGAAGATATATTAATCACACCCTTAAGTGGACTGGAGGTGAGTCTCAGTTATATAATTGGGGGGGCTGCCCGGGGACTTTTTAATGGTATTCTGGTGATAGTGCTTGGCTGGGCATTGACGGGATTTATCCCTGAAAATTATTTTCTCACTCTGGTTTATTTAGTCACCGTAGCCTGGGCTTTCGCTGGTGCCGGAGTGATTGTGGGAATTTTCGCCAAGACTTGGGACAGCATCATGGTCTTCACCAATTTTATTTTTACTCCACTTATTTTTTTAGGCGGGGTTTTTTATTCTATTGATATGCTGCCGGAGTTTTGGAGAAATCTGTCTATGGTGAACCCCTTGTACTGGATGATAAACGGACTCAGATATGCCTCCCTGGGAATCGCAGATACCTCCCACCAGTTATCTTTGGGAATCAGTTTCCTTTTTGCGGTGGTATTTTCAACTATTGCCTCTGTATTATTTTCCAAAGGGTATAGGATAAAATCCTAAATATTCCCTAATTTTTACCAGAGCTAAATTTATATTAAATCCAAAAAACTTTAACTGGGAGGAAAGTTATGACCTTAAAGGAGCAAATCATAAACGATATTGAGGGTACCCCTATCATCCTGTTTATGAAGGGTACCAAAGAGCGGCCCATGTGCGGTTTTTCAGCACGGGTGGTTAGCATTCTAAATCAGCATTCTGTGGTTTATCAGGATGTGAATGTATTGGAAGACCCCGAAATCAGGGTACGCTTATCTGAATATTCCAATTGGCCCACCATTCCCCAACTTTTTGTAAAGGGTGAACTTGTGGGCGGATGTGATATTGTGATGGAAATGGACGGTAAAGGCGAATTGGGAGAAGTACTACAAAAAGCAGGTACCTGAATTTTGCAGAAGAAAGGCCGGGAAAGGCTTCCTTCCCGTAATTCCTTATCCCGGTCTATTCTTCCTCACAACGGTTAGGGGTAATGAATTATTTTAGGAGGATTAACTTTATATTCTCCATTTTCCGTTGTGCTTTGCCATTCTCATTTTCTGTAACCAAATGTATAAAATAAACCCCGCTGCTGAAGGGAGATGCATCCCATTGTAGTGAATGATTTCCTTGATTAGAAAAACCTTCATGTAGTAATGCTACCTGCTTCCCGGTTAAATCAAATACTGCAATGCTGATATTGGCATCCTGAGGTAAATGGTAATCAATAGTTGTTACCGGGTTAAATGGATTTGGATAAGCTTTTAAAAGGGAATACTCCTGAACCAGCTGAGTTTTTATTTCACCCTGTGATCCTCCTGCTATAACCTCCATTATTTGAAACTCACTATTGGTCGTAAATAAATTTCCATCAGGTTCCAGAATTACCAATGTAGTTTGATTTTCCTTTATATGATAATTTGAAAGAGATGCAGATGCACCCATTTGAATGGAAAAGTCACTATCGTGTGTGAGGGTTAGTTGAATGCCCCTCACATGACCGTCAGATTGAAGGGATACAGAATGTTCGCTATGCAGTAATGTGATTTGAGTTGCCTCCTTATAGGATACTCGCTCATTGCCAAGGATGAGGTCAATAATATTAATTACATCCAATACGTTTACATTTCCGTCACCATTAAAATCAGCACAATTATAGTTTATAGATGAACTGGCTTCAATAATGAAGTCTATAATAATAACTACATCTAATATATCCGTCGCACCATCATTATTATTATCTCCCATAAAACACATACAACTGCCATCATCCTCATTTGCTTCGGGATCATAGTTTTCTGCGTTTTCATCAGTGCAGCCAGTGATAGATACATCATCTCCACCCTCGCTTAATGGGACAGGGTCTGCCCAAGTGCAACCATATACTACTCCATCATAATCGTTCCCTGAAAAGTCATCTATGAAATTTGGACCATCACCATTGTCATGGGCATATTCAATTGGCCAGTAAGCTGTAAGACCATCTTCGTCACCTGACAATTGAGTATTCATTGTGGATTGAATTTCTTCTTGGCTTCTAGAAATACTCCAGATTCTAATTTCGTCCATATTGCCTGTAGTATTTTCATAATTAGATGCTACATACTTACCTAATAATAAATTAGAATTATGGCTTGGAATAGGTGAATTTGAACTGTTTCTCTGTTCAACTAACTCACCATCTAAATAAGATACAAAACCATTTTCTGTATTTTGCTTCCATGTTACTGCAACATGATGCCATTCACCGTCGGTTGCAGCCGCACCAACTAGAATTCCATCACCAGAACCTCCATCATTTGACAATATATGCTTTGCTGGGCTATTCCACGTATATAACCATCCTGAAGAAAAATAACCATTATTTTGAATTCTTACTGCAGATTGGATATTACTTCCCTTAAACCAGTATTCTACAGTCAATTCCGACCCTGAAATATCACTTAATGTAGTTTCAACATAGTCATTAAAACCATCAAATGAAAGAGAATATGGACATTCAGTTTCTCCACTACAATCACAAAATCCTGGTAATGGGTTTCCATCACAATCACAAAAATCAGACTCTGGAAAGACACAACTACCATCATCTTCAATTGCATAAGGATTATAATTACATGCTGATTCGTCTATACAATTAACTGATACATCAAGTAAATCTGGTACGTCATCTACCCATTCAACTCCACCAATTAAGCTACCACTTAACCCTAAACTTGAAGATCCGCTAATTTCATCACCGCTTCCCTCATCAAATTTAAAGTAAGCTACAAGATCTTCCTCATTTCCGATAAGAGTTGTGTTCATATGATCATATATTTCACTTTCAGACAGGGCTCTTTTCCACATTCTAAACTCATCAATATTAAATTCTTGATACCTATTGCTTCCTTCAAGTCTCGGATCTCTTCCTAATGCTATTGAACTTTCTTCATGCACAATTATAGGAGAACTTGATGCTGTAGCAGAACTAACTTCTACGCCATTGACAAATACTTTAATATGAGTTGCAGATGCAGTTGTGGCTAGATGATTCCAACCCTCATTAAAATAGGATCCATGGCAAAATACTTGTTTCCATCCACCACCATAATTTACATACCAAGTAATACCACCACTTTGTGGATGCCATAACCAAGTTGATGCATCCATGTTAACATTATCTATTATTGATTGACCTGCAAATATTTTCAAACTTGTTGATTTATTAATCCACCCTTCAACGGTAAGACCTTCATCATATGAAGTAACTGGTGTTTCAAAAAGTGCGAAATCATCTACACCATCAAAACTAAGTCCGTATCCATCTGCAAAAATGAAGCTGCAAAGTAATAAAGATAATAAAAAATTAAATTTCATGATTTTCCTCCTAACTATCAAATTTATTCTATCAGCCACTTATCCCCTGAGTCTGTGGCGATGAAAGTTTATGACTCCCCTGGAAATAATAAACTACTCTATAATTACTGTAATTAGAGGAGGCTTTACTTACAAGTGCTGCAGAAAAACGGATAGGTTCTTATCCCGCTCAAGATTGAATTTCTTGCGGATACGAAGCCGATTATTTTCCACTGTTCTTACAGACAGATTAAGATTGGAGGCAATTTCTTTAGTAGAAAGATTCAGTTTCAGATAAGTACAAATGCGGGCTTCAGTGGAAGTAATATTGGGAGTCAAATCATACATCTTGCCAAAAAACTCGGTATGAATACTGGAAAAATATTTTTTAAAATCGTCCCAGTTCTGCTCTCCATTGAGGATTTGATCTGTTTCTTTTAACAGACTGTTAATTTCAGATTTAACAGATGTATCAGATTTGGTAAAATGTCGGGATAATTTAGTCTTTACCATTTTAAGGAATTCCTTCCTTTTATTGATTTCCATTGTCTTTATAATGAGTTCCCGGTTTAACCGTTCAATTTCCAGTTCTTTTCTATCTATCTCCCGCTGTTCCCTTAAGTAATCCATTTCTTTTTGTGTCTGCAGAATAATACTTTGTTTATGGTCATCAAGAAGAGCTTCCTTAAACGCATTAATTGTTTTAGTAATTTCAAGTGCAGCTTTATAATCTTTCCCATCAATATGTATTTCATACAATGATTCTAAACAACGCCGGATTATCGTTTCATTTTTTAACTTCTTAGCTTTCTTTAGTACTGCCAAACATATCTGAATGCCCTTCTGTGAATTGCCCATTTTATGCTCAATAATCCCTAGAATACAGGAAATTTTGAAAACACCTGATTTAGAATTTTGTTTTTTAAATATTTTTAAGGCTTCATGTGCATGTAATTGAGCCTTATCAATCTCATTAGTAGACAAATAGGTTTTAGCAAGCCCATCCAGGGAATCTGCCTTTCCAAGATGAATATTAACTTTTTCATAATGTTGTATCGCTTTCTTAAAGGATTGAATTGCATTGAACCTATTTTCTTGTTCTCCATAGGCTTTACCAAAATTATGATAGCAGATTGCAAGATTATAATGGTTTTTCTCCTCCTTAAAATGTTTAAGACATCTCTCCCATATTTCAAGTGCCATTTTGTAATCTCGTATATTTAAATAAAGGGTGCCAAGATTGAGTAAATAGGGACTGCGTTTCTCTAGGTTTTCATCAGGGATGTTTTCTAAAATGTATTGAAAGCATTTAATTGCCTGGGGGAAGTTGCCAATCTTAGCATTAAGAATTCCTTTATTATTATTGATATCAATCAGGAGTTGTTTATTTTCCATTTCCCTGTTCATGGACTCAGTTTCTAATATGGATTGGAATGCTTCCTCATTATCTCCGGTGAAAAGATATGCTTTCGCCTTTAGATCATGCAGGTATGCCGTATATAGGGGAGAAATGGAAGTTTTTTTTCTCGAGAGCAGGGATTCTATGGAATCTAAAACCTTTACAGGTTCCTGCTTCAGATTATTCTGTAAAGAATGAATAATCCTTTTTTCTTTTGTGGTTAATTTCATTGCAATAATACAAATACCTGCATAAAATTTAACCCTGGTTGAGTAGTAAGACACTACTCAAGAAATACTCTATATAAATCTATTACTTATTTTTTCTTCCCTCTGGGACCCTTATATTCAAACCAGTCCTGTTGGGTAATTTCATGGTAGTAGGAGGCTTCCTCTTGTAGAATTTGAGCTGTTGAATTCTTCACCGCAGCTATTTCTACTCTCACACCCTCTGCTTTTAAATGGCGTACCAATTCAATAAAATCTGAATCTCCGGACATTATAATAATCGTATCAACCTTGGAGGCTAATTGGGTGGCTTTGATAGAGAGTGGAATATCTGCAGATTTATGGCATGGAACCACAGCGCCATAGAAATTTTCATGCAGCCTTTCCGCAAATTTAGAAGAAATGGACTTCCCCTCCCTGAAGTATATGAGGCGGTTTAGTCCGCGGCCATTCAGGAGTCTGGGAACCAGAACATCAAAATTGATCATGGTATGGGTTGATTGTGACTCACCGTGAATACTGCGCTCAATATTATTGCCATCACAGAGGATGGCTACGGTTTGTGTGATGTGGATGGTATCCATGAATGTGTTTCCTAAGATTGACTTATAAGTTACAGCTTTCATTCCTGTCAAAATTAGGAAATATTTTTTACGGAGTACAGGTTTATGAGAAGCATGTGTTGGTTGCAAAGAAGTG
>CAZKEL010000012.1:0-47133 GCA_964551815.1 uncultured bacterium
TTATGAGTTATAAATATCGCTTCTTGGGGTGTCCGGTATAATATAGCAAGTCCACGTTACCAACTATCCTGCTAAACTTTCCCCTCAGAAAGTACTTTAAATCCTGTTGAATCTACTCACCTATCTCATACCTGTCTGTGGAATTGCTCTGCTGCAAACTATTCTTTCAGCAGCACCCTTTGATCCTCAGCTCGATCTACACAGAGAAATTTCGGCTTACACCATTGAAGAAGATATGACCATTGATGGCAGGCTGGAAGAAAATTGGTATGAGTCTGACCCTGTCAAATCTCTGATTCAAATTGAACCGGACAATGGAGAATTAGCCAGTGAAACAACCCATATCTGGATAGGATATACTGCAAACGCCTTGGTGTTAGGGGCACGGATGTTTGATGAAAATCCTGAAGAAATTATTGCCAGAATTGGCCGGCGGGATGCTTCACCGGGAGGAGATGCTTTGCAATTTGCCATAGACACCTACCATGATGGGCGAAATGGTTTTGCTTTCGTTGTGACGGCGGCAGGGTCTATTTTAGACGGTAAACTAAAAAATGATGAAGACTTTGATGAAAGCTGGAATGGCATTTGGGAGTCCGCTGTTCACATTGATGCCTCCGGTTGGACGGTTGAAATGCTTATTCCTTTTTCACAACTTCGTTTTAACACTCTAAATAATCACATCTGGGGCGTACAGGTTGTTCGGGAAATTGCCAGAAAGAATGAACGCGCGGCTCTTACCTGGTATCCCAGAGGAGAAACGGGGAATGTCTCCCGCTTTGCAACCCTTACAGGACTGGAAAACATACAACAACCTTCCCGCAGAGAATTTCTGCCCTACCTTACCGGCAGCTATTCTCATCTGCCTTCCGAAACATACAATGTAGTTCAGGGAAGTTTTCGCAATCAGCAATCCCTGGGGATGGATGTGAAACTGGGGTTAGGCAGTAGCCTCACTTTAGATGCGGCTATCAATCCTGATTTTGGGCAGGTTGAAGTGGATCCGGCTCAAATTAATTTATCCGCCTTTGAGACCATTTATTCAGAAAAACGGCCATTTTTCGTTGAAGGAAATGATATTTATGCTTTTGGGGAAGGTGGTCCCCAAATGGACTCTTATACCCCTTTCCGTGTGCCAAAATTATTTTATTCCCGCAGAATTGGGCAGCCTCCCTCCCTAAGCCTCAGCCCTTCAGAGGACTCTACAATTTATCCCCAGGAAACGACTATTCTTGGTGCTGTAAAATTATCCGGGAAGGTTAATAAGGATTGGTCAATTGGTGGACTTTCTTCTGTGACAGCTGAAGAATCAGCAGAGGTGATGGATAGTACCGGCAGGGTAATACAGGAAGTGGTGGAACCGCTTACCTATTTCAATCTGGTGAGATTCTCTCGAGAATACGGTTTTGGACGAGGGGGGATTGGAGTATTAGGCAGTAAGGTGCACCGAAAATTATCTGCGGGAAATTTGGAAACTGCCCATAACCGAGATGCCTTTAGCCTGGGACTGGACGGGTGGGCATGGCTGGATGAGCAGCATACCTGGGGGACATCCCTGGCTGTTGGGATCACTTCCGTTTCAGGATCACCGGACAGAATGCTGAAGGTTCAATCAAATTCCTCTCATAATTTCCACCGGGAAGGAATGCCCCATGTCTCCATAGACAGCAGTTTAACCATGCTCAGTGGAAATTACAGCCGCTTTCTGCTTTCCCGGGTAAGGGGTAAAATTGGCTTTACCCTTGAGCGAATTACTATCTCCCCGGGATTTGATTCTAATGATTTTGGAATAACAGGAGAGACAGACAGAATTTTTCACCGCATCACCACCGGGTATAAGCACTTTGAACCCGGTCATATATTTCGGTATTTTATGACTAATTTGACTGGTTGGTATCTAACCAATTATAATGGTACACTGCTATCCAATTTCATGGGAGCGTTTTTTCATGGACAGTTTAACAATTATATTTCCACCACTGCCTTTGCAGGTATAGGGCCGGAAACCAAATCAGATCAAACGCTTTGGGGCGGCCCCTTAGTGGTATCTCCGGCAGGTTATTACTCCTTTTTCAATCTTAGTTCCAATAACCAAAGAGATGTAGTGTTTGGCGTTAATCTAAATTATGGAGGTAATACAGAAGGAGCCCGTGAAAGGTCTGTGGGGATGGATATTACCTATAAATTGGGAGATAGACTACATTTCAGTTTTTCTCCAAATTACTCAACGGATTTAAAAATTGCACAATACCATCCTTTTGAAGATCAAGACTCGGTATGGCACGAGTGGGGGGTTTCACAATTAGATCAGAAAATATTCCGTTCAAGCATCCGAATGAATTATACTATTTCTCCCTTTATGTCTGTGCAGACTTACATTCAACCTTTTATTTGGCAGGGTAAATATTCTGATTTTAAAACATTTACGGATTATTCTAAATATGAATTTACCAGCTACCCAAAGGAGGCGTATTATTCAACTTATCACTCCTTTATTTTTAATTCAGTATATAGGTGGGAATTTCAGCCAGGGTCTGTAATTTATTTTGTGTGGACCCGAAGCATATCCGGTTATCCCGCTTCAAATTCATTTAATATCGGCTCCCGAATTGCAGATATAGTATTAGAGGAAGCAGATAATCATTTTGCAGTTAAATTAACTTATTGGATAGACTAATATGAAAACAGAAATGGAATATAGAAATCTGGGGAAATCCGGATTAAAAGTGAGTGCATTTTCCTTTGGTTCCTGGCTTACTTTCAGTAACCAACTCAATGAAAAGTCAGCCGCAGAGCTGATGCACTATGCCTATGATCAGGGGGTGAATTTCTTTGATAATGCTGAAATTTATGCCAATGGTGAATCCGAAACCATTATGGGCAATATTCTTAAAAAATCAAACTGGGGAAGAGATACCTATATTGTTTCCAGTAAAGTATTTTGGGGTGGAGAAAAACCGACGCAGATAGGGCTTTCAAGAAAACATATTCATGATGCCTGCCATGGGGCTCTGATGAGGCTGCAGTTAGATTATCTCGATCTATTTTTCTGTCACCGCCCTGATCCTGATACTCCTGTTGAGGAAACAGTGCGCGCCATGGATGTACTTGTACAACAGGGTAAAATCTTGTATTGGGGAACATCGGAGTGGGAAGCAGAGCAAATACAGGAAGCCTGCACACTGGCTGAGAAATTTCACCTCACTCCTCCCTCAATGGAGCAGCCGGAGTACAATGTATTTAACCGGAAAAAGATAGAAGAAGATTATCTGCCTCTGTATAAAAACAATGGTTTGGGTACCACTATTTGGTCACCCTTAGCCTCGGGACTGCTCACCGGGAAATACAATCATGGCTTCCCTTCAGACTCAAGAGTCTTTGTGAAAGGATATGAGTGGCTGAAAGAAAAATTTGAATCTGAAGAAACGCTGGCAAAAATTGCCATTGTTAAAGAATTAGAGCCTGTTGCAGAAGAACTGGGTATTTCGCTTGCCCAGCTTTCCTTAGCCTGGTGTCTGAAAAATCCACAGGTGACCAGCGTTATTTTAGGGGCAACCAAACTGAGCCAATTGAAAGAAAATCTTGAAACATTAGATAAACTTGAGTCAATTACTGAAGATAATTATGGCAAATTTAACCAGATTATTAATCAGTATAACCCTACAAAAAAGGAAGTTTAATTCACCTGTGAATATCAAATCCTTTCTCTTGGGAATAGCTCTGTTTATACTGCAGTCCTGTCATGCTCCTTATCAACCATTTAAAGTTATTTTAAACTATGAGGAAGTCCCACATTTGCAGAAATGGGGTTATGATGCACAGGAGCTAATTCGTATTTGGGCACCCCAAATAGGGAAGATGCTTGCTATGGATACCTATCCGCGGGAGATACATTTGACTCTTGTTAAATCTGAAGAAGGAATCGCTTTTGCAGATAGTAATTCCATTACCGTATCCTCTCATTGGATTGAGAAACACCCAGAGGATATGGGGCTTATTGTTCATGAGACAGTTCATGTGGTGCAGTTATATCCTGCCTTTGAACCGGGCTGGGTAACCGAGGGCATAGCAGATTTTATTCGCTGGTACAAATTCGAGAAAAAACCGCTCCAGTGGTTTCCAACCGGAGAATCGGTGAGAGGGTTTGAAGCAGCATACAGAGTAACTGCCGGCTTCTTTGTTTGGATTCATAACCATAAGCATTCAGGATTTATCAAACTCTTAAATGCTGAAATGAAAGCCGGCAATTACCAGGAGGATATCTTCAAAAAAGAACTGGGAAAGACGGTAGAAGCCCTTTGGGAGGAATATCTGAACTTTCGTGCCTCTCTCAAATATAAAGAAAATATCTGAAATATGAGTAAAATTGATTTAATAATAACATGCCTTTAAAATTCATTATACCCTCTTCATTTTACCCCCTGTTAATTAGGTTTTTACTGTTGACTACCGGAATTTTATTTTCCTCTGAAACAGCACCCTCTACCTTTTTATTTTGTCTGAAACCTGAATTACAACCACTGGAAACCCAATTGAACAGAGGTGTGTTAGAGGTGAGTGTTGAAGAGTTGAACCCCCTTATTCTAAAACACAAGATAATACGGATTGAGCCATGGCTGCCGGGAGCAGATGCAAAGGACAGTTGGGGAGAGGTGTATTTAAACAGAATTTACCGGGTAGTTTTATCCGGGAATAATGACCAGTTCGTACATCATGCTCTGCAGGATTTTGGAAACACCAATGCAGTTCTTTATGCAGAACCTGAGTTTAAGAGAAAGTTGTTTTACACACCCAATGACCCCTCCTTTTCCAGCCAATGTAGTATGGAGGCCATGAATATTGAAAAAGCCTGGGATTTTTGGAATATTCCTGATGAATATCCCGGGGATGAGAAAGTATTATTGGCTTCTGTTGATACGGGAGTTGACTATACCCATCCTGACCTTTTAGAGAATATCTGGGTGAATCAGGGAGAAATATATTCCAACGAAATTTTGATATCCTTATTAGAGGATGGTCAGATTGATGTGAATGATGATAATAAAGTTTCTGCTATAGAAATTGACCAGTTCATGGCAACCCAGGATGATTTAAACGGTGATGGTAAAAAAAATATCCGGGATGCTCTGGTGAGTGGTTCACCTTTTATTGATGCTGTGGATAATGAAGGTAATGGATATACAGATGATATCATTGGCTGGGATGCAGCCGGTACCTGGGGAACAGGCGATTCTGACCATGACCCTTTTCCTAAAGTTGGTGCTTCTGCCGGGGGAGATTGGTCACACGGAACCCATGTAGCCGGTATTTTGGGAGCAGTAACGAATAATGGCATTGGTATGGCTTCCCCCGTGTTCAATGGAAAAATTCTCAGCGTTAAATGTGCCGTTGATGGACCTGATGAAGATGAACCCGGTATTTATAATGGTTTTGCAGGAATGCAGTATGCTGCCAAGGCTGGCTATAATGCAGGATATCGCACCATTATCAACAGCAGTTGGGGCGGAGGCGGAAGTAGTTCATCAGAAAATGCTGCCATCAATACCTTTATCAATACCTATGGCGCAGTAATCTTTGCTGCAGCAGGGAATGGCAATGAAGATACGGGAGATGAAGAATATGCCCCTCACTACCCTGCCAGCTACGAAAATGTTCTCTCTGTCTGTGCTATCGGCTGTAACGGAGACTGGGGAAATTGGGCTACCTATCATAAAACTGTGGATTTGGCAGCACCGGGGGAATCAATCTACAGTACGGTCATGAATGGAGGCTATGAATCCTGGCAAGGGTCTTCCATGGCTTCGCCTAATGCTGCCTCCGTTGCAGGGCTGATCTGGTCTTACCACCCCCAGCTTACCAATATTAATATTATGCAGCAAATTCAGGTTTCGGCTGACACTGCTATTTATGATGCAAATCCCGATTATCGTGATTGCAAAGGGGAAGATGGGGAAAATTGTTTAGGGTCCGGCATGGTAGATGCCCATAAAGCCATTGGTATGGGATTCCTGCCCTATTTTATCGCTGAAGACTATAAATTCACTGAAATCATTGGAGATGGAGACGGTGTGGTAAACCCCGGTGAAACAGGGCACCTTTCCATTTCTCTTGAAAATGCCGTAGGGTGGGCAGATGGAGTGAATATTTCTGTCAGTTTACAAAGCGAAAATGACAATATTCAATTTTTAAGATCAACAGCAGAATATGGGGATATTTCAAATGGTAATACTCTTTTCAATACGGAAAATACATTTAAAATATCTGTAATTTCAGATTCGCCCTTAGGAGACATTCCTCTGCAATTGGAGATTTTAAGCGGGAGTGTGGGGGACGATCAATATCGAACGAAGGCTGAAATCAATCTTCCGGTAAGTTTAAACCAGGCCGGTTTTCCCATAAATACCTCCAAATTCAGATCAAGTCCTTTAATATTGGATGTAGATGGTGATGGTTTAAAGGAAATAATTATTGGGGATCAACAGTTCAGCGGTTTCTTTCATCTTTATGAAACAGATGGCAGTGAATTTTCAGATGCACGGTTCCCCTTTGAAACAGGAGCGGCCATTTGGGCTTCTCCTTTCGCAGCAGATTTAGATTTTGATTCTAAGCCTGAGTTTGGCATTGCATCTAAAGCTGGTAAAATTTTTCTTTTTAATGAGGATAAACTCCTTATGGAATACGAAACAAACCTCCAACTTATCGGAACCCCTGCCGTTGGCAATTTGGATGCAGATGCCGAACTAGAAATTGTTTTTTCCGGTTATTCTACAAATAATAAACTCTTCGTCATCAATGGAGACGGAAGTGATGCAGCAGGTTTCCCCATCTTACTTGATGAGAAAGTGAAGGGGGGAATTTCTCTGGCAGATTTAAACGGGAACGGGAAGGATGATATAATTTTTGGTACAGATAATGATCATCTTTATCTCATTTATGATAATGGCAGTATAGCGGATAATTTCCCTGTATCTACTGGTGATAGAATTCAATCAGCACCCTTGATAATTCCCTTTGAAAGCAGCCATCTCATAATTTCAGGCTGTCTCAATGATACGCTTTATGCTGTAAAATCTACAGGAGAAATCCAATTTACTGTTCCCACTGAGGGAAAGATAAAATCCTCTCCCGCCTATTTAACGACTCAAGAGGGGATTGGAATTTTCTTCGGTTCAGAGGATGAAAAATTATATGCCGTAGATGACAAGGGGAATGCATTAGGCGGTTGGCCAATAGAGTTAAATGGAAGTCTCAGCGGATCACCGGTTTTTGCTGATTTGGATGGAGATGCAGAAGGGGAAATTATTGCAGTTACAGATAAGTCCCGAATATATGCCTTTAATGCCGACGGAAGTTCAGTAGAATTTTTTCCTGTTACCGCTAACTTTCCTTTTTACGGAGCACCTGCTATTTCTGATTTAGATAATGATGGAGATTTAGAAATCATTGCAGCATCAGGAGGAGATATAACCGTTATTGATGTGAAAAATCAAGGCAGCGTCACCGGATTTTGGTCACAATTTCAGGGGGGATATGAAAGAAGAGGTTCTACCACTTTAGGAGGATGTACCAACTCAGACTATTGCAATTATAACGAGGATGCCATTTGGAATGATGGCAGCTGTTCAAATAAAGCTTTTACCTGCAGCGATGGCAAATTAGGCTGTGACTGCAATGGGGAATGCAACGGAATAAGCCTTAAAGATTGCAATGGAAATTGTAATGGAAATGCGGAAATTGATATTTGTGGAGAGTGTGATGGCAATGGTCCTGCTACCGGGTTTGATTGTGAAGGGAATCCATTAGCTGCAGAAATACCTCAACTGCCATTACGATTTGAATTGCAGCCTGTCTATCCAAATCCTTTTAATCCCATAGCTACCATAACTTACCAAATTGAACTTTTCGGGAAAACCAATCTCACAATATATGATATAACCGGTCGAAAAGTAAAAGTACTGCGTAACCAATTTGAAGCTCCGGGGAAATATGAAATTAGCTGGAATGCTGAAGCCTTAGCAGCAGGGATATATATACTTTATCTCCAATCCGGAACATTTAGTCAGCATCAAAAATTGGTATTACTCAAATAGACTGCTTCAGGCTGCTTTGGCTTGGTGTACTGCTGACTTGCATTTGATTTTGCCCCCCTGCAGAATAATTTCCAGGCTCGATTTATCAGGATTTTCCAAAAGAAATCTGGACAAACCAGCCAGAATATCTCTGCGAATGATGCGTTGAATAGGTCTGGCTCCAAACTCAGGGTTGAATCCATTTTTTGTAATATGATTTATTACATTTTCCTCAATATGTAGATGGATATTCTGTAATTCCATTCTCTTTTTAACCTCCGCCAATTGCAGGTGGACAATTTCCTCCACCTCTTTATCACTTAAATTATTGAATTTGATATTTTCATCTATACGGTTCATAAATTCCGGTGAAAGTACTTTTCTGAATTCGTTTTCTTTTAAATTTGAAGTTAAAATGAGAATAGTATTCTTAAAATTTACTACTCTGCCTTTTGTATCCGTCAGTCTTCCGTCATCCAAAACCTGCAGAAGAATATTCAATACATTGGGATGAGCCTTCTCCATCTCATCAAATAATATGATGGAATAGGGACGACGGCGAATTTGCTCTGTTAATTGGCCGCCTTCATCAAATCCAACATATCCAGGGGGAGCACCGATAAATTTTGCCACTGAATGGGCTTCCATGTATTCACTCATATCTACTCTTACTAATGCTTTTTCATCATCGAATAAGACATGGGCAAGGGATTTGGCTAACTCCGTTTTTCCAACTCCCGTATTTCCAAAGAATAGAAAGGAACCAATTGGCTTATCCTCATTCACCACACCCATTTTTGACATTCGGATAACGTCACTTACTGATTTAATGGCCAATTCCTGGCCGATCACTTTTTGTGCCAGCAGGTCTTCTAAATGAAGCAGTTTCTCCTTCTCTCCGGAAAGAATACGAGTAAGGGGGATACCTGTCCATTTTGACACAATTTCAGCAATGTCTTCAGATTCGACACATTGTTTGATGAATCGGTTGTCTTTCATTTTATCCATGTAATTGTTAAGCTGTTTCTCCAAGGTTGGGATGTCATCATATCTTATTTTTGCAGATTGCTGATAATCCCCCTTTCTTTGGGATGTTTCGGATTGAAGATTTAATAGATCAATTTTTTCTTTAATCACCTGAATTTCATTATTAAGAGATTTTTCTTTCTCCCAAATTTTAGAATGTTGATCAAGATCAGATGTTAGTATTTCGATTTCTTTATTCAATGCTGTGTATCTATTCTTTGAAGTAACATCTTTTTCTTTTTTTAACGCTTCTTTTTCCACCTCAAGTTGAATGAGTTTGCGTTTAATGTCATCAATTATGACAGGAGCAGAATTCATTTCCATGCGGAGTTTAGCTGCCGCTTCATCTACTAAATCCACTGCTTTATCAGGTAGAAATCTGTCGGAAATATAGCGGTCAGACAGAGTGGCGGCAGATACAAGCGCAGAATCTTTGATATGCAGACCATGATGGAGTTCATACTTATCCTTTATTCCCCTAAGGATAGTAATAGTATCAGCAACATTTGGTTCGGGAATCATCACCTGTTGAAAACGCCGTTCTAATGCTGCGTCCTTTTCAATGTACTTTTGGTATTCATTCAATGTGGTAGCGCCAATGACCTTCATGCGTCCCCTGGCAAGTTCAGGTTTGATCATATTAGAGACATCCATTTGTCCTTCCATATTACCAGCTCCCACAATCATATGCAGTTCATCTATAAAGAGAATGATGTCTCCGTCACTGTCAATTACGGCTTTAACAAAGTTTTTTAATCTTTCCTCAAACTGCCCTCTATACATGGCCCCTGCAACCATGGCACTTAGGTCCAGAGAGATGAGTTGTTTATTTTTCAGGTTTTCCGGTACATCATCATCAATTATTCTTTTAGCCATTCCTTCTACAACGGTTGTCTTTCCCGTTCCCGGTTCACCAATGAGTACCGGATTGTTTTTATTGCGACGGGATAAAATCTGCATCATACGGCGGATTTCATTTTCTCTCCCAATTACCGGATCAATTTTTCCCTGTTTTGCTAAGGTTGTGAGGTTTACACCATAAGCTTCCAATGGATTTATACCCTGCTCTGGATTCATATTTTGTACTTGGTTCATTTGGTCTCCAATTTTTCTAATGCATCTTCAGGGATCGTACCGTTGGCATTTCTCTGACAATACTCCTTATAAAATTGACATTATGACGGGAGGGTATGACAATAATTCAAACAGATAAATGGAATGATGCTACCATAAAAGGTTGATGCAGATCACAATAAGCCTTAGTAACAAAAAAGAAATTGCTTTTTATTTACATTAAAAGCTAAGTTTGGGGAGTATGTTAGTAAATAAATCCATTGCGGTGCAGGAAAACCACAACAAAAATTGTTGCTGTTGTTGTTGTATGATATTCTCCGGACCGGTGATGGGATAGACGCTAACTAGTATAAAACACAATAATTTAAAATCCCCCTCACCGGTAGGTGAGGGGGATTTTGTTTTTACAGAGAATATGAAAAACTGGAAAGAACTATTAGAACATCAGATTGAATCTGAACTCAGGGAGCAGATTAACATCTTTGAAACCCAGATAGAATTGAAAAAGCTGGATAAAATTGATGATAAAATTTTCGCCGAAACAAGACTGAGAAAAGGGGTATATGGTCAACGCTATGATAATGGTCAGAGAAATGACGGAGAGCGTACCAGGGAATTACACTTTCCAAGCGGTGATAAATTAAAAGGTCCCGAAACCGTTTGGGATGCTCCGGGGATGCTTAGGATTAAAATCCCTTTTGGTGCTTTTACACCTATTCAATTAAGAACTCTTGCTGATTGTGCAGAAGAATATGCTGATGGTGTTCTCCATATCACCACCCGGCAGGATGTACAATATCATTTTGTCCATATTGAAGATACGCCTACTATTATGCGCAGACTGGGTGCTGTTGGAATAACTACTCATGAAGCTTGTGGGAATGTAGTGCGGAATGTGACTGCCTGCCCTTTGGCAGGGGTTTGCCACGATGAGGGTTTTGATGTTTCCCCCTACGCTAATGCCCTGACCAAATTTTTACTGGATCATCCTGATTGCCAGGATTTTGGCAGAAAATTTAAAATTGCGTTTTCAGGATGCAGCCAACATGCCTGTGGTATTGTCAATATGCATGATTTAGGTGCAGTTGCAAAAACACAAGAGGGAAAAAATGGATTTGAAATTTATGTTGGTGGCGGATTAGGGGCCGTTCCTCATCAGGCAAAAATCATGTATGAGTTTCTGCCGGAAGAAGAATTGCTTCCCCTCTCTCAGGCTATAGGCAGGGTGTTTGCCCGGCTGGGAGAAAAAAAGAACCGTGCCAAAGCCAGAGTGAAATTTCTGGTTGCTAAATTAGGCTTGGAAGAATTTACAAGACTTGTGGAGAAAGAACGGAAAGTATTACCCCATGATGAAAACTGGACCAGTTATATAAATGAACTCCCTGCCTGGGGTGAGGTACCTATTAAAGAGGCGGCTCCTCTTCGTGACAATAGCGGCACAGAAACCTACCAACATTGGTTGGAGCAAAATATTATTGACCAAAGACAAGAGGGTTATAAAGTGGTCGTAATTATGCTCCCTTTAGGAGATATGTCCTCTCATCAGGCACGGAAACTTGCAGATATTGCTGAGAAATATGTAGGTGAAAATATGCGCACTACTGTGGAACAGAATATTGTATTGCGTTGGGTAAGTGAAGGAGATCTTCCGCATTTATATAAAGAGTTAGAAGCCATCGGCTTAGCAGACCCGGGGGCAGGAAGTATTATTGATATCACTGCCTGTCCGGGAACGGATACCTGTAAACTGGGGATTGCCTCCTCCAGAGGATTAGCTGATGAATTGAGAGTAATGCTCACTCCCAAACAAAAGGAGTTAGACCAAGCCGTGAGGGACATGAGAATAAAAATCAGTGGCTGTTTTAATTCCTGCGGCCAACACCACATTGCAGATATGGGATTTTATGGCAACAGCAGAACTTTTAAAGGGTATAAAGTACCACACTTTCAAGTTGTCCTGGGGGGTGAATGGACAAATAATGCCGGATCATTCGGGTTAGCCATTGGAGCCATCCCCTCAAAAAATATTCCTAAAGTAGTGTTGAAATTAACCAATTATTATGTAGAAAACCGAACAGGAATTAATCAATCGTTTCAAGAATTTATCAGTAGTCAGAAAAAATCTGAAATCAAATTACAGATTCAGGAATTCACTGAGGTACCACCATATCTGGAAGATGCATCCTTCTATACGGACTGGGGCGACCCTCGTGTGTTCACCTTAGGGGATATGGGAGTGGGGGAATGTGCCGGTGAAGTGGTATCCCTTACTGAAGTTGAATTACAATCTGCAGAACGGATATGTTTCGAAGCTCAAATGGACTTGGACGAGGGTAATCTGGAGGATGCAGAAGATAAAGCCTATAAGGCAATGCTGCGAGGTGCAGCGGCTCTGCTAAGAAAAGAATTTCAAGATGTACCTGCTGACCCTGATGATATCGTGGCAGACTTCAAAGAACATTTCTATGATACCAAACTTTTCTGGGACAGATTCGCACATGGTAAGTTTGGTAAGTATCTTATTTTAAGAAATGAAAATCCACCAGTTGGTTGGACAGATTCATCCGTGAGACAGCAAATTGAGGAAAGTCAGCTGTTTATTGAAGCCGCCCATTCCTGCTATGCAAAACTCCGGGATGAAGAATCTGCAAAAGTGCAGGGAGGAGTCCAAGGTTGAGGGAACTATACAAATTTGGAATTAAATTTTATTTTGAAACGGGCATGAACCTGAACGTGAAGGAAGTTATACCTGAATTTCATCAATGGATTCAAACTGAAGCAGTAGAAGATCACTTGTTGATTGATGTGGTAGATTATTCTCATATACCTGATGGTCCCGGAATTATGCTTATTGCTCATGAAGGACATTTCAGTATTGACCATGAAAAAAAGCTGCCCGGGCTTATGTATCAAAGGCGGACTGAAATTGAAGGGGATTTCACAAAGAGATTTGCTTCTGTTTTTTCGACTACCTTACAGACAGTAATAAAAATGGAAAACAATTCAATTGAGAAATCAATTCAATTTAAACCCAATATGTTCAGGTTTATAACCAATGATCGTTTAGCTGCAGAAAACAGTGATGAAAATCAAAATTATTATAAGGAATCTGTATGTACCTTTATTCAAAGGGAATTTCAAGGTTCAAAATTAGAAATAAACAATATTTCAACAAAAAATGAAAGACTTGCCTTTGATGTTAAGGCACAGGAGGACATTAATTTTTTAATGAGAATGGAGGATGGAAAGAATGAATAATACAGGGTTGCAGACTGTACATGAAAAACAGGTAAAACGCTACCGGAAGGATCCTGAGGGACTTCTAAAGTGGATAGCCAATAATCTACCCCTTGATAAAGTTATAATGGGTACGGGTTTTGGCCCCCCGGGAATTGTCTTATTGGATATGCTCTTCAAGGTCACCAGAGATATCTCAGTATTTTATATCGATACTGGCTTTTTGTTTGAGCAGACCTATGAACTGAAAAATAATTTGGAAGAGAAATATGAGTTTGAATTTCTGCGTTTTTCCACTGAATTATCCCCTGAACAACAGGAACAGAAATTCGGAGAAAAATTATGGGAAAAAGAACCGGATACCTGCTGTAATATTAGAAAGGTCCTCCCTATGAAAGATGCACTGGAGGACTATGATTATTGGATAACCGGTATCCGCAAAAAGCAGACTTCTGTAAGAGCCCATGCAGATTTAGTGGAAATGGAACCCCGGTTCTCAGTAATAAAAATGAACCCACTCTTAAATTGGACCCACGAGGAAGTCTGGGAATATATTAAAGAACATGATCTGCCATACAATGAACTTCATGATAGAAATTACCCCAGTATCGGTTGCAAACAATGCACCAGTCCGGTGTATGCTGGGGAGGATGAACGCAGCGGAAGATGGAAGGGAAAGAATAAAACAGAATGCGGCCTGCATAAACCATCTGGCGACGAAAAAGCAAATTATAAGGAAAATTAGGTGAATACCTTACTGCCTGTATTTATGAAATTACAAGGAGAACCCTGCCTGGTTGTGGGCGGGGGTAAGATTGCTCTCCAGAAAGTAAGGCAGTTGGAAAAGTCCCAGGCTGTTATAACTGTAGTGGCACCAAGCCTGACAGACGAATTTAGCGGGAAGAAAATCATCCATATTTCTGATACTTATAAGCGCAAGTATCTCTCAAACCAGAAAATAGTAATAGCCGCAGTAGATAATGTTGGAGTTAACCGGCAAATCTATGAAGATGCTGATGAACTGAACCTGCCGGTAAATGTGGTAGATGCACCGGAATTGTGTAGTTTTTATATGGGTTCAGTATTTGAAGATGGAGACCTTAAAATTGCAGTTTCCACCAATGGTGCCTGCCCTTCATTCGGCCAATTTGTTCGAGATCATATCAAAACTATTTCAAAAGGCTTATGGGGTAAATCTCTGTCAACCCTTGCCCTTCACAGAAAGAGAGTCATTCAATCTCTTACCGACTATTCACAGAAGCAAAAGACCCTATCTCAATTAGTAATGCAGGAGGAAGCATTACAAATTCAATCCCCAAAGAAGCAGGGGAAAGTATTTTTGGTTGGTGCTGGTCCCGGAGATCCGGAACTCATCACAGTTAAAGGCTACCATGCTATAAAAGAGGCTGATGTCATATTACATGATGCCCTCATTCATCCCCACTTGGTTTTTGAAGTAAACCCTCTGGCAGAAAAAATATTTGTAGGAAAAAGAAATGGAAAGCATTCCATAAATCAGGAAACTATCCACTCTATTCTCATAGAAGAAGTAAAAAAGGGCAGGCAGGTTGTTCGTTTAAAGGGGGGTGATCCCTTTATCTTTGGCAGAGGTGGGGAGGAAGCTGATGCTCTGGCTGAGAAAAATATTCCCTTTGAAGTCATTGCCGGTGTAACGGCAGGGATTGGTGCTGCAGCGGGCTACGGAATACCGCTCACTCATAGAGATGAAGCAGACAAAACTCTATTTATTACCGGACATCAATGTGATCAACGAGGTAACCATAATTGGAAACAGTTGGCTGATCTGGATGCCACCCTTGTATTTTATATGGGACTAAAAAATCTCCCGGTTATTGTAAAAGGACTAACAGATAATGGTAAGTCCACAGAGACTCCCCTGGCTATTATTCAAAATGCCACTCTGCCCCAGCAGCAGATGTTAGTCTCTACATTAAGTGGTATTAAAAATGAGCTTATTAAACAGAGGGTGAAAACGCCTGCTGTTATTATTATTGGGGAGGTGGTTTCTCATTATGAGAAAATACAAGATTGTGTAGAAAGTCTGCCGGCAGGTATTCTCAGATCTGTTGATGAAAATGGATTTGATTTCTGGAGGAGGGAATTTGTAGAGGCGTAATTCCTGGTGGTTTACTGATTAGTCTTTAGGTAAAGCCGTAATCCATTCCCGTATTAACTCTACTCCCTCTCTGTGTACCATTTTCCGTCCTAATTCAGGCATCATTATTCCCGGGTCATTTGACTCCATCCTATAAATAAAAATAGAGGCATCCGGCTCGCCTGGTACAATATTAAATTGATGTGGGCCTGATCCTCGTCCTGCAGCCACCGGTGGTTTATAAATTCCAATTTGACGGGGGTTTGACTGCGTGTATTCTAAAAACAGACCGGATGTATTAGCTGGTCCTTTAGGATTATGGCAATGAGCACAATTCACATCCAGATAGGCTCTGGCACGCTTATCAATGGGTTCTTTAGTGTTAGACCAGTCTGCTGTTGTGGAAACCTGCGTTGGTGTGGGAATATCCATTAACAGATGTAATTCTTTCCATTTTAACAGTTGATTCATTTCTCCCGATTCATAGGCATAATCACAGTTTAACAGCCGTGGTTTGGGACCAATGGGCTGAATGACACCTTCATAGACATGGCAGCTCTTACAATCATTAAAGTTAGGTACCTGGTAATGTATTGATTCTCTTTTGCCATTTTCATTTATCCAGGAAATATGCTGCCGCCCACCTGCAATTTCAAGAGTGGCATCTGTTTGTTCCTTATTCCAAATATAGGGGAGACCAGTCCAACCGTCTGTTGAATGGATTAACAGGCGGGTCTCAATAATATTCCAATCTTTGTGAGGGTATCGAAAGTCAGCAGGATAATAGAAATTTTTAATGAAAATAGTTCCAACAGGAAAGGCAAATTTTTCGTCATGTAAAAAAGTTATTTTTTCTCCCTCCGGCAATACCAAAAACCTTAGTTTAAAGGCATAGTCTGTAAAAAGTGGGGTAGCCAGTTTATAAGGGATTACAGCAGGGGTAGGACTTAGTTCTTTTAATGGCCTGTTAAAGAAGGAATAATCAGATAATCTGGGTAGAGCAGAATCTAATCCAGAAGCAAAGACAGCTGAGGTAAATAAAAACATACCAGGCAGCGTAGAGATTCGGCATTTAAATTTCATTTTCAGGGGGAAGGGGATGGAAAGGTCAATGAGGAAACTTCACAAACAAATTTTGATTTCTCTGTTGAGAATCTGGCAATCAAAGGTGTGTACCAATGCGTGAAATTATTCTTGATATCCAGATTCAGAAAATCTGCTCCATGATTATCCTGCATACATAAATCTATTCCATTTTTTATATTACCATCATCTGATAAAATTTGAGGATCAGGATTGCCATCATAAATGATATCGGGAATGTCTCTGCCAAATCTGAAAAAAAACAGTCTTCCTAATTCATGTTTTAAAGAGGGGAATCCCTTTTGTCTTTCATAATAATTATCATGTATATAAATATTAGAAGTATATGGATTATACAGACTGTCTGTGATGTCAAGTCCGGTGATATGGTAACTGACTATGCCTGTCCCTACGGTTTTATGATTCAAAATGCGGTTATTAAAAATTTCTACATTTCTGGTTCCCATGACAAGAATTCCCGTTCCCGCAGGAACAGTACCAACAATATTACCAGGTGGAGCAAAGTTAAAGAGATTGTTATTTTCTACCAGGTTATCATATACTCTGATATCCTGTCCATTTTTCAAAATTAAATCCGGAAGGTCGAATATCAGAATACCCCCTGTATTTCCATGGGCATGATTGTTAAATACTTCTGCATATATTGAATTTTCAATTTCAATTCCGGCAACATTTAACAGTGCTTCAGAATGCTTCACAATGATATCTGAAGACTGTCCCACATAAATTCCTGCATCTGATGCCCCTATGGCGATACAGCTATCAATTAATACATTGCTGCATTGAACAGGATAAATTCCATAAGAACCATTTTCAGGGTGGGGTCCTCTGCTCCAGGACGTTTTAACAGAGTGTAATGTGATACCCTTCGTTTCCTGAATTTTAATGGCATCCCCCTTAGAATCTTTAATAGTAAAATCGGCAAGAGTGATATTTTCACTGTTTATTATTTTAAGTCCTTCAGCACCGGCATCTTGATTTGCAAAAGAGAGAATGGATTTATCTATACCAGCACCTCTAATAAATATATGTGCTTTCCTGTCCATGGAAAGCGTGCCTAAAATGCTATGCGTACCTGCAGGGATAGTAAGTGTGTCCCCCTCCTTAGCCAAAATGAGCTTTGTTTGAAATTCTTTCTCAAATCCTGCATTCAACAGTTGAAGAAGCACACATAATAACAGAATTTTTAGACTGGGTGCCATTAGTGGTTAGCTCCTGGTATATATACTTTTTCCAGATTTTCTTTAATGGCAGATAAATTCCGCCATACCGGTTTTAATTGGCGTTTGGCAAACAGAGCCGCTTGATCTGCATAGTGATGTGAAGATGCATCCTGTGTATTTGATCCGTATTGATGGATTGATTTTGAGGTTACTGATCCGTCATTATCCCATTCAACCAGCATGAGAAAAGCGTCTCCGGCAAATCCCTTTAGAATGCCGTCTTCTGTGGGCATACCATACACTGCATGAGAAATATCAGGTCCTCCGGAAAGTCCCTCGTTAAAGCTGCCCCTGACGAGGCGGTTTATTTTTCCCCAGGCAACTTCTAATTTTCCATAATGCTCATACAGATACTTCACTGCAAAAGTAAAGCTGTCAATCAGATTCTCATCCTGAATGATCTGAGGGTCAGATTCCATAAACCACCCGAAGGAGAGAACCGGAAGTGAGGTATGGATATTTTCTGAGTCTGTATTGCGGTTCCAAGACTTGAGTACCTTGATGCCCTCCAGTAATTTTTCATCTGTAAATTTATCTGAAAGATCTATAATCCGCTGAACAAACTGCATCATATAGGAACTTTCAGAATAATAGGTATCAAACTTATAAGCCTCAAATTCACCGGGAGAAATAGACGGATCTCCACCGAACAACTCTAAGGAGCGATAAGCTCTGTTAGACATACTGGATTCAATACCGAAAGAAGGGGAAAAATCTTCCTTTTTCGGATTTGCATTTCCCGTCGTGGTAAAGTAGGGGGTATTATTACAATTTTGAATAAATCCTGAAGGAGGGTTCATCACCAGTGGTAATTTTTCAAAAGGGAGGTAATCTTCCCAAAGGGTTTCAGATATGTCTCCGGGAAGAACGCCCTGCCAGTTATAGTTTTCATTCCTCAGGGGAAGTTTTGCATTATACAAATAGAGGATGTTTCCGTCTTTATCGGCATAGCCGGTACCAAACATGGGGATCGCCGTCATTTCCATAGCGGATTCCCATTCAGACAAATTTCGCGCTTTATTCATGCGGTACCATTGCTCAATAACACGGATATCATCATAGTTGGCATAGCGGACTGCATAGACGGCATGATCACCTTTTATAACAGGGCCGTGAACAGAATAGAGGGTTTCTCGTTTAAATGTCCATGAAAAGGGACCAAAAATTTTCACTTTTATGGAAGCGGTTTCTCTGCGAAGTTCTTTCCACTCTCCATCAAATTTATAGAGATAAGGATCTTCCGGATGCATTTCAAGTTCATACACATCAATAAGATCAGGATTATTTACCGTATGTCCCCAGCCTAATGAATCATTATGTCCTACCAGAATAACCGGAGACCCGGGAAAAAGTCCGCCATACATATTCCATCCTTCTACGCTGTTCACATGGGCTTCATACCAGGCGAAGGGTCCATCCCAGGGTTGGTGTGAATTTATGGCAAGATGAATACTGTTTTTCTCAGAGCGAACAGGGGAGACAGCAAAGACATTTGAGCCTTTTGTCATGATTTTGTCCCGCATATTTTTATGGTCCTCCCACCAGGTGTCATTCTGTAAAAATGCTTCTGGCGGCAGTTTTACCATTTTCTCTAATGCTTTATGGATTCCAAAAAATAACGGTGTTTTATGGACGAAACCGGCAACCAGGTCTTCTCCCCTCACCGGATAAATCCCCGGTAGAGCCTGGTCCGGATAATCCTGGATAAATTGGTTTACACCTGCTGCATAAGCTTCGCATATTTGGCGGGTTCCCACAGACAGGTCCCGTTCATAGCCGGCTTCCACCTTGGGCCAGATTTCAAGCAGAGAAACCATATAGTCGTTTGGTGCTTTATCTTTACCATAGACTGCTGCCAAAGTCCCTCTGGCGGCCAGAAGGGCATCCTGCATATTTTTAAAATCATCTTCTGCGTTTGCATAGGCTAGGCCATAGGCAGCATCTGCATCTGTTTTTCCAAATACATGGGGAACTCCCCAGGTATCCCGGTAGATTTTTACTGCGTATTTTGGAGAGGAAATCTCAGTTGATATTGTCTTTTCAGAGCGAAGATGGATACAGGATAATAGAGGAATGATACAGACACCCAAGAGAATATTTTTCATCAGGTATCCCGGATTATTCTGAGATTTCAGGCTCTAATATATCATTTGAGTGCGCGAAGGATAACCAGTGATGGTAGCGGCTATCTCTACCATGAATGATATCCAGGTAGGCTTGTCTTAATTCTAATGAGAGAGGTCCTGGTGTGCCCTCGCCCAAAGGTTGATCATCAATGGTAGCTATGGGAGTTACTTCAGAAGCAGAGCCGGTAAAAAAGGCTTCATCAGCCATAAACAAGTCTTCTTTGGAAATATCCCCAATTTGAACTTTATACCCCTTGTCTTCTGCAACCTGAATAATGGTCTCCCGGGTAATACCCAGCAGAATGGAGGCAGATTCATCGTTGGTGTATAAGGTATTATTTTTTACTATAAAAAGATTCTGACCTGACCCTTCTGCAACAAAACCATTTTGGTTTAGCAGGAGGGCTTCATCGTAACCCCGTTTTCGTGCATCCTGCACCGCCAACATTGAATTCAGATACTGTCCGGAGGCTTTAGCAGAGGCGGGAAAGGCTTCTAAGGATAGTCGTTTCCAGGGGGATATTGTTATGTTAACCCCATTGGCAACGCCGTCATCTCCCAGATAAGCTCCCCAGTAAAAACTGGCGATAGCAACTTCTACAGGGCAATCTTTGGGATTCACCCCCAGGGTATCATAACCATAAAAAGCGATGGGGCGGATATAACAGTTTTCAAATTCATTGATTTCAACAATATTTTTACAAGCAGTAATGAGAGCATCTGGAGAGTAGGGTATCTCCATCCCATATTTTTCTGCTGATAAGAATAGACGTTGAATATGCTCAGGAAGGCGGAAAATAGCTGGTCCCTCAGAAGTCTCATAACATTTAATCCCTTCAAATACACCGCTGCCATAATGAAGTACATGTGACATTACATGAATCTGTGCCTGTTCCCAGGGGACAACTTCCCCGTTAAACCATATAAATTTTGATTGGTCTGCCATGTGGATTCCTTAAAATTGAAATTGAAAATTGCTTGATTTCCCGAAGGGTAATATACAGTGATTTATCTTTGTTTGCTGAGGAGAAAATGTTTTGAAGTGATAAATTGAATAATAAAATGAAAATGCTGCTTCAATTATTCATGGGGATGTTGGTAGTTTTATCCACCAAAAATTTGGAGAATCATGAAACGGAAAAACTTTATTAAAACCACTACTGCTGCCGGAATAGGCAGTACTTTGTTCCCCCATTTACTCCTTGGGGATACTTCAAAAAAGTCAAGAGTACGCCTTGGATTTATCGGAACAGGATTACGCGGGCAATGGGTACTGTGGTTGGCTGCCAAATATCCTGAAGTGGATATTCCTGCTATTTGTGATATTGATGAGGGTATGGCAGCTTCAGCAATAAAAATATTAAAAGATGCAGGAAAGCCTGAACCAACCCTTTATAACAGAGGAGCGGAAGATTTTCGCAGAATGCTGGACCGGGAGGAACTGGATGGGGTCTATATTGCTACTCCCTGGGAGTGGCATGCTGAGATGTCTCTGGCTTCAATGCATGCAGGTATTCATGTAGGAACAGAAGTCCCTGCAGCTCTCAGTGTAGAGGAGTGCTGGGATTTGGTAAACACCTCAGAGTCCAGGGGCAAATTTTGCATGATAATGGAAAATGTCTGTTACCGCAGGGATGTAATGGCAGTATTAAATATGGTAAGAGAGGGTTTATTTGGAGAGCTGCTTCATTGCCAGGGAGGGTATCAACATGATCTGCGTCATGTAAAATTTAATGATGGCCTCCAGCCCTATGGGGGAGGGGTGGAGTTTGGAGAAAAGGGCTACTCTGAGGCAAAATGGAGAACACAGCATTCTGTAGATAGAAATGGAGACTTGTACCCCACTCACGGATTAGGACCCGTTAGTACCATGCTCAATATTAATCGGGGGAACCGTCTTTTGCGGTTGACTTCCACAGCCACCCAAAGCAGAGGATTGCATAATTACATTGTAAAGCATGGCGGAAAGCATCATCCCAATGCCAATGTAAAATTTAAATTGGGGGATATTGTTACAACGGTGATTAAATGTGCCAATGGAGAGTCCATTGTTCTCAGTCACGACACTAACTCACCCAGACCCTATTCACTTAATTTTAGAGTACAGGGAACCAACGGTATCTGGATGCGGGATAATAGTTCAATTTATATTGAAGATAGAAGTCCTGAGCCGCATATTTGGGAGCCTGATGAGAAATATTTACAGGAATATGATCATCCTTTATGGAAAAGGTTCGAAAAGCAGGCGGCAGGCTCCGGGCATGGAGGAATGGATTTTTTCATTGTGCGTGCCTTTATTGAAGCAGTAAAGAGAGACATAACACCACCGTTAGATGTGTATGATTCTGTAAGTATGTCAGTCATCTGTCCTCTGTCGGAGCAATCCATTGCCAATAACAGTACTTCCGTTGAAATCCCGGATTTTACCAGAGGGAAGTGGAAAACTAATACTCCCCAATTTGGACTAACGGACGATATTTAAATGCAATTGAGTACACTTGATTGGGGGATCGTAAGCCTCTACTTTGCTTTATCATTGGGTATCGGATTATGGGCATCTAAAAGAGCGGGAGAAAATACACGGACCTATTTTCTGGCAGGAAGAAATATGCCCTGGTGGTTGTTGGGAATTTCCATGGTTGCCACTACCTTTTCCACGGACACACCAAACCTGGTAACGGATTTGGTAAGACAAAACGGTGTGAGTGGAAATTGGGTATGGTGGGCATTTTTACTCACAGGTATGCTTACCGTCTTCCTCTATGCAAAATTATGGCACCGTTCCGGTGTGCTGACAGATATTGAATTCTATGAATTGCGCTATGGGGGAAAACCGGCAGCATTTTTAAGAGGGTTTCGAGCGTTGTATCTTGGACTTATTTTCAATGTACTGGTAATGGGGGCAGTAAGTCTTGCTACTGTAAAATTTGGTGAAATTGTACTGGGATGGCCGGGCTGGTTCACCATCAGTATTGCCTGTGGCATAACCCTGATTTACTCCACTCTGGGAGGACTAAAAGCTGTTATTATAACGGATTTTGTGCAGTTTATCCTTGCAATGACGGGTTCAATTTGGGCGGTTTTATACATTTTGGGGCTGCCTGAAATTGGTGGTTTATCAACGCTAATAGCACATGATTCTGTGAGCGATAAATTGGCAATCATTCCTGACTTTTCTGATCCTGATGTGTGGATTCCCATTCTGTTTGTACCTTTGGCTGTGCAATGGTGGGCAAGTTATTACCCCGGAGCAGAACCTGGAGGCGGGGGATATATTGCTCAGCGAATGTTTTCCGCACGGGATGAGTCACATGCCGTCGGTGCAGCGCTGCTGTTTAATATTGCCCATTATGCTCTCAGACCCTGGCCCTGGATTCTCATTGCACTTGCATCTCTTGTTATATATCCGAACCTGCAAGATTTACAGTCTGCCTTTCCTTATCTCTCTCAAGATAAATTAGGGCATGATGTGGCTTACCCGGCAATGTTGACTCTGTTGCCGTCGGGATTATTGGGGCTGGTGGCTGCTTCCCTCATTGCTGCCTTTATGAGTACCATGTCCACTCAGGTGAATTTGGGGGCCAGCTATTTGGTGAATGACTTTTACCATCGTTTTATTGATCCTACTGCCTCCGAAAAAAAGCTGGTTAAAGTGGGAAAGTATTTTACGATTATATCCATTATAATGGGCGGTAGTTTAGGGTTAATACTTAGCAGCGCAGGACAAGCCTTTACCCTGCTGCTTATGATTGGTGCAGGAACAGGACTCATTTATATATTGCGATGGTTTTGGTGGCGGATAAATGCTCTCACGGAAATAATTGCTATGGTGTCTTCTCTCCTCATCGCTGCAACGCTGAACTTTAGTCATATTGGTTTAGAAGATTGGCAAAAAATTGTGATTGGAACTTGTCTCACTACCTTTATCTGGATAGTGACGGCTTTTCTTTCTCCATCTGAATCAGAGGATACTATAAAGAAATTTGTTGAGAAAGTTCAGCCGGGAGGTCCCGGTTGGAAAAATTATCAATCGGATACGCAATCCTCAATGAAAAATATATCTGCAGGGATCATCAATATGATGATAGGCAGTATCAGCGTATATAGTTTTTTAATTGGAACTGGAGAAATGATTTATGGTAACTATCTGCATGCCTTTGGGCTGCTTTCACTTTCAATAATCACAGCATTTACAATAGGGAAAAGGATGAAAAATGGAAAAAACGGAAATTCTCCAACGAATCAATAAAGAAATGGAACAGACCATGACCTCACATCTTGGTATTGAAATTACAGATATTGGTGAGGACTTCCTTTGTGGAAAAATGCCTGTGGATAAACGCACTATTCAACCTTATGGATTATTGCACGGCGGTGCATCTGCAGCTTTTGCTGAGACTCTGGGCAGTATAGCCGGGGGGATAAAAGTTCACAGTGAAAATAAAGGGGTTGTTGGTATTGAGATCAATGCTAATCATTTAAAGTCTGTAAAATCAGGTTGGGTAACTGGCAAGGCAATTCCTGTCAGGGTTGGGCGGAAAATACAAGTATGGGACATAAACATTAAAAATGACACTGATGAATTAATATGTGTAAGTCGTTTGACTTTGGCGGTGATCGAGAAACCAGCTTGATCACTTACTAGTGCATGAGTATGAAATCTGTTAAAACGCCGGGAAGGCTATGTCTGTTTGGGGAACACCAAGATTATCTTGGTTTGCCCGTTATTGCTCAGGGGATGCCTA
Organism: uncultured bacterium; assembly: GCA_964551815.1. Lineage (GTDB taxonomy): Bacteria > Fidelibacterota > Marinisomatia > SCGC-AAA003-L08 > D37C17 > D37C17. The sequence goes on from CAZKEL010000012.1 coordinate 24,721, forward strand.
TTTATTCAATGGTCAGCGGGCAGATTAAATACAACCTGGGAAGACGTATTTCAATTCACCTGCCAGACCTAAACAAAACAGAATATATTTTTCTGAATGATTTAGAAAAAAACGAACCTCATACACTTTTTGAGGCTGGATTGAAATTTTGTATGAGTGCGGGCCTGACCTATGAGTCCTCTATGGAAATCAAAGTAAAAAGTGATATTCCTTCACAGGCAGGCTGTTCCAGTTCCTCTTCAATTATGGTGGGGTGGATTCGTTTGCTGACAAAATTAGCTGATAATCCTGAAAAATGGACACCCAAAGAGGTGGCAGAGGCAGCTTACCAGGCAGAAGTGGTATATTTAAACAGCAGCGGAGGAAAAATGGATCAATATGCCGTTGCAATAAAAAAATTAATTTATTTGGAAACAGAGCCGAAATTATCCGTTCAATACTTACCTGCTATACCCGGAGAATTTGTGTTAGGGGATTCACGAGAACCCAAAGATACTCAGTTAATATTAAAACGGTGTAAGGAAAACCGTATCGAGATTTTCAATCGAATAAAAAAATCAAACCCAGATTTTTCCATTCATACTGTTCAGCACCAGGAAATTATTGAATACCATCATTTGCTGAGCAAAAATGAACGGGAGTTACTGTCTGGAACTATTCGCAACAGGGACTTACTCAGAGATGCGCATAGTGAATTATTATCTCCAAAGCCAAATTATGAAAGTATTGGAGAATTATTAACGGAAGAGCATGCCATCCTCAGAGATGTACTCCATGTGAGTACGCCAAAGATTGATCATCTATTGGATGCTGCCAGAGATGCAGGTGCAGTAGGCGGAAAGATCAATGGTTCCGGAGGGGGAGGCTGCATGTTTGTTTATGCTCCCGACTGTCAGCATGATGTGGCAAAAGCTATTGAAAAAGCCGGAGGAAAAGCTTATGTTGTAAATGCTTCGGAAGGTAGCAGGGTTTTAACTTCGTAAATAGAGCGGGTTAATAGCTTTAAGTTACAAGTTCACCCGGTTATTGTGGCACCGGCAATAGCCGGGGATTGGTAGGCCTTCAGGATCAGGTTTTTAATTGTAGGTATATGGATATCTTCAAGGGATTTGATGTAAAGACATGATTTACCAATCTTATGCTTACCAAGTTTTTCCAGCAGAACGCTTTGCTTTTCCAATTCACAATGTAGATAGAGCGTGAGATTCTGCTTACGGGGAGAAAAGCCTACATGAAACCAGTCTCCTTCGCTTGTTTTGCCCTGGTAGTGAAATGTACCAAAGCCCACCTTATCCTTACCCCACATAACAGGTAATTCTCCGGTAAGCTCCATCATCAAATCTAAAAGAGCCTGACAATCAGCACGCCTTTGATCATCTTGAATATCAGCAAGAAACTTGTCAACATTGGGATCAATTTTTGGTGTATTTGATTTAATCTTTAAGGTGCTCCTGTAAATATTATAAACTGAATTGGATTAGATGCAACTTTCCAGTTTAGTAAGAAAATAAAATATACTAATTAGGGAAACTGAAATCTATTCACAGCCAATTCATTAAATTGGTTGAACCATCTTCTCCAACCAGACCCGTATAGTGCCACTAAGATGAGGCCCCAATCTTTCCAGAACTTCCTTGTGGTAGGCATTCAGCCAATCTTTTTCCAGCTGGGTGAGAATGCTGTGATCCAGTAAGCGGGTGTCTATGGGGACGTAAGTAAGATTCTCAAAGCCAAGCAGTTTTTTACCATCCACTTCACCAACCTGTTTCACAAATATGAGATTTTCAATGCGAATTCCAAATTCATTTTCCTTGTAGTAACCCGGTTCGTTGGAAATCACCATACCCTCTTTCAGGGGGACATTATTAGAGCCTTTACCAATGCGGTGAGGCCCTTCATGAACATTTAAATATGCGCCAACTCCATGGCCGGTTCCATGATCAAAGTCCAAACCTTCCTGCCAGAGAAATTGCCGGGCAAGGGTATCCAGATGCTGACCACCAATCCCCTCAGGGAAGCGTGCTTTGCTGAGGGCAATATGTCCTTTTAATACGAGAGTGAAGGCTCGTTTAATAGATTCTGGGGCTTCCCCAATGGATACGGTTCGGGTAATATCTGTCGTGCCATCCAAATATTGGCCGCCGCTGTCAACTAAATAGACAGACTTCATTTCCAGAACTGCCGGAGTAGCTGAATTGTTGTGGTTATAATGACACATGGCAGCATTTCCTCCTGCTGCTGAAATCGTATCAAAACTCTTGCCTCTGAAATTTTCTTGTTGATTTCGAAACTCTTCCAATTTATCGGCAAGTTCACCTTCATCGTAGAGATTACCCCGTTCTACTTCATGGTCAAGCCAGGCTAAAAAATTACAGACTGCAACACCGTCACGGATATGACAGTCTTTCATTCCCTGCAATTCAACTGCATTTTTACAGGCTTTTGGCAGTGTACAGGGATCTTCCTTATCCACAATGACAATATCTGACTGGGAGAGAAGATTATAACTCCATACATTTGAGTGAGCAGTATCAAATTGTATCTTTTCCCCGGACAATTTCTCAAGCTGCGATTTTATTTTTTCAGGGGGATGAATCGTTACCCCCTTACCCACATGATTATTAAAGTCAGCTGGAATTTTTGCACTATTAATGAAAAAATCTACATCCCCATTTGCATAAAGAATACCCTGTGACAGCAAGACTGGATTACAAGGCACATCCTTTCCGCGGATATTTAACAGCCAGGCCAGGGAGTCCAGTTGGGTAATTAATGCTGCGATACATCCATTCTTTTCTATTAAGCTTCCTAATTCTTTCCGCTTTTCCAGGCTTGATTTCCCCGTATATTTTTCAACTAATAAAATGGCTTTATCCTGAATTGGAGAGGGTCGGTCTGACCAAAAAGTATCAATAGGGTTAGTATCCACGGAAGTTAATTGATGTTTTCCGTTTAATCTTTTTTCGATCATTTTTTTCCAGCTCACCCGGTGCATTCTGGGGTCAAATCCCAATTTGCCGCCTTGGGGATGAGCAGTCCCTACCCATTTTGTCCAGGGGGTTTTACTGATATGTTGGATTGAATAGAGATTTTCATCCACTTGCTGCTTCACCTGAACCGTATAACGGCCATCAACAAAAATGGCTGCTTTCTCTAAAGTCACAACTGCCATTCCTGCTGACCCTGTAAAGCCAGTTGCCCAGGCAAGACGCTCATTCTCAGGAGGGATATATTCTGATAAATATTCATCATCGTGAGGGATAATAAACATATCTAATTCGTGTTCTTTTAGCCAGGTTCTGATTTCAGTGAGATTTTTTTGAGTATTATTCATAGGTGCATATTTAGTTTAATAGTGTTTCCATTTTATCCATGGGGACAGATACTTTTTCGTAACCCATTACTTTTTCAAGAGATTCGAAAACATTGATTCCTGAAGATATTTCAATATCATTGCCGGTGAATTGGCAGGGATGTGTGTATCCACAGGCATTGGTTAGCTGCAGTATCTCTTTGCGAAGTCCTATAATGTAATTGGCAGCTCTTTCTGCTTTAGAGTCTATATGAATTCCCCGTTGCAGCCAGGGATTATGAGTGGCAACTCCCGTGGGACAATGCCCGGTATGACATTTCTGTGCCTGGATACATCCTATAGATAGCATGGATTCACGGGCAATATTAATCAGATCACAGCCCATGGCAAAAGCTACTACCGCCCGATCAGGAAAGCCTAATTTTGCACTGCCAATCCAGGTGATGTCATTAATCAAATCATGGTTTTTAAAAAGCTTATATACGCGTTTAAATCCAATCTTAAAAGGGAGAGAGACATGGTCGGCAAAAGCCAGAGGTGCAGCACCAGTACCGCCTTCACCACCATCAATGGTTATAAAGTCAGGCCCTTGCCCAGTCTCTTTCATGTGGGCGGCTAATTCAACCCAGAAGGAAGTTCCTCCCACTGCTGATTTGATGCCAACAGGAATTCCGGAAAGATCAGCAAGTTTTTCGATAAACTGCACCATTCCCGGAATGGAGTTAAATTCTGAATGGTTGTTTGGGGAAATACAGTCCTGGTCCCGGGGTATTCCTCTTATGGTAGAAATCTCCTCTGTAATTTTATCCTTGGGAAGAATTCCACCTTTTCCGGGTTTTGCTCCTTGTGATAACTTTATTTCTATCATTTTTATATTGGGATGCTTGTTAATCGTATTAACAAATTCCTCTGCGCTAAAATTTCCTGATGGATCTCTGGCCCCAAAATAGCCGGTTCCAATTTGCCAAACCAGATCGGCGCCGTATTCATGGTAAGGACTGATTCCTCCTTCACCAGTGTTATGATAGCAATTTGCAGCAAATGCCCCTTTGTTCAGGGCGGTGACCGCTTTTCTGCCTAATGAACCGAATGACATGGCGGAAATATTAACGATTGAACCGGGGCGGTATGGAGTTTTGCGATTATGGGAAGCTCCAATTAATTTTGCACAGGGTAAAATACTTGAATGAGGATTAGTCCCCTTCGGCTTTTCTTTAACGGGAAATGCAGCATGTTTTAACACTGGGTAACCAGTCTCATACATGACTTCTGTTGAGCCAAAGCCAAAGTTGTTATTCTCTTTTTTTGAAGTAGCATAGACCCAGGAGCGTTCTGCACGAGTGAAGGGCATTTCCTCCTTATCGTTTGCCACCCAGTATTGTCTCAATTCAGGCCCCGCTTTTTCAAGCAGATAACGCAAATGACCAATAACCGGAAAGTTTTTGAGTATGGCATGTTTTTGCTGGAGAATATCATGAAGGAAGATCACGCTTAATATACCCAGCAGAATAAGTAATATATCTGTAAGATTCACCTGAAAAGTATCATGATTAATTGGCGGGAAAATTTATTTCACTTAGCAGACGGCATTCAAAGGATTAAATAAGAATTATGCTATGCAAATATAATTAGCATAAGGGATGCTTCTTTTACATTATATACCTAAGTGCATCTGGGTTCATCTGTGGTTAACCCCTTTGAGGATATTCGTGAAATTCGCCGTTAATGGTTTGTCAGGAGAGGATGAGTCCCACCAATTGAACCACATCCAGAACATTTAACATTCCGTCATTATTCATATCGGCGCAGGGGTCAACTTCTGCATTATCTAATATTGCATTTACCAGGGAAACCACATCCAGCACATTTAAAATACCGTCCCCATTTACATCCCCTGCTGTACAGGTAGGTTCAACACAGGCCCCTTGCTGAATACAGACGGCTATATTATGGTTAATTACAGCATCTAACTCAGGAACGATGGTGGAGGAATTCTTATATACTACCTCCAACTTATGGTTGAGTATGGCATGATTATGGGCTGAAAACTGAGCCGTATTAAATAAATTGAACATCTGATTGGAGTCACCACCATTAAAAACGCCGTCATCAATTAAGGGGGAGGGAATATCCGGAAATCCTAATCCTGCCCAATCTTCGCAACTATAAGGGCTGCCTACATCCATCACTGCTGTAATTTTATAAAAGAATTCGTTATCTGACCAATTCTCATAAATTTCATCCACCGCACCGGCTTCCACAGCACAAGAGCCTCACCAGGTGGCCAGCATTTCAATCCAGATGACTTTATAATTGCCGCCATTAATAAATCCGTTTAAATCTTCTAATTTTAGATATTCATGGGGATAGCCGCCGTAACAGACAGAATAGGCAATGCGTTGGTGAGGTTCTGAGACAGAATCACCCACCTCATAAAAGCCAGCGAAACTGATGGTAGTAAGAAGGATTAAAGCAGTTCCATAGATTTTCATAGATTAAATTTAGATATTATTGTATTACCCAGAGTTTGATGAAATGTAAGGCTATGTTACAAATTTTGTTCTACCCTCTATACTTATCTCACTGCTTAGATTTAGCCCTAATTTTTTTTACTTTTAATCTCTTAAACTAAAATTATGACACAAAACATTATTGTACTTGGCGGGGGTATGGTAGGCTCTGCTATGGCAAAGGACCTGAAAATTTCAGGCTTTGGCGTTACTGTTGCAGACAGAGATATTCAATTGAGAGAAGTTTTTGCAGAGTTTGGTGTTGATTTTCTTCCTGCAGATTTTACAAACAGTTCAGAATTATCTGCTTTAATTCATAACTTTGATTTTGTCATTGGAGCTGTGCCGGGATTTATGGGATTTAATACCCTAAAGATTGTTATTGAATCGGGTAAAAATATTGTGGATATATCCTTTATGCCGGAAGATGCAAAAAGCCTTGAACCCCTGGCAAAACAGTATGGAGTGACTGCAATCGTTGATGCAGGGGTGGCTCCCGGTTTATCCAATCTGTATTTTGGCCATGCACTGTCAATATTTGATGAGCTTCAATCCGCAAAATGCTATGTTGGAGGGCTCCCGCAGCATCCTCAACCACCTTGGTTCTATAAGTCTGGCTTTTCTCCCATTGATGTTATAGAAGAATATACCCGGCCTGCCAGATTAGTAGAAAATGGAGAAATTATCACTAAACCTGCTATGTCAGAAATTGAGCAAATTAACTTCCCCGGAGTGGGGGAGCTGGATGCCTTTAATTCTGACGGTCTGCGGTCTTTATTGGAATTTCCCGTGCCGGATATGGTAGAGAAAACGCTGCGGTTTCCTGGTCATGTTCAACAGATTATTGCATTAAGAGATGCAGGCAAACTTAATCCTGATCAGGTTAAAGAAACGGCTGCTTCCCTCATTGATGCATGGAAACCGGGAACATTGGACAGAGACCAAACCATTATGCGATTAGAATTTTCCGGCATAGTTTCAGGAGAGTCAAAACACATCTTCTATAATTTACATGATACTTATGATGAAGTAAATAAAATTACCTCTATGGCAAGAACGACTGGTTATACCTGTACCGCTGTGTTGAATTTACTGCATTCAGAAAATAATCATACACCAGGGGTATTTAATCTTGAGGATTTAGCAAAAAAGAAGGAAAATGTGAGTTATATCCTCCAATATTTACAAGATAGGAATATCAGCTTAACGGAAAACAGTATCAAACTTGAACAGGAAGTATAGATATGGGTAAACAGCGTTTTTATAATGATGAGAAATTTTTAGGCAGCATGAGTGGCAGACCCCTGCGGATATTGTCTGAATATTTGGGGCCTCTCAGTGTCATCAGACATCATAATATCAAAGATACTATCGTATTTTTTGGCTCTGCAAGAATCAGAAATAAGCAGGACAGAAGTATAAATCAATATTATAGTAAAGCCCGGGATTTAGCAAAATTACTCACCGAATGGAATATGAAAAAATATGAGGATGAAAACCGGTTTATTATTACTTCCGGTGCTGGTCCCGGCATTATGCAGGCAGCCAATGAGGGAGCAAAAGATGCAGGCGGGAAATCCATCGGACTCGGAATTTCTCTCCCTTTTGAGCAAACAAATAACCGCTTTATAACTAAAGGATTAAATTTTGTCTTCCATTATTTTTTCATGCGTAAATTCTGGTTTACCTATCTTACGAAGGGAATTGTAGTCTGGCCCGGTGGCTTTGGCACATTGGATGAACTTTTCGACATTTTAACGCTGCTGCAGTGTAAAAAAATTACCCGTAAAATTCCCATAGTTCTTTTTGGAAGTGATTTCTGGGATGGACTTATTAACTGGGATAAATTAATTAAAGCAGGAACCATATCCCCGGAAGATTTGAAACTGTTTGTCATTAAAGACTCAGTTGAGGATACCTTTCAGTACCTAACCAAAAATATGCGGAAATGATTTTATCCCCAAAAAAGATTATTTGAAAAATGAAGAAAATAGCTGATGCCACAATTGACTATCTATTATCATAAACAATGGTAGTCGCAGTTTTTGGAGCAACCGGCTTTGTAGGCACTTATCTTCTGCGGGAATTAATAGCACAAGGAGTAACTCCCCGAATTTTAGTAAGTGCGGAATCTCAGCATAAAATAGAAAATGCTGCTGCTGTTGAAATTATTTCAGGTGATATTGAAGATGCTGATGCGCTAAACGAGACCATTAGTGGATGTGACGCAATTATTTACCTTATAGGGATTATCAGAGAATTTCCTAAACAGGGTATAACCTTTCAAAAACTCCACTTTGAAGGTGTTGTCCGTTGTATAGAAGCAGCCAGTAATAAGGAAGTCCCTAAGTTTATCCTGATGAGTGCCAATGGTGTTAAAGAAAATGGGACGCCCTATCAAACAACCAAATGGCAGGCGGAGCGGGCATTGATACAGTCAGGATTGGATTATACCATTTTCAGACCCTCTCTTATTTTTGGTGACCCTATGGGGCAGGGGAGACCGGAGTTTTGTACCCAGATTCAGGATGATATGTTAAGTCTCCCCCTTCCGGCACCTTTATTTTATTCGGGGTTGCTCCCTTTCAATGCCGGAAAATTTGAACTGTCTCCTATCCATGTGAAGAATGTGGCACAGTTTTTTGCAGCAGCTTTAACAAAAAATAATGCAAAGGGGAAGATTTTTCATCTGGGAGGAACTACAAACTATAGTTGGAAAGAAATACTAAAAACCATAGCTATAGCAAGCGGGAAACGAGTATTGCAGATCCCTGTACCGGTTTTTGTTGTTAAGTCAGTCGCTGCTTTGCTGGGAGGTTTTAACTGGTTTCCTGTTACCAAAGATCAACTCACTATGCTTTTGGAAGGCAATACTGTTTCAGATTCTTATTTTGAAACATTTCACATTGAACCAATTGAATTTAGGGTTGAGGAATTATTGTATTTACATCCGGATAATTCTCATTAAGAAAACTATTGATTTGCCTTTAAGTTTAGTCCCAATTGAGAAAAGTCCTTTCCCTTTGGATTTTCACATATTTATTTACAATGTTCATTTTGTATAGGGAAAAACCTGCCTATCTCCATTCTAACCTGAATGATTTAACAGAAATTAGAATTCTCAGAATGCTCCTATTTATGGGGAATAACAATTTTATGATACCCCATAAACTTATTATTGTTAAATTATTCTTATGGAAGCCGTCAAAAATTGAAAAAAGAAATGTACCACATCCACCTCTATGAATACCCGGGGTGCAACTCTTATAAACAGAATTTAGATATAGAATCTTTTGTAGGTATCACTACAGTTTCAGCAACTGAGCTTCGGGAAGAACTTATTTCAAGAAATGTTGGGCTGCTTGATTTAAAATACCTGGATACAAGTAATAATAATCAATCTGTACTGGAAGAGTGGAATATTCAGGTATGGAAATTTCAGGAAACCCATTTTCATTGGCTGATACAAGAAGAAAAAGGAAAAATTAAATTTATTGAAATTAGTTTAAGGAAATAATCATGTTCAAGAATATAAAAGATATCCTTAATCGGGTTGCAGAGCATAGTCCCTCTATGGCAGGTTTATTAGATGATATTATAAAAGGAATATTAGATATTCCCAAAGAACCCAGAGTAGAGCCATTAAAAAGTGATTTTGACGGATTAAAAGAACAATTATCTGGGCACCCAAAACGAATTTTAACAGATGATATTCAGACCTCAATTGACAGAGTAACTGATCATTCAGATATTAATGTTATTCCTGGTGGCCTCCCTTCAGCTTGTCATCCGATTTGCATCAGCAAAGCATTCAACAAATGGAAGTCTAAAGTGGGCTTTACAGGGATTGCAGAAAAAACTATCGCCTATTGGTTGAATTGTGCTGAAGTAAATAAAGATACCCTTTTTTTTACTTTTGCCTGGGATGAAATTGAATTTAATCAAAAATTTAAAAGCAAGTTTAATGCTCAAACAAATAATCCAAATAAAACGGTCTGTGTAGTTTTGGTAACCTCAGAGGGGTTTTCAATTCAATATTTGAGGTAAATTATTTGAAAAACTCCTCTATTAAGGACATTGTTGAAAACTCAATTGTTGAATTATTCAATGAAGTGGTAATTAATCCATTAAGCCATTTTTCCGAGAAAAGTTTACAAGTGAGATTAGCAAAAAAATTACTGAGTTATAAGCAGTTATCTACTCCTATACCAACGGGAATAGATAAGAAATATGCAAAACAAATAAAGAGATTAAACATTCAAGATAATTATGCACAGAATGTATTTTCTGTTCCTCCATTACAAATGGAATATGGTTTAAATATAAAATCCCAACCTTTTAGGATGGATATCGTGATATTAAATCCTAAAGAAATTAATACAATTTGTTCTTGGCAATTACAAAATGCATCCAAAAATTATCTATCACCTCAAGTTGGTATTGAAATCGGGACGGAAAAATCTGGTTGGAGAAAAATGAGTAGAGACCATTTAGAAAATGATGCCAGAAAAATGGTAAATGGAAAAGTTGCTAAGGGATACATTATTAACATTATGCGGAATACAAATGTTTGTCAGGATAACACGCAAAGGTATATCGAAAAAGAAGAGCAATTAGAGAATTTTAGAAAAGGAATGAAACGTGTTGCCAATAAATATAAAAATATTAATTGGTTGGGATTAATTCACCACATAGCATATCAAAAAATTGAGGTATTTTCTAAAAGTAAAAAGTGGAATCTAGTTAATTTAAGAAATAGGGCTTTTGACAGAAGGGATATCGAATTTAATTGATTCTTAAAATCCATCGCGGAACCAGTGAAATTGGAGGAAATTGCATTGAGATTTCTACTTCTATAACCAGAGTATTATTTGATTTCGGCATGCCACTGGTAGAACCAGATAAATCCGAGTTTAATTTTAGCAAGTATAAGTCCCTTTCAATTCCCGATTTAATAAAAAAGAAAATCCTACCGAATATAAAAGGATTGTATCCCGGAAAGGATGAAACCGTTGATGCAGTTGTCATATCCCATCCTCATTTAGATCATTATGGTTTTATAAATTTTGTAAGAAGTGATATACCGGTTTATATAGGCAGGGCAGCTCATGAACTCATAAAAATATCCAAAATATTTACTCCCTCCGAAATTAAAATATCCTCACCATTCTATTATCAACATAATAAGTCGTTCAATATTGGAGATATTAAAATTAAACCATATCTCAATGACCATTCTGCTTTTGATGCTTATTCTTTTTTAATTGAGGGTGATGGTAAACGTGTTTTTTATTCAGGAGATTTCCGTGGACATGGACGTAAAGGTAAACTATTAAATGCCTTAACGGAAAACCCACCTGCTAATATTGATTATCTGTTAATGGAAGGTACCAACCTTGGGACTAAAAAGACGAATAAAACAGAAGAAGAAATTCAAACTGAATTGACGAAACTGTTTAAAGATACCGATGGAATCAATTTGGTATATCAGGCTGGTCAGAATATTGACAGAATAGTCTCTGTATTTAAGGCCTGTAAGGATGCAGGGAAAACCCTGGTATTGGATATTTATTACGCTTATATTCTGACAATGTTGGCAAAAGTATCAGGAAGTAAACTACCTTATCCGTCACCGCAGTTTAAAAATATTAAAGTATTTTTTTCAGCTTCAGCATCCAATAGTTTAGTGAATGCACTAGGGAAACCTGAATTGTATAACTTTCAGCCATTTAAAATTACCAGGAATGAAATTGATCATAATCCGGAAAGTATTGTCATGATTATCAGAGGAGCTTTACTGCCACACTTCAAAAAAATGCAAAATATTAATGGAGGTAATTTCATTTATTCACTTTGGGAAGGCTATAAGAAAAAACAGCCAACACAAGACTTTGTCAATTACTTTGTAAAAGACCGAAAATTCCAATACCATTATATTCATAGCAGCGGTCATGCTGACTTGTCTGCAATGGAAAGACTGGTTCATGGGCTTAATCCTAATTATTTAGTTCCCATTCATACCTTTAAAAAAGATATTTATCAAAAGACCTTCAATAGAAAAACAATAGTATTAACTGATAGAGAAGAACTAACTCTCACATAACCAACTTCACAGGCGTCCTAATTGTAACAGAATGTATAATATGCAAATAATATTTGCAATATGGAAATATTTCTGGCTAAGTTTATTCAGCCGATATGGTAGAAAATCTACATCAACTCAAAGTAAATACAGATTCACATTATCTCCCCGAAATATTCCAGGGGAAGGATACTGCGGTTATTACAGACCTTTCAGTAACAACTGACTCTCCTGATCAATGGTCAGACTTTGTTGCCCATTTAGCCCAGTTTAATCAATATAATGTATCCCAAACCCGCCGTGAATTAGAATCTCTGTTAGTCCTAGATGATTCTGCACAGAGGGCCGTTCTTCATGCAGGTCTGGCTCGCTGTTATCTTGGTGAAGGGAAATTGTTAAAAACCATACAACATTTAGGAACTGCCTTTAATCTTTCAGAAAATACTGATAAAAACGCAAAGGCATTTATTCTGCTAGAAATGGTAAATATTCTGAATCTTACCGGAAACAGAGAGCAGGCATTATTAATTCTTTCCATGTGTAAAGCCAGTGTTACCTCAGATTATCTGCAGCAGATCGCCTGCTATTATGAAAATGTAATCCGTGCCAGAAACGGAAATTATAGCGTACTAAATAAACTAATTGCCTCCAGTAAATATTTTAAGGAATCAAATCAACTGGCAACTTTAGCCTATCATTATAAAAATATTGGCAATATTTATGGTAAGCAGAAAGATTATGATAAAGCATTAGCTGAATATGAGAAGGGATTAACCATCTGTAATGTTCAGAACTATCAGCATATTCATGATGCCATCATGCATGACCAGGGTATGCTGGTATTTCGCCAGGGAAATAGCGTGACTGCTTTAGGTACACTTTCAAGTATAGCAGAAAATGCTCTCAGTCATTATACCCGTTGTTATACCTTTGGTAATATGGGGTTTATCTATTTCAAGGAGGGAGATTATCTTAAAGTTAATAAATATTTTAGCAACGCTCTTGAGATAGCTCTCCAAGAGGGAGTTTTTCATTTAATTCCCGGAATTTGTTACTACCTTGGTAAAGCAGCTGAAAAACTTAATAAATCTGAAGAGTCAAGACAATATTATCATCAGGGGGCACAGGCATCTCTTGAACTTGCCCGCCATAAATTCCCCCTTAAAGGGGAAAAACTCAAAGTTATCGAAGAGAGTTTAAAACATCCCCTTAACCCTTTAAAAGATTCCGATGAAAAGGGGTTTGAGTTTTCTTTTGCCATTAATCAAAGTATGAGAGCTATTCGGGCCACTTTTCAAAATGCTGCTCTCAATGAAATATTAAAACAATCCGGTTCTGTTAAACAGGCGGTGAGACAGCTGCATATTTCAAATTCTACTTTTTCTAAAGTGATAAATCGCAGTGCCGGGGAAAAACTGGGGAAGGTTCCCGGTGGGGTGCAGCAGTTTATCGCTCAAAATAATAGGCTGTCTTGGAAAGAACTGAACGGAAAGTTTGAAAAACAGGTTTTAATTTATCTTTTAAAAGAATATGAATTTAATAAAAAATTATTAAGCGAAAAATTAGAAGTAAACTATTCCAGATTAGTTTCCAAAATGAACGGCATTTTAGAAAAACAGGAGGAGACCCAAGGATGAAAAAATATATTCTTTTGATTGTCATCCTCTTTTCCAATATGTGGGCACAGTTTAACTGCATGGATTTATCTATAACAGAATGCCAGGCTGCAGATAACTGCCAATGGAATGAGGATATGGAATTTTGCATGAATGGCGGATGGGATTTAGATTGCCAGGAATTAGATTTTGAAACCTGTGAATGGATTCCTGTCTGCTACTGGAGTGAAGATGGGAATTATTGTGAAGAAGGTGATCATGATTATTGTAGGGATTTTAGTCAGGATGAATGTGGAATTCTGCCCATGTGCCAATGGAATCCAGCCCATCAGGAATGTGAGCATAGTGGTTATGACTGGGGCGGTGGTAATGGTGATTGGGACGGCTGGCATCAATCTGGAGATTGTGGCGGATTAGGAGAGGATATTTGCCAGGTTATCCCCCACTGTATTTGGAGCGCTGATGCAGGAGTGTGTCAGGAGACTAATCAATATAATTCCATTTTCACCCTTGAAAATCTGGATATTTATAATGGGAATTTAGATGTAGTCATTAACACAAATGCCCCTTTTTATAACTTCCAATTACAATTCAGCGGTATTCAGCTGTTAAATGTTTCCGGTGGCATTTTGGAAAATTATGATTTGGAGGTAAATTATAATACATCCACGATAACAGGACATCTAAACGGTTTCAGTGATATTCCACCCGGTACACACACATTGTTCACCGTAGAATTTACTCCTTTGAATGAAACTATTTGCGTCTATGATGGACATTGTAATGGTATTTGGAGCCACGGCAATTGGCAGTCAGAAAATGGGGTGGAGGCATCCCATTGTATTTCCCCTTCAGAGTATGATACTGAAAATTACTATTCAAATCTCCTCAACGGTTATGTAAATGAATATTTGCAGTATTTGGCAGACAATGAGGAAGGGCAAATCAGCTACATAACCATTGAAGATATTATTGGGAACAACAGCGTGAGAGAAGAGGATTTTGGTGATGATATCGGATTAATGGATCATACTGGTATTACCAGCCACGACACCTGTCCACCTGAGGAGGGAATTATAATCGCCGGGAATGGGAAATGGCAGGGGGTACCCCTAACCATTCCCGTCTTCAAGAAAGTGGATGAGTGTTCTGAAACGGGAAGTCAACTTCCAGGATATATTCCCGGAAATCGCATATTCATTCATCTTTGGGATGAGGCCACTCAGGCAGAATATATTATGGAACCTGCCGGAAGGGATTTCCTGCAGTGGGAGCATTCATTTATAATTATTCCGGATATTAAAATTAGTCATGATCTGAACAGTGACGGGCTGATGAATGTGCAGGATATTGTAATACTTTTAAATATTATATTGACCGGGGGTGCATTTAACCAATCAGCAGATATGAATTTGGACGGAATTTTAAATATTCTGGATGTAATCCTCATGGTGGGTATGATTGTATGAATATAGAAAGAATTATTATTCAATTGAATAATAGTAAAAAGAAAACACTAAGGAACAGGCGATCTTTATAAATCAACACGGAGGAGGCAAATGGTGCAGAGTATCACCAGATATTTGCCAAACCCTCCGCATTGACCTTGCATAAATTTATTTTAGATGCGCCATAAAATGAAAGAGGTAAATCAAATGAAAAATATACTTAACTTAATGTTAACTCTCCTTGCTGCCAGCAGCTTCAGCACCTTATTGCAAGCCCAGCCTGGTGGTATGACCTGTGCAGATCTGAACGCTGATATGTGCGAAATGCTGCCTTTTTGCCAATTGGCAGATGATGGAAGCTGTGTGGAAGCAGACTGGGACGGCGGTGATTGGGATGGTGGCGATCACGACGGTGGAGGTGACCATGACGGAATGAATTGTGCCTATTTAGACGCTGAGCTATGTGAAATCCTTCCCTTCTGTGAGTTGGCTGATGATGGTTCCTGCGTTGAGTCCGACTGGGACGGTGGTGACTGGGATGGTGGAGATCACGATGGTGGTGGAATGCATACCTGTGCCGATTTAGATGCTGAACACTGTGATTTAGTACCTTTCTGTGAGCTGACTGATGATGGTTCCTGTGTTGAGTCCGAATGGGACGGCGGTGACTGGGATGGTGGCGATCACGATGGTGGCGGAATGCATGACTGTGCCGATTTAGATGCTGAAATGTGCCAAGTAGTACCCTTTTGCGAATTACTAGATGATGGCAGCTGTGTTGAAACCGACTGGGAAGGTAATGACTGGGATGGAGGATGGCATGATGATTTTGATTTTAATGCTCTCTGTGCTCATTTTGATGAATTCTTCTGTGACATGATTCCCTTCTGTGCCCTAAATGATGCCGGCGAATGTGTTGCCAGTGATTGGGGCTGGGGAGACTGCGGCTCAGGCGACGATGAATTTGGCTATGGAGACTGGAATTGGGAAGATGGTGGCTTTTCTCTTGGAGATATCAATATTGATGAACTGGTAAATGTTCAGGATATCATTAAAGAAGTGAGTTTCATTCTTGAAGAAGTCCTTCCCAATGATTATGAATCCTGGGCAGGTGATTTGAATGTGGATGAAGTACTTAATGTATTGGATATTGTAGATATGGTTGAAGCCATTCTGGGGAGTAGAGTATCCTCCTGCCACTCAGCTGCAATACTCAGCGGTTCAACACTTAAAGTACAAGGTGCCGTGGCAGCCATTCAGGCAGATGCAGTACTCATTTCAAAAATAGAAGGTGATGACATTTTAGCATCTGCTAATGGTAAATCAGTTATCTACAATCTAAGTGGAATCCTGGACACGGATGAGTTCACATTCGCCAATTTCCCCAATGGATTGATAGTTGCCGGAGCTTCAGGAGAAGAAGTAAAAGTAGAAAGAAATCTACCCAATTCCCTTACGCTTGGCGATGCTTATCCAAATCCGTTTAACCCCTCTACAACCTTTAGTTTAGCCTTAAGCAAAGGTGAAGAGGTATTAATGCAGGTGGTGAATGTGAAAGGGCAGGTTGTCTCCACTCTGGTAGATGGTTATCTGAATGCAGGTAGTTATTCCCTCGTTTGGGATGCCCACAATATGACAAGTGGTATGTATCTGCTAAAAGTACAATCAGCCGGGGTAGTACATACTCAAAAGTTGATGCTGGTGAAATAAGTTATTGTCACTAATGGTATAAAAAAGCCGGAGAATAATTTCTTCGGCTTTTTTGTTTTGAAAATTTTTCGCAAAAATTTAAAATTATAGCGTCAGATTTTCTTTCTCACCAAAAGTTGGCAGTACTGCAATTGTCTCACTACCAGCATCAATCTCCAATAATTGTCATTCAAAATTCCAAGATCTACAATCATCATTTGGTTACCGCAGGTTTCAATAAGCCTAGTCCCAATATTATTACATCCTGTAAAAAAATTTCCTTCTTCTACATATTGCTCATGGGGTACATTACAGGATGAAAATTTTATGCATGACACTGCTAATGAGCACAGTTTTTGCTCTCAATTACAGTGAAGACATTTCACCTATCATCTACGAAAATTGTACCATCTGCCACAGAACCGGAGAAATTGGTGCTTTTCTGCCATTAACCAATTATCAGGAAATCTATGATAACCGCTTTTGGATTTCCTACGCCATTTCCGGGAGTGGTGATGGCAGCCGTCATGGCAATCCAATCATGCCACCCTGGCCTGCCGACAGAGGCTACAGCAACTTATTAGATGAAATGTATCTTACCGAAGATGAAATTCATACTTATCTGGACTGGGTGGATGATGGGGCAGTGCAAGGTGATCCTGTATTAGAATACCCCATACCTGAATATCCTTCAGGGTCTGCCATCGGTATTCCCGATATGGTACTGGAATTAGAAGAAGCTTATTTTATCGAAGGGAACTTTGAAGATGATTACCGCTGTTTTGTATTAGAAACAGGTTTTACTGAAGATAAAGATATTGCAGCTCTCGAGTTCATTCCGGGGAACCTGGAAGCTGTCCATCATGCTCTCATCGTAGCCGCACCACAAGGAGCTACAGATGCCCTGGAAGCTGAAGATCCGGAATATGGTTATGATTGTTTTGGCGGATTCGGAACTTTTAATATTTCTGACTTTTTAGGGGGCTATGCTCCCGGAGTAAGAACCAGAGAATGGCCTGCAGGCCTGGCACAGAAAATTCCAGCACATTCTGAACTGATTGTTCAAATACATTATGCACCTCTGGGGACAGATCAAACGGACTTATCCTCCCTAAATATATTTTTTAAGGAAGAGCCTGCCGAGCGGTACGTGGAGGAAAGAATTCTTATCAATTTTACTTTTCAACTCCCCCCTAATCAAATTACTGAAGTTCATGAAGTTTGGAATGTCTATCAGGATATCAGCCTGATTCAATTTCTACCCCATTCTCACCTCTTAGGAAAGTCCTGGGAAATTTTTGCTCTAACCCCAACCTCTCCAGATACCATCCCACTGATAAAAATACCCCAATGGGACTTTGACTGGCAATTCTGGTATTCTCCTGAATATATGATTCATCTGCCACAGGGTTCTGAAGTCCACGCAATTTGTAAATATGACAATACCAGTGACAATCCTGATAATCCCAATGATCCGCCTCAATGGACATTCTGGGGTGAGGGAACTGAAGATGAAATGTTTTTTGTTCCCTTCAGGTATGTGGACTATCAACCAGGTGATGAAAATATATATTTAGGCAGCCTTGATTACATCCTGGGAGATGTGAATGGTGATGCTGTAATAAACGTATTAGATGTGGTTTCACTGGTGAATCTAATTCTCAACGGTGGTGCGTTCACTCCTGCCTGTGATGTAAATGGTGATGAGGGTATTAATGTACTTGATGTGGTTACTTTGGTGAATATTATTTTATCCTAAAGCAAACCCCATCGTCCTTTTTTTACTCTAAGTAAATAAATTTTTCATTCATACTATGTTGGATATTTTTTCCATCACTAAACTAAATCATCTCTCCATAAAGAACAAAACTGCTCTGAGTTTTTACCCCTGGAAAAATTGTAAACCTAAGTCAATGGTTATTCCTGCTACTCCTTTAAATGAAGCCAATATTGCCATATTCTCCTCCGCTGGCCTGTATATCAAAGGGAACCAGGAAAAATTTGATAATCAGATAAAAGGAGGAGATACATCATTCCGTGAAATACCTTTGAAGGTAAATATATCTGCCCTAAAAGATGGCCACCGCAGCAGTAGTTTTGACCATACAGGATTAAGAGCTGACCCTGGGGGAGCCATGCCAATTCCTCATTTAGTTCACTTAGCAGAAGAGAATATAATTGGAAAGGTTAACCATCGGCATTTTTCAGTAATGGGATCCATATTAGCGCCATTACGCTTTGTTAAAAAGACCATCCCGAAGATTATTCAAAAACTCAAAGAAGATGAAGTAAATATTATATTAATGATTCCTGTTTGACCTGTCTGCCCTCAAACCGTGGGTTTGATGCAAAAATTCTGTGAAGAAGCGGGGATAGCCTGCAGCATTATTAGCATAATTGACGAAATAAATATTAAGATGAATGTCCCCAGATACTTTTCTGTCCCTTATGACCTGGGTTACCCGCTGGGCCCTGCAGGTGATTTCCATAATCAACTATCTATCTGCCGTAAAACGCTGGAATTAATTCCATTTCCCTAGGAATTCAAATTTCTCTTTGACATTTTTATTTTTCTTATTTATTTGATGTAGATCAATTTTTCATGTTTTCAGACTGTTTAATCTTTAGCAGTTAATTAAATGAAAAAGGAGTTAAACATGAAATACACACTATCTATCAATCCGGATTCGGAATATGACTACGAAGGACCCTCTGATGAGGAACTGAAGCGTATTGAAGAAGAAATGAAAGAATATGATGAATTATAATTAGCATTATATTCCTTAAGTTAAAAAAATCTCCTGCTAAAATATTTTGTAGGAGATTTTTTTATTCCCCAGATTTGTTTAATTCCGATAAATTTATCCCAATTAAGATGCGTTACTTTTTCCTTTTACTGTTAATTCCATCTCTGCTTTCAGGAAGTTTAGGTAGTATCACCGGCATAGTTTTAGACGCCGATACTCATCAACCACTTCCCGGAGCCAATATCCTTATCTTAGATACAGAGTTAGGCATTGCCAGCAATGAAATAGGAAAATTCACATTGCCCAATATTCCTGTAGGAAGTTATACTATTACGGTTTCTATGATCGGGTATGAGTCTCTGTCCCGGGGTAATGTAAATATTTATTCACTACGCCAGACTCCCTTGAAATTTTTACTTACACCTATGGTATTAGAGGGAAAAGCTGTCACGGTGACGGCTGGGTTTTTCGAAAAGGCCAAAGATGGTATAGTGTCCACACAGACCATTGGCATTGAGGAAATCCGCTCAGACCCAATTGGTGCTTATGATATTCAAATGATGCTCCAATCCTTACCCTCCATATCAGTTGAAACGGATCAAAATAACGAAATTATTGTGCGGGGCGGCGGTCCTGGTGAAAATCTGTTCATTATGGATCATCTGGAAATCTCCAATCCCAATCATTTTGGTGAAATGGGAACCGGAGGCGGGCCGGTTAATATTCTCAATACTGAGTTTGTAGAACGTATTGATTTTTTTGCTGGTGGTTTCCCCGCCAGATACGGGGATAAGATGTCCTCCGTCATGGATATCAGTCTCCGTGATGGAAATACTGAAAATATGGAAATAGATATGGAAATGAGTATGGCGGGAATTGGGTTGTTAGCTGAAGGGCCAATCGCCGGCGGTAAGGGGTCATATATAGGCAGTATCCGGCAATCCTTTTTGAAATATATTATAAAGTCAGCAGGACTTACTGCCATACCGGAATACCAAAATACCCAATGGAAAGCCACTTATAATATTGATTCACGCCGAAAATTCATTTTTAATGCCGTAGGTGGTGTGGACTATATAAATATTGAAGATGAAAATCGTCCTGATCTGCGCGGTGCTGAAAATGTGGAATACAATTCGTACCAATATACTACGGGAATAACCTATAAAAGTCTCTTTTCAAAAAAGGGGTATTCACTTTTATCCATGGGGCGTAGCACTTCAAATTGGGTTGCCGATGTTTATTATTATGATGAGGGAGTCAAAGATACCTATTTTGACCGCAATAATATTGAAAATGATGAATTTATCAAAGGGGATATCGTTTATAAACTTTCAAATTCCATTGAACTTTCCGGGGGATTTAATACAAAATATGGTTCTTATAAACTCAATGAAATTATAGATTCTGATACATTGGAATTCTATCAATATCCTGAGTTGTCTGAAACTGCATCTTTGGATGATTACTATACCATGCTAAAGGAAAATCCCGATTATTTCTATTCGGGTGTTTTTAATGATAAAAAGGGAGTCATACATCCCGGATTGGAAAATATCCAGTCAGGCGGATTAATGAAATATGCCCTGTATGGACAAGGAAAATTTAGATGGCGGAAGTTTATTATAACCAGCGGACTTCGTTATGACAATGTCCCTTTTAATAATACCTCCGTTTTTGCACCGCGATTGGGGTTCAGTTATCATATTACCCCTGTTTCAAAATTGAATCTTGCCATTGGGCAATTTTATCAGGCACCCAATTATTGGATGCTGTTGAATCCCAGAAATGCAGAACCCTTGAAACATACCTATACCCTTCAGCAGGTTGTAGGATTGGAACATTATTTTGCAAATGATATCCGGGGCACCATTGAAGTGTATAATAAAACCTATCATAATCAGCCAGTACCCAGAGCGGATATTACACCTGATTCGCTGGATGACAGGTTGGGATTTGCGGATTTTGGGGAAAGTTGGGCAAAAGGAGTTGAATTATTTTTACAAAAGAAATTTGCCAGAAATTATTATGGTACCTTTAGCTTTTCTCATATTAATACTAAAAGAAAAGACAACCGGGCAGGAAAGACAGGCTTTATACCTGCTGAATTTAACGGAGTGAACAGCCTTACCATAGTTGGTGGTTACAAATTCAAATTCAGACAAAGTGCCTGGTATCAAAAATTGAGAAATTCATCCGTTTTTCCCTATATCTCCTGGATTCCCTTTATGGTATCAGATCAGCTTGAACTGAGTTTCAGATATCGGTATTCAGACGGCAGATTATATACTCCCAGGAAATATGATTTTCGACACCGCATCTGGTACACAGATGCTCAGGGCGAGCTTAACACTGAGAGATATGACTATTATAGCCGATTGGATTTTATGGTGCTGCGCCGCTTCAATTTTGAAAAGATCAACCTCACCACTTTTCTGGATTTTCAAAATATTTTTGACAGAAACAACGAATGGGAACGCGTGTATTTAGAGGATGGCACCTGGGAGATGTCATACCAATATAAACAGATGCCAGTCGGCGGAATTATTATTGAATTTTAAATTATTTTTTCCTCAATTAGTTACTTTTCTACAGTGAAACCCATTATATCTCCCATTTTTCAAAATATGGGTAATTTTCAGAGTGACACCCTTTAATAACTATTTAACCGGGTGGTTTACTTTAAAAAAGATGCAAGAGGGTTGATTTACAATTTTATCAGTGGGTATCTGTGTGCATTTGTGGTTCAGTTAAGTAAGCTCATTATTTAATTTTAAGGGTTAGTTAACCCCACAATCAAGATGCTAAATTTTTCTTTTTTTTCGTTGCTTATCTGTGTACATCTGTGGTTAATAAACTCTTCAAAAGATGCAGAAAAATAGGATTGGAATTGATACAGATTAGAATTTGAAATCTTTGGGGAATAAATTCCCACCCCAGTTTTTCATTACCTCCATGACAAGTAATAGACCTTATCCCCAGTTTATAGAATTAAGGAAGCCCTTAGG
>CAZKEL010000013.1:0-4248 GCA_964551815.1 uncultured bacterium
TTCAAACAAGCAGCATGACTTCTATATGTGTCCGTTTTTTTGTTGCAAGATCAAGTGAACAGAACTGGTTTAATATAAACCCCTCCTTTATTAAGTTAGAATTTACCATTAACTCCTTCCTCCTTCAAGGTAATTTCTACCTAAAGGACTTGCGTATGCGAAACTCGGGAATTTACAGGGATTACCGTATATGAAAGAAGTATCAATTACCACCTACCGTATAATGTGACCTATCTCACAAAATAGACAGGGCGCCCCTCGGCCATACGATGTTTCGCATACGTCCGATTAGCATTTAACCTAAAAAGGGGCACCCCCCTACTTATATATACGCAGTGAATCCCAGAAAAAGCCTGCCCGCTATAGTTTTTTTTGTTGGCAGGCGGGGACATTATTTTGTAACATATATTTAAATGCCCAAAAGAACCGGATATTTTTATATGTGTGTAATAATTGTAGATAGTCACTAATTTTGTTTATGGGAAAAATTGAGAAACTATTAATTAAAATTCTCAAAGGCGATTCCGATAAAAATATCAGATTCCACGAAATGCAGACCCTTCTTCTAAAACTGGGATTTGAAGAAAGAAAAAGGGGAAGTCACCATGTTTACAGAAAACAGGGAGTTAACTCACTAATCAATCTTCAGAAGGATAATGGGTATTGTAAGTCATACCAGGTAAAGCAAATTCGAAAAGTAATCGTTAATTACAAAATAGGAATTCTAAAAGATGAAATATGAGATTATTATTTATTGGGAAAAGGAAGACGAAATTTATGTAGCGGAAGTCCCTGAATTATCCGGGTGTATTGCCCATGGCAGCAATTATGATGAAGCGCTTAAGAATGTAAAAGAAGCCATACAACTTTGGATGGATACAGCAAAAGAATTTGGCGACCCAATTCCCGAACCGAAAGGACACAGGTTAGTATTTGCATAATTTTATGCTTAGTAGATCTAATGAATTAAACAGACTAAGATGACAGAAAACCAATTAGAAGAAATCAGACTTACACAATATTCCAAGGGCGCTGGCTGAGCCTGCAAGCTGAGTCCGTCGGACCTTGCCCAGGTGCTGGGTAATTTAAAAATTGACCTCCCTAAAGATGCCATTGGCTTTGAAACTTCTGAAGATTGTGCTGTAGTCCCTATTGATGAGGAAAACTTCCAGCTGCAATCTGTGGACTTTTTTACCCCCATTGTAGATGATCCATTTATTTTTGGCCAGATTGCCGCTGCAAATTCTCTGTCAGATATTTACGCAATGGGGGGCACTCCCCAATATGCGCTGAATATTGCTGAATTTCCTTCTGAAGACCTCCCCTTGGAGATTCTTTCCAATATTATGGAGGGAGGACTTTCCAAAGTGAAAGAAGCGGGAATACCTATTTTAGGGGGGCATACCGTGAAAGACCCCATACCCAAATATGGACTCATTGTTACCGGGATAGTATCAAAAGAAAATCTGACCTTAAACTCCACTGCCAAAGCAGGAGACGCTCTCATTCTCACCAAACCTCTGGGAACAGGCATCATTTCCACTGCCATAAAAAAAGGTGCTGCACCTGCTTCCATTGTAGATGAAGCAGTAACTTCCATGAGCCAGTTGAACAGGGATGTAGCTAAGGCAATGAATCAAATTGGGGTACATGCCTGTACAGATATTACCGGCTATGGTTTACTTGGGCATCTTAGAGAAATGTGCAATGCCAGCACAGTATCAGCCGTTTTAGAATTCAACGATATGCCCTTGATTTCCGGGGTGTATGAGCTGGCACAAAAGGGGTTTATCCCCGGCGGGTCAAAAAAGAACCTGGAGCATGTTCTCCCCTTCATTGATTTTTCTGACTCTGTCTCAGAGGAACAAAAACTCATTTTGGCAGATGCCCAAACCTCTGGAGGATTGTTGATTTCCGTTGCTGCCGATAAAGCTGTAGATTTACAAAGTGCACTTCAAGAGAAGAACACCCTCTCAGCAGCCATTGTTGGTAAAGTGTATAATTCTGCTGAAAAAGATATTTATATAAACTGATGGCATTAGCAGAAGCAACCTCGTATAATTTTCAGGTAAATGCCATTAGCCGTTATATTCCCGAGAGATCAGATAAAGATATCCCTGTCTATTTTTTTGCCTATTGGATCACTATAAAAAATATGGGAGATAATCCTGCAAAACTCATCAGTCGTTTCTGGAATATTACCGATGCACATGGCAGGATAAACGAAGTTAAAGGAGAAGGGGTTGTGGGTAAGCAGCCTGTAATTCTCCCGGGGAAGGAATTTGAATATAACAGTTTCTGTCCTCTACCAACAGAGTTTGGATTCATGCAGGGATTTTATGAAATGAGTCGTGAGGATAATTCCCTTTTTAAAATTACCATCCCTCAATTTCGTCTGGCAGCACCCAACTCAGCAAATTAAATCGTGAAACAAATCTATTTGGATAACCAAGCCACTACCAGGGTAGATCCTGAGGTATTTGCTGCAATGGAGCCATGGCTGAAAGATCAATTTGGAAACGCCGCCAGCAGAAACCATACCTTCGGGTGGGCAGCAGAAGAAGCGGTAGAAATTGCCAGAGAACAAACAGCAGAAATAATTGGTGCAAATCCCAATGAAATTTTATTTACTTCCGGTGCAACTGAGGCAAATAATCTGGCTATTCAGGGTGCCGCTTTGAATGCCTCCCCTGAAAAAAATCACCTCATTACTCTTCAGACGGAGCATAAAGCAGTTTTGGATATATTTGATTACCTGGAAAATTCAGGCTATACTGTTTCCCGGCTGCCGGTAGATAATGAGGGAATGGTAGATCCTGAACTCATTGAAAAATCAATTACAAAAGAAACCCTTTTATTATCTGTCATGCAGGCGAATAATGAGATTGGCGTCATTCAACCCATTTCAGTCATTGGAAGACTATGTAAAGAAAAGGAGGTCCTTTTTCATGTTGATGCAGCTCAAAGTGTTGGGAAAATTCCCATTGATGTGGAAAATTTTGGCATAGACCTCCTCTCCATTTCAGCCCACAAGTTTTATGGACCAAAAGGGGTAGGTGCTTTATATGTAAGACGCAGAAACCCCAGGGTGGTACTGAAACCCTTGATGTATGGCGGGGGACATGAAAGAGGGTTACGCTCCGGAACTCTGCAGGTACCCAATATAGTAGGATTGGGGAAAGCCTGTGCAATTGCTAAAAAAGTAATGAGTGCTGAGAGTAGGAAAACCGCCCAGTTACGGGATCAACTCATGGAGGGGATTGTTGCTGAAAATCCCTGTGCCAGCGTTAATGGCAGCCTTGACCATCGTTTGCCGGGAAATTTGAATATGAGTTTCCCCGGAGCTCATAATGAAGCAATTATTGCAGCAGTACCAGAAATTGCCATTTCCAGTGGGGCAGCCTGCACCACCACCACCATGGCACCCTCCCATGTATTGCTGGCTCTGGGTTTATCTAAAGAAGAAGCTTATTCCTCTTTACGGTTTGGAGTAGGGAGATTTAATACGGAAAAAGAAATTGAAACTGCAGTCACCTGCATTAACCGCTGTATGAAGAAATTACAACCGGTGAATATTGGGTGACAGTTCCTGAGTTACAAAGTGACAAAATATTAAAATAACCAATTTGGATTTAATTTTCTAATTTCACATACAACTTAAATCTTCAATCTTGCATCTTCAATGGAAATCACCAATCAAACCAGTAATCCAGTTTAACCATAAGGGATTGGTCCCGTAATACCTCAACCCAGCGTCGTTCCTCATTATAAAGAAAGAAATCCTTTAAGCCCGAAATTCCGGTAATTTTCTCACCATTCACTGATTTTTTTGCAGTGAAGACTATATACAAATTCGAGCCCTTCATATAATTCCACTTGAGGACAGTATTGAAAATCACGCCGGTAAATTTTGGATATAATCCTAAATAATAATTGGGATCCAAATAGGAGTTGTCCAATTGCGTTTCATCGGAAGTGTAGAGAGGCATACCATCATAGTCACCTAATCCCAGAATATAATCAGAGGTGAAATTGTACTTATTATCAGGGGTAAACTCTGAATAACTGGTAGTGTCAAAAGCATCAGAATTAGACAGAATTTCTAAAAACGACTGCACAGAAATTTTACGGTTTATATTCCCTGAAACACGGAAAGTAAAGACATTTTGCAGCCGGTTTAAATTGGAGAATACATGGTGGGTATCGTCAAAGGCTTCCGTTGTCTTGTTAAACTCCAAAAAGGATTCT
>CAZKEL010000013.1:4348-38623 GCA_964551815.1 uncultured bacterium
TCCAAAAAGGATTCTAACCAATGAAATTGTTTTTCCAGATGATACCGGTCATAGGAAGCGGAAAATGTGAGATATGTATTGGGCTTGAAAGTAATTTCTAAAAATTGACCACGCTCTAAATCTCTGCGCGTATTTGTGGCGTAGGTAAATGAGACTGATCCTGAAATTTTTTCATGTTCGTTAGAGGTGATCATGGCATGAACACCGGAAATTCCAGGAATAAAAACCGGAGGACCAAATTCATTGGCATAGAAGTCAAAATATATTTTTCGATCGTCATAATGTTTTAGAATTGTGTAATAGCCTCCGCTCAATTTTGTAAAATTCTGGAATTGTAATGCGTAAGTAAGTTCAATGGTTTTCCCCAGGTCAAGCCCTTCAATATTTGTTTCTGCATCTGCTTCTAAAATAAAGGTAGAATTACGGAACCACAACCAAGGTTCAGGATTATAAAATTTCAGTCCATATTTAACCTGTTGGTAATCCCCTCTCCATAAATAACCCATTTTATTCAGATCAATTGCTTTGTCATAATGAGTTAAATCTAACCAAGTTGTGAAATACCCTGCTGGCGAGTAATTTACATTTCCCAAAAAACCTTTATGTGATTCAGAAGTATAAACAAGCTGACCGCTCAGTTCAATTTGATTATCGAAGAGATTAGACATACCATCAACCGACCAGGTATGTGCAGAGTCCACCATACTGGAAGTCTGCATAAAGCCGATATAAGAATTCCCCTCAAAAAGATCCTGTTTCACTCGTCCTACGAAGTAGAGCCTGTTTTGCCCTTCCAGCATTTTATAGCGCCAGGAACTGCTGTCAGAAAGGGTAGTGGCTACGCCTAAAAAACCATAAGATAATCCTGACTCTGTTTTCCCTGTCCATTTTCCTGCACCTTTTATTAAAACGGGTACATCATAGTAAGAGGTATCCAGTCCTGAAACGGTCTGACCAACGGTATCCATGCGAACGATTTCTACACCTGCATTGTAAGCTTTTTCACCAATTCGGCGGGAATAAAAGATTTCAATAGGTGTTTCAAAAATATCAGCATCTTTGAGAAAAAATGGCCGTTTTTCAGGGAAATAGGTTTCAAAAGCGGTGAGGTTTAAATCCTCAGGGTCCGATTCAATCTGACCAAAATCAGGATTCAGTGTCATCGTTAATTTTGAGTTGGGGTTCACCCTGTATAACATATTAAGTCCCAAATTTTGTGAGAGTGAATTTTTAAAATTCAACTGATGGCTCAGGGGTTCATCATAATCTGTTAACTGGATATCTGAATAATTCGTCACCCCTGCCATGGAATAGGGTTGAAATTCAAATTTTGCAGGAGGGTAAATTCCCTTTAATCCTGTGAGATGTCCATATTTTGAGGCCACTCCCTCTACATCTAAGGGAAAGGATACCCAGGTGATCGTTTCAAATTTTCTTTGGATAAAGCGGGTGATATTCATTCCCCAGGTGAGTTCATTTCCTTCATTAAAAGGGAGCATAGAAAAGGGTATCTCAATTTCCACTTCCCAGCCGAATGAAGTAATTTCTACTTCAGCATGCCAAATTGCATTCCAGTCTGTGTCATAATCTGCATCATTATAGACCATTTCGTCTGACATTACCCCGGAGGCATTCACAGCAAAAGAAAATGCAGTCTGGTGATCATGCCGGCTGTCCAGGTCAATGCTGAACCAGTCTGCCTGTTCATCAAAAGCACTATACCAGTCATCTCTGGGGGCTAACTGGCGGGTGATAGCGTTAGGCTCTGTATCATACAATCTGGCACCAATAAATAAAGTTTCATCATTATAGGTGAGAAAGACCTCAGTCTGTTCTGTAGGACTTTCTCCATTCAGGGGTTCATCCTGCACAAAATCTGTAATTGGTTGGATTTTTTCCCAGATTGGATCCCCTAAATGACCGTCAATTTTGGGAGATTCATCGGTAAACTGGATGTAATAGGTTTTCCCCGATTTTTCTTCAGCGAAGGGTTCTCTTTCCGTTTGCGAAAAAACCTGAACAGCAGAGATTAACAGGATAATCCCGCATATTGAAATATGTTTTATGTGAAAAGTCAATATAACGATGGGTGAGTACTATCTAAAGTTACTTGAAACCTGCAGATATAGCAAAAATGGAAATGTATTAAATTGTAAATTATTTCTCATTTTGGGCAGTATTCTAATATCCGAACTATTGTAATTTTTACTGTGATTATTTAGACTAATCAGTCGGTTTTGTGAATTTTATGGAGTAAGTATATGAAGATTTGTGTATTAATTAAACAGGTTCCCGATAAAGATTCTCCCCTTTCAATTTCAGATGATAATCTATCTATTTCTGAATCAAATATTAGCTGGGTAGCAAACGAATCGGATAGCTATGCACTTGAAGAAGCATTGCAAATTAAGGAGAAACAAGGCGGTGAAGTTGTAGCCTGTACTCTGGGTAAAGCATCTGCACAACAGATAATGAAGGATGCCCTGGCAAAGGGGGCTGACAGGGGTATATTACTTTCTGACCCTGCTTTTGATAACCTTGATATTCTGGCAGTTGCCAAGGTAATTGCCAACGCTATTCGGGAAGAACAATTTGATCTGATACTCTCAGGACTTCAATCTGATGATCAGGGAAACTCTCAGTTGGGACTCCTTCTGGCAGAGCTTCTTAATATGAGCCATGCTTCCCTTGGAATGGGAACTGAAATGACTGGCGATTCCAGCATTAAAGTAAAAAGAGAATTGGAATCTGGCTGGTTTCAATGGACTGAATTAACTCTGCCAGCCTCTATCAGCATTCAATCAGGAATAAACTCTCCCCGCTATGCCACCCTGAAAGGAATCATGATGGTTAAAAAGAAAACGGTAGATGAACTTAATGCTGAAGCTGTTGGAGCAGAATCCATCACGAATAAAGTTCAGCTTAAGAATATGTATATACCTGAAAAATCAAAAGAGACCACCTTTATTGATGGCTCTCCTGATGAAATTTCAGATCAATTAGTGGATATATTTAAGAATGAAATAAAGGTGCTTAATTAAGAAATGAAGATATTAGTATTAGTACAACAAGAAGAGGGAAAGGTAAACCCTGTATCTATAGAAGCTATTGCCGGTGCACAACAGATTGCATCTCAATGCGGAGGTTCCCTTTCTGCTTTAACTTTTAATGCTTCTGCCGCAGAGACGGTAACATCCTATAATGTTGAAGAGGTACTTTTAGCAGAAGATGCTTCTCTAAACACCTATTCTCCCCTCCATTTTGTAAAAGCTTTGCAGGATATCATGGACTCAGAATCAATTGATCTGCTGGTGGTAGGCCACACCTATGAAGCCAGAGACTGGGTTCCCAGATTAAGTGCCAGGCTGGATATACCATTTATCTCTGATTCAGTCGGCTTCAAATCCGATAATGGACTTACGCTTATCAGGTCCGTTTACCAGGGGAAATTCAATGCAGATGTAGCAGTTTCTGAGGGTAAATTCATTGTATCATTTCAATCTGGTGCTTTCAGAGGTGACAGCATTGAATCAGGTTCATCCTCAATAAGAAAGCTGTCTGTGGATATTTCAGGGGTTTCTGACAGTATTAAACCCGGTGAGAAATTTCAGGAAGCAGAACAATCTGTTGACCTATCACAGGCAGAGGTGATTGTTTCCATCGGAAGAGGCATTGGCAAAGAGGAAAATATTCAAATTGCTAAAGATCTCACAGGTGTATTAGGAGGCGAAATGGCCTCTTCACGCCCTGTGGTTGATGCCGGTTGGCTGGAATCTTATCGTCAGGTAGGAAGTTCAGGACAAACCGTCACCCCAAAACTTTATTTAGCATTGGGAATTTCCGGTGCCATTCAGCATGTAGTAGGCATGAAAGGCTCCAAG
The DNA here is from genome assembly GCA_964551815.1 of uncultured bacterium. GTDB lineage: Bacteria > Fidelibacterota > Marinisomatia > SCGC-AAA003-L08 > D37C17 > D37C17. Next base: position 8,230 of record CAZKEL010000013.1, read on the forward strand.
AACATAGTGGTGATAAATAAGGATGCTAACGCACCCATTTTTGAAATTGCTGACTACGGAATTGTTGGGGATATATTGGAAATTATTCCCAAATTAACTGAAAAGCTGCAATCTGCCTGATCTTCCCTTGAACCCTACCTTTTCCGTTTTTGAGCAGGTTTTTCTAATAATAGGAATCCTGTCTGCACTTGGTTCCTTTGCATTTGAGGCTGGCAGACGCATAGAAGTTATTGCAACGGGAACCGGCAGACTCCCCTTCGACAGACCCCTGCAGCGAATTTGGAGAGTAATCAGAGAAGTTTTCCTCCATGAAAAAGTAATCCGCGGTCGTTTGCTCCCCGGTCTCATGCATGGTTTTGTTTTCTGGGGATTTCTGGTTTTCGGTTTGGTTACCTTTGATCACTTTGCCATCGGATTTGAAGCTCCCCTATTAAGTCATAATGTTCATCTGCTTTATTCCTTTATTGTCATTCCCTTTTCTCTTCTGGTAATCGCAGGAATCCTATACCTTGCCTACAGGAGATTTGTTCTAAAACCAGAAGCATTGGGGAAAATGTCTCCTACCTCTGGGTTGGTGGCAGTGTTTATCACCATTTTAATGGTAACCTATTTACTTGGGGAGCTGCAGCTCCCTCCCACAGCCTGGAAAGTAAACTGGTGGCTGCATTCTATTATGATTCTGGCATTTCTTTTCTTAATTCCGCGATCTAAACATTTACATTTGGTATTGGCTCCCTTTAATATTTTCTTCAAACCCTTTGATCAGCCTGATCATACCCCTGTAAAAATTGATATGGAAGCCTCCGAAGAGGAATTAGACCAGATGCTTTCCGATTTGGGGAAAATGACCCGGAATCAGGCATTGGATATTTTTTCCTGTGTGGAATGTGGCCGTTGCATGGATGCCTGTCCTGCTAACCGGGGTGGTGGTATATTGAATCCTAAGCACCACTTTATTTTAGACCTGCGGGATCCTATTTTGAAAACCGGAAATGTGGATGTTCTCTCACAAGTTAATATTGACGCAGGGTGGGAATGTACTACCTGTCAGGCATGTACCGAAGTCTGCCCCGTAGGAAATCAAGTGGAGAAATCTGATGAAATCCGGCGGTTACAGGTATTGGTGGAAGGAAATGTTCCCCAGGAATATCAGAAGCTTTTTAATAATCTGCAAAACACCGGTAATACCGAAGGAGCAACAAGCAGTAGTTTAGTGGACAAATTACCAAAATATACCCCTGAAATGGAGTATGTATTATGGTTGGGTTGTTTTGCACGCTATGAGTTGGATCCTAACTTCACTGCGTCTGTGGAAAATTTTGCTAAAATCCTGGATACTGCAGAGGTCAGTTACGGGATATTAGAGGAGGAACACTGTTCAGGTGAGCCGGCAAACCGCTTGGGGGATAAACTCACCTTTGCCATGTTGAGAGAACATAATACAGAATTATTGCAGGATGTGACTAAAATTGTTTCCATGTGCCCCCACTGTGTTGTCAATCTGGAAAAAGAGTATGCCAAATATGACCCTGTTTCCTATAAAGTGGAACATCACAGTCAGGTGATAGGCAGGCTCATTGAAGAGGGTAAAATTGCTGTAAAAATTGGAGATAACGGGAAAGTCACTTATCATGACCCCTGCAATTTATCCCGAATGCTTGAAGAAGTTGACGCTCCCCGGAACGCCATACAATCCGTAACGGATCAGTACTTTGAATTACCTGAATCAGGAAAAAATACCCTCTGTTGTGGTGCTGGTGGAGGTTTATGGTGGAAAAAAGAAACTGAAGGCCGTACTCATCTTGTTCGGGCAGAACAAGTAGTTGATTCTGATGCAGATACAGTAGTTACCGGCTGCAATTTCTGCTACGGAATGATGAATCAGGGTTTAGGGCCTCTCACTCCGGAGGGCAAGGAAGAAATTCAAGTAAAGGATATTTCCGATATCGTAGCAGAAAACCTGTTATGATGGATTATCTGAGGGAGGTTTGGTATAGTCTCCCAGTCTGGGTTTGGTCTCGCATCTTCATGTTTTCAGGATTAATTATATTTTTCCTGTCCCTTCAATACTGGGCAAAAAATGCCCGGAAACTTCGAAAAAAGTGACTCCCGTCACTTTTTTCTCCGGTCATAAACTTTTTTCTTGATAGACATCACAATCTATTCTTACTTTCGAGGGTCAGTGGGTTAGTTCTTTTTACATGATAACTAACAAATTTCGTAAAAAGTAAACCAAACGGATAAAACAATTCTTTTCTAAAACCTAACAAGGAGGAGTGAATAATGAAACGATTAATTCTTGTAATCAGTACTGTTTCAGCTTTACTGGTAGGGCAGGATGCTGCAGGCAACTACGCTTTATCAGGGTTGGATGTACAATACTATAATTTAGCGCGTTATGATACGCCTATATTAGTAACTGATATTTACGGTGCTGGTGTTACATTACCAATTAGTCAATTGAATGCAGGTGAAATTTTCTATGCTCTGCGGAATGGTCCGCTCAGTGATGCTGCTTTATCTGCAATTAATGTGAACCTAAATGTTAACCTGAATGACGATGGAACAGGTGAAATTGCAGCAGGTAGTTTCTACCCTGATGTAAATGTTGATCCTGATATTTGTGTATCAGATGTACAGGTTCTCCCAATAACAGATCAATTACTTTATGAGTCAAGTGCTGGATTGAATTTGACAAATTATGGTGTAAATGTTGCCGGTTTACCATCCATTAGTGCCTATGCAGGTCAGGGTGGATTTGGTGGGCTGGGACTCAGTCAGTCAGTGGTGTTTGACTATTTCCCCATGATTCCAATTCAACCTACACTCTGTGATGGTGCTGGTAATTGCTTTGATATAGTATATCCTGATGGTTCTGTATTGCCTGGTGGTACTCCAACCCCCGGAGTACAGGTAGGATATTGGTTGAAAGAAGGGGTGAATGCCTCTGGTTTCCAATCAATTATTCCTGGTAATACTGATCCTGATTTTTACTTAGAATGGCACGCTATTGACGGTGCTGATGCTGAGTCTGGCTTAGGGGATATTATTGGCGATGACGAAGATGGCGACGGTACTGACTTTGACCGAATCTTTGGTCTCCCTTATATCAGTGCAGCCTATATTGCACCTGATTGCTTTGTTCTGCCAGGATTAAACTATCCTATCTTTGGTGGCCAGGCAATTGTAGATGCTATTCGTGACTTGGTTGAAGGTGGATGTGTTGCAGAAATTTCTGCTTCCCTTCCCGGAGCATGTGCTGCTTACGGTGTTGAAGGAGCCATTAACGCAATATGTCTTGGATTAGGTGCAGATGCCGGAACTTGTGCTTATGTAGCCGCTGATTTTGCCGCAGCTTCAGGTGGAGACTGTGATGTTGCCCTGGCTATGGCTACTGCAACTGGCGAAGGAACATTGTGTCATACTGCTGCAGATATTGCTGAAGATGCTTGTGTAGATGAAGCAAATGGTGTCGCTAACGATGGATATGTAATGGATGCTTCATTAGCTCTATGGGGTAATCTGTTAACAGCTAACGCAGCTGCTTTCCAACAATGTGCCCCTGTTTATGGTGAAGCGGACTGTATGGGTATGTTTGGTGCCAATGACAGTGACCATGATTTTAACGGTGTAGATGGCAGATTAGTCATGAACTATTCACCCACCTGTGTACCACAGATTGAAATCCGTGAAGTTGCCGCTGAATTTATTTCAGTTGGTGAATGTGGTGACCTGATTGGAGACACAAATGGTGATGGTGGTATCAATGTGCTTGATGTAGTTGGCCTGGTAGCTCATGTCTTAGGAAACGCAGAATTGAGTGAAGCAGGACAGTGTAACGCTGACATCAATGCGGACGGTATTCTGAATGTATTGGATATAGTAGGACTGGTTCAAATCATCCTAAATCCAAGAGTGGATAATGCTACTTCTGTTGAGTTTAATGTTTCAGGTCAGGAAGTAACCATGACTGCCGACGGTTATGTTGGTGCAATTCAAATGACCCTGTCACACGGTGATAATTTCACATTGAACCTCACAGAAACCGCATTAGTTGCAGATTATGCTACAAAAGGTAATACAACTACCCTTATTATTGTAGCTCCTGAAGAAAATGTTCTTTTCTCAGCAAATGGTGAATTTACTATTGAATCTGTAACTGCTGCTTCTACTGCTGACAGTTACTTGAATGCCTCAGTAAATCTTCCTAAAGATTTTACTGTAACAGCTGCCTATCCAAATCCATTTAACCCAACCACACAGTTATCATTACATTTAAATGCTCAGGCAGATGTATCTGTTAAAGTATTTAACATGAATGGTCAGTTGGTAGATGTGATTTCAGAAGGCAATCTGGAATCCGGCTCTTATTCCTTTACCTGGAATGGTGCCCACGCTTCCAGTGGTGTTTACTTCATCCAAACTGAAGTTGGATCTGAAGTCCATAACCAGAAAATTATGCTGGTTAAATAAACCCACTGTTTAACCTCAGTTAAAATAGACAAAAAACCCGCAGTTTCATTGCGGGTTTTTTTGTTTTTATTTCGAATCTTATACCCTTTACATTTAAGGATTTCCTACAACTAAAATTCAGTAATTTAATCGCGTGAAAAAACACATTTTTACTTTTATAATTTTCTTCTTTCTAACCGTATCATTTTCATTCGGAAAGGGATCCATCATTCAGGGACGAGTAATGGATTCAAAATCCGGAGAACCTCTGTTGGGAGCTAATGTCATCTTAGAGGGCACGGCATTAGGAGCAGCCACCGATGAAAATGGTGAATATATCATCGAAAATGTATCTATCGGTACCTATACCATTATTGCTATGTTTATCGGTTATGAAACGCTTCATAAAGAAATTAAAATCGAAGCCGATCGATCCTATATCATTGATATGAAACTCTCCCCTTCTGCAATTGAGCTGCAGGAAACAAAAGTGACAGCAGAAAAGCGGAAGGAAAAAGTAACCGAAGCCCCCGCCTCCATTGAAATTGTCAGTTCACGTGACATTAAACGGGAAACCACTACTAACATCGGCTCCTATTTAAAAGGATTAAAAGGGGTAGATTTTACTTCCAGTGGTATAAATAACTACAGTATTTCCATCAGAGGATTTAACAGCAGTTTTAATACACGTGTCCTCACCCTTACAGATGGCCGGGTAGCCAATATTCCTGCACTACGCGTTATTAATTATAGTACGGTTCCCCAGTCAATGGATGATATTGATAAAATGGAAGTGGTACTGGGTCCAGCTACTGCCATGTACGGTGCTAATGCACATAGTGGAGTAGTAAATATTATTTCCAAATCTCCCGCACATTCAGAAGGTCTTACCATGAGTGTTTCCGGCTCCAATGATGAAAGACAGCTGAGAAAAGTAAATGGAAGATATGCCAAAAAATTATCAGATAATTTTAGTCTAAAACTTTCCGGTATGTATCTGCATGCCTATGAATGGCCCTATATTTCTGAAACAGAGTATAAATCACACCTCTATCCATGGACAGGGAATCCCTACCGGATGTTTGACGGAAAAGATAATAATCCCTGGACAGGTCCTGCAAATCCACCCGATTCTGCCTTTAACAATTCCGGGATAAAAGTCCGGATTGGGGATGGTGAAGCTATGGATACAGGCGATCCAGATGGAGATGGCGTTATGGGTGAAGATTGGTATAACGGCTATGATGATGATGGTGATGGATTAGTTGATGAAGACTATTTTGAAGCAGATGGAATAGATAATGATGGTGATGGTGATATAGACGAGCTGATTGACACCGGCTTTGATGTGTGGATTGACGGCTATGACAATGATGGGAATGGAGAAGCAGATGACAGTGCAGAACGGTTCGAAAATAACTCTGGTACCAATTTTGACCCAACTTGGCAGTACAACCTGGAAGAAAAAAATATCATCATAAAAGGCGGCAGGGCAGATTCACTCATCAATGACCAGCCTAATCCTTGGTACATCCCTGGGGTATCATTACAGTTTTCCGATGTAAAAGGAACCTTCAAATATGATGAGGAAAAAGTGGAATTCCTTTTCGATGTTTATATTTATGATTGGGGTAGTGACCAAATTCCCGGTGACCCCTATTTGGATAAAGGTGGAGATGGTAGTTTTCAAAAAGGAGAATGTCTAAGCATCTTTGGAGGCTTATCAGATGCTTGTGATGTGGGATTGGACGGAATACCGGAAACTGGTGACTATGGCGAAGGTGACGGTAACTGGCAGCCGGGAGATGGATGGGTGGATTCAAATGAAAATGGTATCGCTGATTATGGCTCCGGGGGAAGTTATGATACTTACATTGAGCCTAATGAATCTGATTATGAAGATGTATGGCCTCCTCCTAACCGTCAATGGGATTTTGGCGAAGAAATCCTGGGAGACTATGGACGAGACGGTTTGCCCAATACAAGGGATCCGGGAGAAAATGATGGTATATTGGTTGCAATGGATGGTTTCCAGGGCGAAATTTGGAATGATGTTAATGCTGACGGGAAAATTGACCCCAGTGAATATATTGATTTAAATGGAAATGGCAGGTATGATTATCCCACCGGTGAATTTGACTCCATTTTTGATACCGGTGACGGTGTCTATGGATTTGCTGGAGAATCCTATACTGATAATAACGGTAATGGTATCTATGACAGTGGAGAACCTTATACTGATTCCAATGGTGACAAACAATATACTCCACCGGATTATATGGATAATTTCCAACATGTGGGTGATGTAAATGGCGACGGACTCAGTGATTTCCCAGATTTTGAAGTCGATAACAGAAAGGTTGAATTACGATTAGACTACGATCCCAGCAGAAATTTTAATCTCACCTTTCAAAGCGGATACTCCTGGACAAAGACCCAGCAAGTAACCGGAACCGGGAGATATTTAGCCGATGGTTTTGAATATACTTATTATCAGTTCCGTGGGCGGTTCTATAACTGGTATTCACAATTTTATATGAATCAAAGCAACTCGGGAAATACACGGTCATATAATTTGGGTTCCGTAGTAGATGACAAATCAAAGAATTATGCTTATCAATTACAGCGCAGTGATGATTATCATGGATTAAACACCCAACTGGTTTGGGGGCTGGATTATTTCAAAACTCTACCATCCACAAATGGTACCATCCTCAATGACGGACCCAACGGTTATGATAATGACGGTGACAATGTGTGGATTGGATATGATGGAATTGATCAGGATGGAGATGGTCAGCCTGATGATCCCTTTTGCCCTGACAGTACCAAGAGCGGCAGAAGAAACGGACGTCAATGGAACTGTTACGAAGGGGTGGATGAAGAGGATGAATTTGATGATCCTGAGTCCAATGAGTATGGATTTTATTACCAGTCAAAAACCGAATTATTCGGAACCAGCCGTTATGAACTCATCACAGCAGCACGTTGGGATTTACACGATTTATTAGATGAAGGTATTCAATTTGCACCCAAACTGGGTTTTATCTACAAACCTGATGAGAAATCATCTTTCCGGTTTACCTACGGAAAAGCCTTTAACACTCCCAATTCCATAACCCTATACACAGACCTCTTTGTGAGGAAACAGGGAATTATGGATGTGTATCTACGGGGGAATAAGAGTGGTACTCCCTATTGCAGAGTTGGAGAAGAATGTGCTTCAGGAGGCCATATTGGAAATGGCTCAGTCACAGGGAGCATCCCCGGATACTATAAACATGATGGAACCTTTCAATCCATCAGCAGTCTTTCAGGAGACTATTTTACAGGAAACAGCAGCACAAAGCCTTATGATGAAAGAGTACAGGGTGCACCCTATTTCTATAACCTTAGTGATGCTGCCCCTATTGATATGATTCCGTTGGACACTTCACGATACTTGGTATATATCCCGGAACTTAGTGGCGGCGGTGTACTCTATTCTCCGGAAGAATCTGTTAGCATCCCGGATGTGGATCCCATATCCACAGAGAAAATCCAAACAGTTGAATTCGGATATAAAGGGTTCTTGGGCCGACGAACCCATGTAACTCTGGACTATTATCTCAGCTATTATGAGGATTTCTTTAGTCCTCCCACTTTTATTACTCCCTCAGTCGTTTTAAGAAGTTCCGTTCCCAATGGTAATACAGACGATATGACTATTGTAGGCATCATGCCGGTAAACAGTTTTGAGACTAATGCACCCTATGGAACAGCTTGGAATGGTAAAGACGACGATGGAGATTGGGATTATTGGAGAAATACTAATTATGAGCAATTGAGTCCCACAAATGGTTCACATTGGGCTGATGACGATAAAGATGGTGACGGAAATACAGCAGATCCCGGAGAATGGGGGTTAGTGTACTGGCATACAGCTGCTAATTCAATTAAAGACACCCTTGGATATTATTTCTTTGAACCGGCAGATATTATTGCATCCGATGAAGGTGGTATTACCTTTCAGGAAAATGTTTCAGCAGTTACGCCAGATGGCGAAACCATTGATGTGAATCTCACCCACACACAGGCGGTGGGTATTGATGAATATCATCCTACCGTTGGACTGAATGAAGCGGAGTTAGTACCTACAGGACTTTTTGGGGAAGATGGAGAACAACTACTGGGACCAGGCTTAGCCTACTCCCCCCCACATTTGGTATTAAGCCCAATGAATTATGGAGAAGTGTGGATGCAGGGTTTAGACATAGGCCTTACTCACTTATTGCCTGAGTTCAATTTGGTAATTGATGGCAACTTATCTTGGTATGGTACTACAGAATTTTATAATGAACTCACCAAAAAGAATGACCCCATCAATGCTCCCCAATGGAAATGGAATGCCAGTATCAAGTGGGATTCACCAATTGGTGCCATGACTTTAAATTATCGCCATGTAGATGAATTTACCTGGAACGATGGTATCTGGTCCGGAATTATCGGTCCGTACGATATCTTTGACTGCCATTATAATCTGAAACTCACTTCTAACCTTGAAATGAGTGTATCTGCATTGAACATTCTTGATGACCGGCATAAGGAGCTCATTGGCGGCGCTGTCATGGGCAGACAAGTTATCATGCGCATGACTTCAACCTTCTAAAGGGTTTAATAACACTGGATTTTTTACTCACCATTGACAGAGCATTATTCAGGATAATTAATCAGTCATTATCAAACCCACTTTTTGATCAAATAATGCCTTTGTTTGATCAGACGAAATATTTTATTCCACTTTTACTTTTACCCTGGCTGCTCACCGTTTTCTATGATAAAAAGAATCGCTGGAAATTAGCCGCTCTTATACCCCTTGTCATTATTTTAGCAGATCAATCAGGATTAATGTTGAAAAAGACATTATTGCGGCCCAGACCATTTGTTGATATTGATCCTGAATTTATTAATCATTTAGTGCATCCCAAGGGGCAGTATTACTCTTTTCCCTCTAATCATGCAGCAAACACTGCTGCGTTAGCTACTATTTTTTCATCGGTATATTCCCGGTATAAATCAATATTCTGGGGGTTAGCTCTGCTGGTCATGGTTTCCAGAATCTATATTGGAGTTCACTATCCCGGTGATGTAATGGCAGGCTTTTTACTCGGAACGGTTTCTGCCCTTATGCTGTTAAAGGGATGGGACAGATTAACCAATAAGACTTAATTGAAATAAAAAGCCCCGAATTATCGGGGCTTTTTATTAATTTGGCAGAACATCATCCGGAAGCTTCAAATGAGGTGCCGGACCTCCCCCTTTGGCAATTTTAATTTCACCAAATTTACTTTCGTATTTTTTGATATTATCCTGTAATGCCATCATCAGAGTTTTTGCATGCATAGGCGCCATTATGATTCTGGACTTTACCTTCGATTTAGTCATTCCCGGTAAAACACGAATGTAATCCATCACGAATTCTGCCGGAGAATGAGTAACTACGGCAAAGTTCACATATTCACCCTGCCCTACCGTATCATCCAGTTCAATTTTGATTTGATGCTGCTTCTTGGATTTTGTTTCCATCTGTTCTCCTATTTTGACTCAGAATTATTTTCAGGATTGTTCTTCTTATTAAATTCCTGCCAATCTTCTTCTAATCCTTCCCAATGTCTGAACTCTTCTTCATCCGTTGTGACTTCTTTCAGATCAGGCGTTTCTTCAATATAGTCTATATTGCTAGCCTTATCTTCATAGTCATCAGGATTGGTTTCATCTTGTTGTTCCTTCTCCTCTACGGTTTTCTTTATTTCATCACCATAAAGGGTCTGATCGAAGAAGTCTATATTCGTTACTAATCCCTGCATCATGAGGAATTCCAGAAACGCCAGAAACTTCTTCTGTTTAAGTTTTGTCCCGCAATGGGGACATATCATATTATCTTCAAGGCTGTTCTCATCTAGAGGATTTGAACACGCCGGGCATATTAGTCCTTCAAAAGCCATATTTATCTCCAAAAATCAAGGCAGGAAATATATTTTCAGTTCAGAATCCATACAAGACTTTTAACAGGAATCAGCGAAATAGTTTCCGATAAAGAGCAGAAATATATTCTTTTTCGCAATCTGACAACATTTTTCCCCGTCTTTCCTTCATTCTTTGAATTGTTTCTACCAATTTTTCTAATTGGGTAGTGTCGGATTTTCCCCAGGCGAAAGGCGGTATATGTTTTTCCTGAAACCCGCTGCCAAAAATATTAGCACCTATGCCTGCCAGAGTTCCGGTGTTAAACATGGTTGAAATTCCAGTACGAGTGTAATCCCCCATCATAACTCCTAAAAATTGTTGGTTCGAATTGAGTAATTCATTTTCATACTGAATACGCACTTCTCCATAATTATTTTTCAAATCACTGTTATTGGTGTTAGCTCCCAGGTTTACCCATTCTCCCAAATAACTATGCCCCAAAAATCCATCATGTTGTTTATTTCCAAATCCCTGCATGATTACATCTTCTAATTCTCCTCCAACTTTACAAAAGGGACCCAGAGTCACATTTCCTCTCAACTTTGTACCGGGATTTACCCTGCTTGATTTGCCAATATAAACCGGTCCCTGAATCAGTGCACCAATATCAATGTACACATTTGTATCTATAATTATCGCACCCTGGGAAGCATCCAAAACTACTCCTGCTCGAACTTCTGCCCCTTCTGCCATGAATATATCATCTCCGTTTTCAAGGACAACAGAGGGATGGATTTTACCTCCGGTATCAGGAATATAACTTTCAGCGTCCCTCTTGATTATTTCCTTCTGTAAGAAAATCAAATCCCAGATATATGCAGCAGTAGGGACGGATATCATGGTACTCACAGAACTTTTTTCCTCAATCTTTGGATAAAATTCTTCCAGAGAAACTAACGATTCTGAAACCACAGCAACCACCACTCCAAGATTACTGTAAACCCTTTCTCCGGTGAGTTCTTTAAGATGGGCAGCGGACCAAAGACCTCTGCCATTTAGCCATACCCCTGCCGAAACTGTATCAGGATTGACTATATATTGCGGAAATCTTTCCCTGGTTAAATCCGTTAATTCCCTTCTTACTACCAATTGAATTTCATCCCCCGGCTGAAGTATGGATTGAATTCTCTCAATATTTGTGAATCTGCCACAGCGCAGTTCAAAGGATGCCCTGGTAACATTAATTGGATAAAGGGAGATTAAATCTCGGTCTTCAAATATAGTAACGACCATTAGGCTAAAATGAGATTAACCTGTTTAAATGCTTTTTCCATTATTCCAGATTTTGAAATATCTAATTGAATATTATAAAATTTGTCAGAAAACCGGGAGACAAACCCAACTTTCATATTCCCATTTAAAGAGCTGATAAACCTGGCAATGCCCAGATAAAACTCGGGGTTTAAATCAACTATTACATCAAAATGATATTTCTGTAATTGTTGCAGTAAGTAGGTTTCATCGGGCAAAGGTGATGGCTCATCTGTATTTTGTATGAATAACGATTTTCCGTATTGTAAATGAAATAAGCCTTCAAATTGTTTCCTCACTATAAAAAAATATTCTCTTTTCTGGTGTGTACTTTTCCCCAAATCCCTGAAAGTATATAATGCCACTCTGAAGGATGGTTCGTCCATGGGAAAGACTATGAGAATCTTTTGAGGGTTGCCCGGAGACAACTGTAATTTGAGACGGTTTTGGAGATTCTTGATTTTCCCGCTGAGAGTCCAAAGGAAAATTCTCCAGCGTAATTTGAGTAGTTTTAGACTCATAAACATGGATAATTTACAAACTCAGAATTCATACCGAAAAACTTCAATTATCTACATAAACCTTTTTTTACAGCACCCGAAAAAGTGATAAAATTATTCTGGTTGTTCACAGGATTTCTTCTTTGTATTTCTCCGGCTCAAGAATATCTCTGGCCAGTGAAGGCAGGCAGATACCTCACCGCTGTTTTTGGAGAAGAGCGTCCGGGACGCTATCATACCGGCATTGATGTACGAACATTTGGTAATATTGGTTATGAATTGGTGGCAATTGAAGACGGATATATCTCTCGTATTCGAACCAGTTCAAAGGGGTATGGTAAAACCATTTATCTTACCTTGAAAGATGGAAATACTGCCGTCTATGCCCACCTTGATCATTTTACTCCTGAAATTGATAATCTGGTAAATGCCCTGCATGAATATTATGGGAAATACACTATTGACCATAAAGTGGATGCAAAGGAATACCCTGTTAAAAAGGGTGATTTAGTGGGGTATTCAGGTGATACGGGAGGTGTGTCTGGTCCCCATTTGCATTTTGAGATCAGAAATGCTCAGGAACAGCCCATCAATCCGTTTAAGTCCAGTCTAAATGTGATTGATAAGCTCCCCCCCATTGTACAGTCCATTGCTTTTATACCGTTGGATGCCAATGCCAAAATTGGCGGATTCAGTGAGCAACAGGTGTTTCCACTCAAAAAATTAAGTGAATCGGAATATGTATTGGAAGATACTATATATTTAGCCGGAAACATTGGATTGGCAGTGCAAGCTTATGACCGTATGACGGACCAGTTTTTCAATTTTGGGATTCATAGTGCCAACCTATTAGTGGATGCTCAATTTATCTACTCCATGCAATATGATGAAATCAATTGGGAAAATGCCAGCAAATTATATACGGAAAAAAACTATTCCCTTGCCAGATTAGGATATGGAAAATTTTATCACCTTTTCAGCCACCAAGACAGTAAAACTCTCCCCTTTATAAACAGTAAATCAAGAGAGGGTTTCAATTTTAAGAGAGGAGGTCCCCATGATACGATTATAAACATTCAGGATTATGCAGGAAATAAAGCGGAAGTAAAAACCTATATCTTTTCTGATCAAATTCCTGAATATAATTATAGGGTGAAATTTGAAAACAACAACTGTACCATTACTTTTATTGAGGAAAAGAATTTCGTCCCCTATTTTTATCTCACCGGAAAATTTGAAGAAAGTAAAAGCATTTCCCCGGACTATTATGAAATGGGAAACAATGTTTTTGTCATTGAAAATATCAATAAGCCTTATGATGTAATTGAAATTTCTGCAAAAGATGAAAAAGGGGTTTCAAGTATTCCCTCCTTCCATGCAAAACCGGATACAGCCACAGTTTTCCTTGGTGGTGAATTTAAACTCAATCAATATGACTATGGTACCATCATCCATTTTACTGAGGAAAGTTTTTCAGGATTAAATGCCTTTCTTTCCTTGAGAAAACAAGGCGTGCCACATAAATATCTTTTAACGAGAAAAACTAAACTTGACCTTGTTTCAGAAACACTATCTGCCGGTGAATTTAACAATGTTGATAATATTAAAGTCTATTACGATAGTCCGACTCCCATTGAAATTTTTCAAATGGATATATCAGGAGCAGTAGTTTCACCAGATACTTCCTTTACAATGAATCTAATGGATGGAAAAGTCAAATTGTCAGGGAAGCCCCATACTTTTTATGATTCTGTTCATGTCTGGGTGAGTGATACTCAGGCTCTTCCACCTGAGGAAGGTGAGATCATTAAAGGTCCCTATTTAGTTGAACCCGGACTCATACCCTACAATAAGGAAATTAAATTAGACATCTCCCTTGAAAATGTAGTCGCTAAAGAAAAATTGGGAATTTATTACTTTTCAAAAAAAGCAGAAAAGTGGCACTACCTCCCTTCTCAATTGGAGGAGGAGGATACCTATATTTCAACCACCATTCTTTCCGGTGAGATTTTTGCTGTAATTCGCGAAAACACCGCTCCTCTTATTTCAAATTTAATCCCCGATGTAAATGGAACCTATTTTTCCAAAGACCTTGAACATATTTCATTTAATGTTGAGGACACCTTTTCCGGAATAGAAGGTGAAAGAGATATCGTATTGAAAATTGATGACAGGCAGGTGGTATTTGAATATAACTCCTATCAGAAAAAAGTTCGATATCCCCTGAAATATAATTTGAAAAAAGGGACGCATTCCCTGTATGTTCAGGCAGCCGACAAGGTAGGAAATTTGAGTAATATTGAAGGTGAATTTCTCGTAAAATAAAATTGGAATAATTCAGATGGAACCACAAGAATTAATTTCCCATGCTGTGATAGCCCAAAATCGTGCTGCAGCTCCCTATAGCAATTACCCTGTTGGTGCAGCCTTACTTACAGTAGAAGGGAAAATCATATTAGGATGCAATGTTGAATCTAAAGCCTATCCCACTACCCTTTGCGCTGAACGAGTAGCAATTTTTTCTGCTATCGCCCAGGGGTATACCCATTTTAAAGCAATGGCACTTGTAACGAAAGATGGAGCTTATCCCTGCGGATCATGCAGACAAATCATTCATGAATACACAGGAGATATCCCCTTGTATATAGCTGATGAAAATAATGCAATTTCTACCTGTACTATTTCTGAACTTCTACCCTACCCCTTTGGATAATGGAAAAAAAAGCTATACTCATTGGAATTGCAGGGGGAACCGGTTCAGGGAAAACATCCATTGCCAAAGCAATCGCTTCCGATTTTGGTAAGTCAGAAGTTGCCCTCATTGAGCAGGACTCCTATTATAAAGACCTGTCTAATTTGGACATTGAAGAAAGAGCTGAAGTAAATTTCGACCACCCAGACTCTGTTGACTTTCCCCTTATGAAATCTCACCTTTCGGACTTGGTGATGGGTAGAAATGTGAACATTCCTATTTATGATTTCACCACCCATACCAGAAAAGATCAAACCATGGAAGTGGAAAAAAATCATATTATAATAATGGAAGGAATTTTAGCACTTTTCGATCAGGATATTAGAGAACTTATGGATATTAAACTCTATGTGGAAACTGCAGATGATATACGGATTATCAGAAGAATTAAAAGAGACATTGAGGATAGAGACAGAACCTTTACCTCTGTCATCGAACAATATTATAAAACGGTACGCCCCATGCACATTCAATTTGTCGAGCCCACCAAAAAATATGCAGATATCATTATACCTGAAGGGGGCAGAAATAAGGTAGCCATTGATATTTTACGAACAAAACTTATGACATTAATTTTAAATCAGAAAACAGAAAAATGACTTTAACTCCGGTAAATGGTGGCTGGATTGAAATTATCTGTGGTCCCATGTTCAGCGGTAAGACAGAAGAATTAATTCGAAGATTAGTTCGCGCACAGATAGCCAGGCAAAGAGTGGCAATATTTAAACCCAGTACAGACAACCGTTATGAAGAGAACTTTATCGTTTCACATAACCAACGAAAGATTCAATCTATTCAGGTAAAACATACTCAATCTATATTAGATCATAGGGATTATGCAGATGTATTCGGCATTGATGAAGCTCAGTTTTTTGATGAGTCAATTGTATCCGTATGCAGAGAACTGGCAAATTGCGGCAGGCGGGTGGTTATAGCAGGACTGGAAAAAGATTATTTGGGAAAAAGTTTTGGCCCTATGCCAGAATTACTCGTTGATGCAGAATACATTACTAAAGTCAATGCCATCTGTATGAAATGTGGAGATCCTGCAAATTACAGTCATAGAATTTCAACGGAAAAAAAACAGGTCGTGGTGGGAGAAACAGATAAATATGAAGCTCTCTGCCGCCGCTGTTATGTACAATCAAAAGAGGAAGTTAAATGAATATAATTTCAATATTTGGACTTCTGGTGTTACTGGGATCTGCCTGGCTCATTTCGTACCACCGTTCTGAAGTTAATCTTAAACCGGTTTTCTGGGGTATTGGTCTTCAATTCCTCTTTGCACTCATTATTTTGAGAGAAGACGGTTGGAGCTATTTAGGAATGACAATTCTGGCATCTCTGCTCATAACCTATCAGTATAAGGGGGATGAAAAACCTCAAAAAAATCTTCCTTTTCTGTTAATGAGCTTTATTTTCAGCTGTGCGGCAGTTTATCTCCTTACATTTCTGGCTGGAATATTTCCGGAAAAAGCCCTAAACTATATATTTTATTTAGTTGCTGCAGGGTTTATAGTCAACTCATTATTAAAAACCGGCCCCTCAGTTCAAAAAATATTTATATCTTTATTTCTGGTATGTGGAATCAGTGCTTTGGTGGTAAATGGATTGTATGGGAAAGTAGTAATTGGGCTCTTTAGTGACAAAGTAAAAGCGTTTCTTGATTTATCCGATTGGGGATCAAAATTCCTCTTTGGAAACTTAGCAGATGAAAATTATTTCGGTGCCTGGAAAGAACAATTCCCCAATAAGGGTTCTTGGCCAGGTTTTGGATTTCAATTTGCATTCAAGGTCCTCCCTACCATTGTATTTTTTGGTGGATTCATGAGTGTATTATACTACTTGGGAATTATGCAGAAAGTGATTCAATCCCTAAGCCGATTCATGCGCTGGACGATTGGAACCAGTGGTGCGGAGACTCTTTCCTGTAGTGCAAATATCTTCGTAGGCCAAACAGAAGCACCACTGCTTATCAAACCCTTTCTGAATAAAATGACACAATCAGAATTACTCACAATTATGGTAGGCGGATTTGCAACAATTGCAGGTGGGGTCCTTGCCGGCTATATTGCCATGGGAGTACCTGCAGGGCATCTCATTGCTGCCAGTGTCATGTCAGCGCCTGCAGCTCTGGTCGTTGGTAAATTAATTTTCCCCGAGAAAGAGCATTCAGAGACTGCCGGCGATGTAGAATTGCCAAATATAAATGTTGGCGCAAATGTAGTGGAAGCAGCCTCAAATGGTATTACAGACGGCCTTAAACTTGCGGTGAATGTAGGGGCAATGCTGATTGGTTTTATTGCCCTTATCGCAGTGGTGGATGTACTGTTAAATTTTATTGACTCTATCATTGACGGCAAATTATTTGGCGGAGTCATCCTTGAATATGCCGCAGGTGGTATGTCACCGGTGACAGGAGAATACACCGTACAGGGAGCCTTAGGAGGATTATCCAATTTTGGATATTTTCCGGGATCATTACAATCATTCTTTGGAGCAATTCTTTCTCCTCTGGCCTTTCTCATGGGAGTCCCCTGGGAAGATGCTCAATTAGTAGGTAATTTGTTAGGCATTAAATTATCCCTAAATGAGTTTGTGGCATTTGGTACCCTGGGCAATTATATCAGCACAGGTGTACTCAGTGAGCGGGCAATGACTATTTCAGCCTATGCACTTTGCGGATTCGCAAATTTTTCCTCCATTGGTATTCAAATTGGAGGTATCAGCGCTATAGCCCCATCCCGAAAATCTGAGTTAGCAAAGGTGGGAATAAAAGCAATGATTGGAGGAGCAATAGCCTCCTGGCTCACTGCTACCATCGCAGGAATTTTTATTTAAAGTAGGATAGTAATATGAGATTAATTTTGATCGGCCCCCCAGGAGTAGGAAAAGGGACACAAGCAAAATTTTTAGTGGAGCGTTTTGCAATTCCCCAGATATCAACAGGTGACATGCTGCGGGAAAATGTAAGAAATCAGACTACCTTGGGTGTAGAAGCAAAAATCTGTATGGATGCAGGGAAGCTGGTTCCTGATTCTGTTATATTAGAAATGATAAAATCCAGATTCATGGAAGAAGATTGTCAGAAAGGATATATTTTAGATGGGTTTCCCCGTACCATTCCGCAAGCAGAAGGATTAGATTCGATCCTGGAAGAATTTGATCAAAAATTAGACTCAGTAATAGTTTTAGATGTCTCTGATTCCATAATCATAAACCGATTATCCAGCAGAAGATCATGCAAAGGATGCGGAAGAGTATATAATTTATTGTTTGACCCGCCTCAAACAGAGGGGAAATGTAATGAGTGTAATGAAGAACTTTACTTGAGAGACGATGATAATCCTGATACTATTCAACAGAGATTGACGGTCTATCATAAACAAACTGCACCTGTTATTGATCACTATTCTAAACAGAATCTAACGAAAACCATTGAAGCTGCAGGAAGTATTGAAAGCATAAAATCAACCATTTTTGCAGCTTTGCAGTAGGTTATTCCATGTACAGGTTGGGTATTACCGGCGGAATAGGTGCCGGAAAATCAACAGCAGCATCCTTTTTCAAATCCAAGGGTGCCTATATTGTTGATGCTGACGAAGAAGCAAAGCAATTAATCAATGATTCTGAAGACCTTCAAAATTCCATCATAAATGAATTTGGGAAAAATGTTACCAGGCGGAACAAACTTGATTTAAAGCTGCTGTCACAAATTGCCTTTAGTTCTCCGGCACAGCAGCAGAAATTAAATGCATTGATTTGGCCTTTATTAGGAGATTTAATTAAACAAAAAGAAAAGGATGCGAAAATAGAGAATTATTCTCTATTTATAGTTGATGCTGCTTTATTGTTGGAGGCTGACTTTGATGGCTATTTTGATACTATTTTGCTGATCACTGCTGAAACATCTATTAGAAAACAAAGAGTTGCATTAAGAAAAAATATTCCTGAAAAACAATTTGCACAGCGCATGGCATTACAAATGCCTGAGTCTGAAAAGGAAAAAAGAACGGATTTTATAATTCGAAATAATAAGGATAGAAAAACTCTCCTTGGAGAACTTGAAGCTTTTTATTCAAAGTTACCCTTAATATAAATTCTATTTCATCAGTACAATTTTCTTTGTCAGTTGAGTTTTTGATGAAGATAGTTTTATGAAATATACACCACTTGCCTGTGAGGCAGCATTCCATTGCAATTCATGGTAACCTGCTTTTATTTCTCCCGAATAGAGGGTAGTTACTATCCTACCCTGCAAATCATATATGGATAACTGCACCTCATCGTCCTGAGGAATTTCAAAAGTAAACTGGGTTGCCGGATTAAATGGGTTGGGATATGGATCACTCAGTTTAAAGGTATGAGGAAGTTCTACCTTTTCTTTCATCACACCAAGAATATGCATTCCGTTATCATTCCACGGTGTAATATCTCCAATTAATTCAACAAATTCCCCACTACCTGGTCTGTATAATTTGAATATCGGCATGTCACCAAATTTACAATACGCCTGGGTGGAAGGATGGAAGTCTGCACCCATTACAGGTATATCAATTATATCACCTGAATACTGTCGAGCTCCCACAATGGCATCACCCAAGGTGGCAACAATCCATTCTCCCGGAGATATGGAATACTCAGCTAACTGAATTTCACCCATAAAATAAAATGCCTGCCGGGTAGATTGTACATATTCAATATCTGCAGGAATATCAACTGTACCAAAGATTTTACTGGAATATTCTTTACGAATAAGTCCGGTGTTCTCAAAACTGAACTCAAGCATATCATTTGTGTTCGGATCACCATCGAGTTCTACATAGACCCAATATCCTTTTAGCACATTCCAGTGCTGGAGACTGCCTATCCAGGTACCATCATCCAATTGGGTTGTGGCAATACTGGCGGTGGATATGCTGCGAATATGTGGTTCTGCATCATCAGGCAGTGCATCTGTAATACTTAACCCATCTGTTCCAACATAGGATATGAGGTTATTACCTTCATGCAGACTATACAGCAGATTAGGATCTGTGGGATGGGCTGCTACAGAATAATAAATGGTGGTATCCGCAGCCGGATCAATATTCAGGGTAAGCCAATATCCATCATCTGGTTGAATGTATTTCAGTGATCCAATCCACTCTCCATTATTATAAACGGATGCATTACCTTCTCCGATGATTCCATAAGCCGTTTCCCCTAATGGTTCCAACACAGTAGCAACAGAACTATCACCGGGGACTCCAAGGAATGAGATGAGGTTATTGGGAGCAGTAAATTCCCAACTCATGGTAATCAAATCCGTATAGGGAGTTACAGTAATAAATAATTCTTGAATTGCAGGTTGAACACCGTCTTCGCCCCCGTCAGTTACTACTACCCTGATTGGTCCATATTCACCGGCATATTCAGGTATCCAGAAAATAAAACCGTCTTCATTAACAGTCATTCCTTCTGGTGCATTCTGGAGGAAATAGTCAAAACTTTCATCGTCAATGTCTTCCACTAAAATCTGATAGAAGAAAGTATCTGTTGCCATTAATTGCAATATTTCAGGTGTAGAAATGATTGCAGGAGGATCATTGACAGGAATCACCACTATAATAAACTCGTGCTCCGTCGGCAGTATATCGTCCTCACCGCCATCTGAAACTAATATGGTTATATTGCCTGAGGACAGAACACCTTCTACGGGTGTCCAGGTTAATCTGCCTGCATCACTTAATACCATACCCTGCGGACCTTCAACCAATTCAAAAACAAATTCAGTATCATCAGGGTCAGAAACCTCAATTTGATATTCATATTCAATATCTTCCGTTGCAATTGCAGGAGGAGTTGATACCACAACAGGAGGATCATTCACAGGAATAACCGTTATACTGAATTCCTGGTAATCAGGGAGGTCAATGCCTGGTTCAGGAGCAGTTCTGTCCCATACAACAATGCCCACTAATCCTGAACTGAGTACTCCTTCTACAGGCGTCCAGGTAATGAGACCGGAAGAGTCCACTGCCATTCCTTCCGGATGACTAAGGAGTCCATAGTAAAAGAAATCATCATCTACATCATCTACTTCAATCTGATATTCAAAGGTTTCGTCCTCATAAGCTTCTGCAGCTGGTTGAGATATTATGTTGGGTGGATCATTTACAGGCTCAACGGTAATTTCAAATTGATCCTGAGCAGGTGTTGAATCTTCTTTCAAATCATCTGCAATTACATTTAAAGATACAGGTCCACCAAATTGATTTTGTAATGTATTGATAATCAATTCTCCATTCAAAATGGATGCCGTAATAATACCTTCCACATCAAGAGAGACAGAATAAGCTAAACTATCACCATCAATATCTGAGAAATAGTCAGCCAGCACCATAGCCGCAGCCCCTGCATCTTCTAAAAGAATCAGATCCTCCAGAGGCTGCGAAACTATAGGTGCATCATTCACGGCTTTCACCGTTAGGGTAAAATCATCTGTTACACTAAATTCATTATCGCTAACCATAATAGTAAGGTTTATATCACCATTATAATTTTCTGCAGGACTAACAGTTAAGAGACTTCCATTTAGGCTAAATTCTGCATTTTCAGAATTAGTTTCCACATTGAGGATCAAATTATCACCATCCACATCAAAGGATTGAATTGAGTAGAGGAATATTCCGTCTTCATCAATTTCCTGATCTGCCACAGGAGTTAACTCAGGGGGATCATTTACTGGAGTGAAGGTTAATTCAAACACATCAGAGTCGTAGTACTGTCCATCAGTCACTTGAGTTTGAATGAGAACAGTTCCATTGAAATTTTCATCAACTGAAGAAATGGTTAACCTTGAATTTTCTACATTAACCAGAATGGATTCATCTGAGGATGCTGAAAAAAGGAGATCATCACCATCAACATCATTGGCAGACAGAATCAGAGCAAATTCTCCCCCCTCTGCAATTTCCTGATCAGGTGCAGGGATTATCACTGGTGCATCATTTACCGGTGTGACTACAATACTGAGCAATGCCTCGGCAGAATATAACTCTCCGTCAAATGCTCTATAGAGAATAGTATCTTCGCCAAAATAATCGGAATGAGGAACATAGGTGATGATATTTCCTACAACTTCAATTTCACCAAAAGCAGCACCGGAAACAATATCAACCTCAACTTGCGAATTATCAATATCTTCTACCTCTGTTATGATAGACTGCATACCATCCTCATTGAGGGTGACACTCATATTCTCAGCAGATGGTGCATCATTAACCGGAGATACAGTCACTTGGAAGGCATCACTCGTTACTGCTCTTTCATTGAGATCATTTGCAAAAACAGTAATAGTTACAGGTCCGCCAAATACATTTTCAATGGTGGATACTCTCAAAATATCCTCTTCAATCGCTGCAGTGACGATTCCTTCAGGGATAATCGAAACGGTATAACTTAAAATATCTTCATCAATATCAGTAAAAACTTCGCTGAGCACCATAGCCACAGCCCCTGCATCTTCTAAAAGAATCAAATCTTCCAGAGGCTGCGAAACTATAGGTGCATCATTCACGGCTTTCACCGTTAGGGTAAAATTATCAGAATCAGTAAATTCTCCATCAGAAACGGAAACAGTGCATTCTATATCACCATTAAATTCTTCAGAAGGAGTTATAGTTAAATTATTTCCAATGAGTGAAGCAGATGTTTCTGGTATTGTTACCACCTGATACTCAAGATCATCACCATCCACATCTTCTGCTTCAAGGGTGTAAAGAAGATACTCCCCTTCATTAATTTCCTGATCAGGTATTGCAGATAATACAGGCATATCATTAACAGCTTCAATGGTGATTGTAAAGATATCTGAAACAGCTGCCAGGTTGTTATCAGAAGCAGTCACAGTAATGATTACCGGTCCGCCATGCTGATTTTCAAGAGGTGTTATATTTAATATATCCTCTTCTATTTGAGCACTGATTAAGTCGCCGTCATCAGTAGAAACCTGGAAAATCAAAGCGTCACCATCAATATCAGAGAATACATCACTGAGCACCATAGTCGCAGCCTCTGCATCTTCTAAAAGAACCATATCTTCCAGAGGCTGCGAAACTATAGGTGCATCATTCACGGCTTTCACCGTTAGGGTAAAATTATCAGAATCAGTAAACTCTCCATCGGCTACAGACACGGTAATGACGGCAGTACCAAAAAAGTTTTCCGGAGGAGTTAGTGAGAGAATATTGCCTGTAATAAGTGCAGAGATGCCATCTGCATCCTGAATTGCAAAGCTCAGATTATTTGAATCAATATCTTCCGCAGAAAGGAAAATATCCACACTGCTATCCTCATTTATTTCAACATCGTTAAGAGTTGAAAGCTGGGGAGCATCATTAATGGGATTCACCGTAACAGTTACAGCTTCTTCTTGAGATAATTCTCCATCAGATACAGATACTATAACGGACTCAATTCCATACCAATTTGGTTCTGGGATTACCGTAATTAAATTATTAACAATGGTTGACTGAAGGTGGGCACTATTACTCACTGAAAACTGTAAGTCTTCAGAGTCAATATCTTCAGCAGATACCTCAAAACTTGATTCACCATCTTCACTTAATTGGATATCTGGTAGAGAATTTAGCACAGGGGAATCATTTACAGAATTGATTTGGACCTGGAATGTTTGTGAATCAGAAGCCCCTTCATTATCGGCAACGGATACGGTAATTTCTCCTGTTCCATAAAAATTAGGGCTTCCTTTTACCGTAAGAAGATTTCCTGATATCTCTGCCAGAATATTTTCAGAACCAGATTGAGCAGTATAGGAAAGACTCACGTAATCTACATCTGTCGCTGACAGAGAAAGGTTAGATTCATCATCTTCATTAAAGGTGACCGACTCTATTTCTTCAAGTTCGGGAGCATCATTTACCGGTAGTACATCTAACACAAATAGTTCGGATACAGATTCTCCCCCCACTGTTGTGAGAATGTTATATTCTGCCGGTATATCAGTCTCACATTCATTAATTCCATTAAGATAGGCATGGCCGCCTAAAATGCCTGCACAGTCCACCACTGACAGAAGCGATTCTACAAAATGGGTACCCGTATTGGTGAAGGGTGCAATTGCTGACCCTGCATTAACATCCACTAACTTTCTGCCTGAAGCTGAATAAATTCTAAAAACGGGGATCTCACCTGGCTGCAGGTAACCAGAAGTATAGTCACTGCCATCATTACCCATAACTACCACATCTGTATTCGCCCCGGACCATATTGCACCTCCAACAGGTGAGCCATCAGGAAGACCGTATTCATTAGGACGGTACGCAATAACTCGGTCACCTGCTTCTAAGGCCGCCCCATTCACTTCTGCTGAAGTGATAAAATAGAATGCCTGAGAAGTAGATTGTTCATAATGATAATCTACTTCTGAAGCCGTAACTGTTATAGTGGAGGTTCCAAAATAATTGGGTTGAGGAGATATTATAAAGTCTGCAGTTTCTGTAATAATTTCTGCACCATAAATTATTCCCTCATTTCCATTTCCTGTTATATCAGATAATATTGAATTATAACTGTTATTCCCATTCCACTGTCCAATTAAATTTGGAGTGCTCTCTGCTGATAATCCATTTAAATTATTATTAATGTCCTCTCGGGATCGGACTTCTGACCAAAGCCGTATATCATCCATATTTCCCTGAAAATAGTTACAGGCACATGAGGATCCTTGTGAGCCAATATAGAGATCATCATTATTCCCATTTGAAATTGAATTTACTGAGCTGTAATGAGGACCGTCCTCAACACCATTCAAATAGAAATAAACTTCTAACTGATTTCCTAAATCCCTCACAGTGACAGCAACATGCTGCCAGGTATTAAGTGAATAATTCAAGGAAGATCTAATCGTCTGACCGCAATAGTATTGATCCCAAAGTACCAGGGTTCGGTTGATACCGCAACCACCGGAATCAACATCACCTGAAAGAGCAATTCCATAACCATAATCTCCCTTCATCATGATATTACTCCACTGATCATCATTGGGTAATACCCAGGCTTCAATGGTGAGTTCTTCTCCTACAATTTGGGTATTGTTATGGGGAACGACAATATGGTCATCATTACCGTCAAAATGAATGAATTTTTTTACAGCCCCTGAATGGATAGAAATATCTTCAGATGAGGATATTGCTGACAAGGTAAGGTCATTATCAATATCAGTAACATTTACATTAAATGAAATACTGTTATCTTCCTCAACTATTAAATCACTTAAAGAACCAATAACAGGCAAATCGTTCACCTCATTAATATTCAGTGAAATAATTGCTTCAGCTGACTGCCCGTTTGAATTTGCTGAATTTATTACCCGATAACGAATCTCATCAGGTCCGGTGTAGTTGTCATCCGGACTAAAGGTTGCTGTCCACTGTGCCAGACTGGGAGTAGAATCTTCTGAAAGACTTGGCACAGACAATGACCCGTTTTGAGGATACTGCGTAATTTCAACATATTCAGAACCATCTAACGGGAAGGAGTAATACACATCAAATCCTACAAAGGTAATCTCTTTATCTGTATCTTCCGTACTGTTAATGGCATCTTCAAATGCAGTGGGTGGATTAAATCGTGACCAGCGTCTGCCCTGGAAATTAAAGGTTGCAATCTGCAGACCCGTTTCTGAGACGCCATCACTTGCTTTAAACAGCATGAAGTCTGCTTCCGGCTGGGGGTTTGGAGGATTATATTCATAAGTTAAATCTCCGGTAGGAGTGAGAGTACCACCAAAAATCGTATTCAGTATTTCACCAGGTGAAGGTGGAGTAGTGAGTATAGTAAGTGCATCACCATCTACATCAGTCACAGAGGTACTAAAGTCCATCGGGAAGGGGAAGTTGTCCATATTAAAGGTTAAATCTTCAGCTGTGGGAATATCATTCACACCAATTACCTGTATGGTTATAATTCCTTCATCAGAATCTGATTGCCCATCACTGGCAGTATAAGTGAAACTGTCTTCACCGAAAAAGTCAGGGTGGGGCGTATAAGTTAATATTGGGGCGGTTCCAGTTAGATCGCCAAACATAGGTGTTGAATAATTGAAGAATACTTCATCTCCTTCGGCATCTGTTGCTACGAGTTCCACTTCAACTGAGCCGTCTTCAACTACATTTACTGTGAAATTTTCTACTATAGGCGCGGCATTCACATTTTCAACATAGAGGCTCAGAGCTTTGGATACGGAACTTTCTCCATCAGATAACTCCAAAATGACTTCATAATTTCCTGAATCAAAGTTTCCGGGGGTACCTGATAATATTTTTCCATTGAGACTTAGCCATCCGGGTGCAGATTCCAAACTTAATTCCAGTTCTGGTATCGTATTATCAATATCCTCCACCAATATTTCCACCATATAGAATGCATTTTCTAAAGCATCTGGAAGTGAATCATTTAAAATGATAGGTTCATCATTTACCGGTACTATAGTGACAGAGACTTCTTCCTGAACCGTGTTCGTCCCATCGGATACTTCCAATATGAAGCTGTCAACACCAAAGAAATCATCCTCAGGGGAATAGTGATAAATCCCATCGCCAGTTTCAGTTATGTTCCCAAATGCCGGCTGTTGAACTATGGTAAGAGTAACCTCATCATTTTCAGCATCTTGCACTTCTACTTCAAAGGTCCCTTGGGTATCTTCCTCTAATTCCAGGGTGAATGGAGTGACCACCGGCGGGTCATTCACCGGAAGTATTTCAATATAGAAGGAAGTTGATGCAACAGCTCGATTCACATTATCTGAAGCAGTAACTTCAATTAAGCCATTACCAAATTGATTTTCAACAGAACTCAATATTAACTGAGAATTTTCTATGACTGCATGTAAAGCAGATACGGAATGAGACACACTATATATGAGGTTATTCCCATTTTCAGGGTCACTAAATATTTGAGTCAAATCAATATGGATATCTACGAAACCCTCATTAACGGTTATATCTTCTATGACTGTGGTCACTTGTGGAGGATCGTTTACAGGTACAACTGTTAAGATGAAAGAGGCGGCTGCTTCTAATTCTCCATCTGAGGCTGTAATTGTTACCTGAGTCTCTCCATAGAAATTCAAATGGGGAGTCAGTCTGAGTATCCCGTTTTCCACAACACCATTAGCATTGTCAGATTCGACTACTACCATCAACTCATCCTCATCAGGATCGGAAATGAAAACATCCAATTCTAATAGGGAATCTTCAAGGATACTCTGGTTATCCAAAGCTGAAATCTCTGGTGGATCGTTAACAGCATTCACGGTAAGTATAAAACTGTCACTCACCTGAAGCAGTCCATCAGAGACGGTAACCGTTACAAGAATATCTCCATTAAACAGGGCGGGAGGAAGAATATGAATTTCATTGTCAATTATTTCTGAAGCTGCATTACCTTCTGTTGCAATATCAATCAGTAGCGCATCCCCATCTACATCCCCGGTATTCAGAGTGAAGATATATTCACTACCTTCATCAATTGAGGTATCTGCTAATGCTTCCATAGTGGGTGCATCATTCACCGGCAAAATGTCCAATGAAACCAATGCAGGTTCTGAAGTAAGCAATCCGTCACTGGCACGATAACTGAAGCTGTCATTTCCATTATAATTTTCTTCAGGAACATATAACACATCAGAACCAGTTAACTGTATACTACCATAGGCTGGTTCTGTATCAATACTATAAGTAATACTGTCCTCATCAGGATCACCGCCATTTAGGATGATATTTAACGGCTCATCCTCATTCAGAACTGCATCAATATTGAATACAAATGGAGGATCATTCACATCATTGACTGAAAGAGTGAAAGATTGAGTAGAAACTAACTGATAATCTGACACTGTAAGTACTACTTCATGATCACCCACATCCTCATTTGAGGGTATCCCGGACAAATAATTTCCTGTAAGGGATAACCAATTTGGTGAAGCAGAAAGATGCAGAGATAACTCATCCCCATCAACATCCTCAGTTTCTATGTGGTATTCATATAAATTCCCCTGTTCAGTTTCTGCCACAGGTAAAGATATAATTAAGGGTGTATCATTCACCGGCAGTACTGACAGGGTAAAGGTAATCCCGACTGTAAACTCACCATCGAAGGCGAAAACTGAAATGAGTATATCTCCGTTAAAATCTGGTGGTGGCAGAACAGAAAGAGTATTATTTGAAATAGATAATTCCGTTTCAGGAATATCTGCATCAGCAGAGAAAGTTAAAAAATCACCGTCAGGGTCAACTGCTGCAATTTCTATAGTTAGTTCTGAATCTTCTAAAACAGACTGATAAGAAATCTCAGCTAATTGAGGGGGATCATTTTTAGGAAATACAGTAACTGTAAAAGTATCGCTTGTATCAAATTCACCATCTGTTACTGTGACTGTCACCTCAATATCCCCATTATAATTATTATTGGGAATCAATGTAAGTTCATTACCCTCGAAGGCGGCATAGCTGTTTCCGCTGGTGGATACAAAATAATGTAGTTCATCGCCATCAACATCATTGGCAGTAATAACCAATCTTAAGGTATCCCCTTCTGAGATTGAGGTATCTGCTAAGGCTGGAATTACAGGGGCATCTCCGATTGGTCTTACTTCCAGAGATACCGTTCCAGGAGTAGAAGAAAGCGTACCGTCATGTACAGTAAAGGTGAAGGCATCTTGACCAAAATAATTTTCAATTGGGGTATAAACTGCAACTTCTCCGGAAAGAGTTACTAACCCGTTTTCAGCAGCTGCATCCAGGCTGTAGCTGAGATCATCACCATCAACATCATAACCTGGCAAGGTAAATTCTATACTGGAGTCTTCATCTAAAGTAATAATTGTATTTTCTGCAATAGGAGCATCATTTACCGGAATAATGGTGAAGGATATGGTACCCGGTTCAGAAACCCAGCTGCCATCTGTTGCGATAAAGGTGAAACTATCTAATCCATTAAAATTTTCTTCTGGTGTAAAACTCCACTCTGCATTTGCTCCGGTAAGGATACCATGAAAGGGATAATCCAGAATCTGGAAGCTGAGTTCATCCTGGTTTGGATCTGAACCATTAAGAGTAACGGATATACTCTGATCTTCTAAAATCTCAATGGATTGATCAAATGCTGTGGGACTGTTACAATAGGAATTATCACCAAAACAAATACCACAATCATCTTTTTCTTCAGGAGAACAGCAGATAGAGAAGACATCCATATTTTGGTTTGGAGTGGATACATCTACACCAACGCAATCACCGCAATCATCAACATTTAGGGTCTGTAAATTTGCATTGGGACAATTGGGTTCCGGATCTAAATTATTATCTGCATACAGGGATGTTACGTTGGTTTCACAAAACTCATAACTTATGTCACCAGCACCGAATCCATCAGAGTCTATATCCAGATAATAGTCTGCAGGAGGCGGATTGAAACAACCACATCCCAAATCATCAGAGTCGGCAACATGTCCCGTACCACCTTCAGAGCAGATTCCACAGTCATCAATATATGCACCAAAAACGACTCCTGATTGTGCCTGTTCAGCACCGACGGGTGTGTCCGGATCACAAACGTCATTACAATCTAAATCCACATTGGGGATGCCTTCAAAACATCCATTTGGGGTTTCATCGCTATCGAGAATGCCGCATATACAAACCCCACAATCATCAAGAAAAGCATTGCCAGATTCTACACCAGAACAATCGGGACCTAATCCAATCATCTCATGGACGATAAAGAAGCCTAAGTTTTCAAATCCGTTATATTCTTGTCCGTTAAGTTTGGTAATTTCTACTTCAGTAAAGAGATAATCATCTTCTGAACTATCATAAATTTTAAATAAGGGGAAGTCACCTGCCTCAAGATAATATTCATGGTCTGGATTTCCATCATTCCCCATGGCAGGCAGAGTAGTATTGATTCCAGTCCATGGATAAGAGCCTACACAAACTGAATCTTTAAATACACCCACCCAGTCCTCAGCATAGACCAGATCTTCCTGAATGGAACTCTCCAGAATATAGGCATCATTTATAAAATATAGTGCCTGACTCTGTGATTGATCAAAGAGGAATTCTTCAGGATAAAAAATGCAGCTGCCATCATCAATAGTTACATCATTATTGCAGGGCGGGAATTGTCCGCTGAGACAATCATAATTAAAGGCATCAGAATCAGTACAGCCGGAGCAGGAGCTGTTATCTCCTCCACAAACCCCACAGTCATCTAATTCTAAATCACCACCCCAGATTCCTGCACAGTCCTGCACACAATCATTCTGCAGGTCGCTGTCACAGAACCCACAATTATCTTCTATGGCATCCCCAAAGCATTCACCGTTACAGTCCATATTTGCATTATCATTGGATGCATCATCATCACA
>CAZKEL010000013.1:38723-46463 GCA_964551815.1 uncultured bacterium
AGCATTCACCGTTACAGTCCATATTTGCATTATCATTGGATGCATCATCATCACAGACACCACAGTCATCTTCATAGGCATCCCCAAAGCATTCACCGTTACAGTCCATGTCCGCATTATCATTAGATACATCATCATCACAAACACCACAATCGTCCATAGTGGCAATACCAAAGCATTCACCACTACAGTCCATATCTGCATTATCATTGGATGCATCATCATCACAAATACCACAATCATCAACATAGGCGTTACCAAAACATTCACCTGTGCAATCCATATCAACATTATCATTTTCAGGATCATTATCGCACACACCACACTCATCTACATAAGCATTCCCCCCCCAGACATTATTACAGTCCTGAATACAATCATTTTCAGAATCAGAATCACACACGCCACAATTATCTTCAGTGGCAGTTCCATTGGGTACACCGGCACAGTCTGCACAACTGCTGTCATCACCTCCGCAGATTCCGCATTCATCAACTTCAGTAATTCCGTTACAAATTCCTGCACAATCAAGTATATTTGAAAAACAATTATCATCAATATCTTCATTGTTTTCTACCCATTCTTCTGTAACTAAACCTGAACAAAATTCAATACCGATATCACTGCCAAGTCCGTCACCATCATTATCAAAATAATAAATTTGGTAAAGGGCATTACCGTCACATTCACCGGCACAATCAAAAGCATTGGATTGACAATCATCATCCGGATCTTCATTGTTATCAACCCAGCCGGGAGGAACAAATTCTGAACAGAATATTTCCCCTGATCCTGCATCCCCTAATCCATCACCATCATTGTCAGAATAGAACAGTCCTTCCTGGGCAAATCCATTACATACATCTGCACAGTCAAAATAATTTGAGAAACAATTATCATCTAAATCATCTGAATTCAATACCCAGCCATCTTCAATAAAATCAGTGCAAAATTCTTCGGTGAGATCTCCTCCCAATCCATCACCATCATTATCAAAGAAAAAGGATTGAAGGAGATCAGACCCATCACATACGCCTGCACAATCATGAAAGTTGGAGAAACAATTGTCGTCAATATCCTCATTATTATCCACCCAATTTTCAGGTACAAAAGCAGAACAATATTCTAAACTATCGCCAACTCCTAAACCATCACCATCATTGTCAAACCAGTACGCTGTAATTATCGCTCCACCATCACAATCACCGGCACAGTCATGGCTGTTTGAATGACATTCATCGTCTTCATCATCAGTATTATCCGCCCAGTTATCATCAGGTAATTCCCAGCTGCAGAAGGACACGCAATTAGGATCAGATTCACAGGGCAGGCACACATCATTTTCTGTGGTACAAATACCCAGACCGTCATTATCAAAGTCATACCAGTAATTTTCTGGCGGGTCAAGGAAGCATCCACAGCCTACATTTGCTTCATTATTACCAAAGCATACACCACAGAAATCCATATCTGAATTTGCCTGATGGTCAGAAGTACCGCCGGAGCAGACACCGCAATCATCTGTAAATGCGCTGCCATAAGGAATACCTGCGCAGTCAGCACAGGATGCATTATCACCATCACAGACTCCACATTCATCCATTACATTTGAATAACAATCAAGGTGGGGATCATCCAAATTATCGGCATACCCCTCTGGCTGCTCGCAAGAAGTAAGCGTATCACTGATTGAATCACCCAATCCGTCTCCATCTGCATCAACATACCAGATTATAGGACCGGTTCCAAAACAGACGCCACATTCATCTATATCCGTATTGGCAGGAATTCCGGTGGTACCTTCAGAACAAATACCACAATTATCAATAATTGCTTCTCCCCCGGGTACTCCTGCACAATCAAAGGGACAGTCATTATCAGGATCGTTGTCACAAACACCACAGTTATCTATGGCTGCCTCACCATTGGGTACACCGGCACAGTCACAACTTCCTGTTAAGGGTGTATTATCATTTTCAGTGTCATCGTCACAGATTCCACAATCATCTATATAGGCATCACCGTTGGGAATACCCTGACAATCTGCACAGGAAGTATTATCACCAAAGGGAATTCCACATTCATCTACACAGGCATTATTACCATTTGGTATCCCACATGCATCCAGGCAAGTGGAATCATCTCCGCCACATTCCCCACAGGCATCTAATTCAAGACTTCCACCCCATTCACCAGCAATATCCTGTACACAGTCATTGTACGGATCATCATCACAGACACCAGAGTTATCATAAACCTCATTACCATTTGGAATACCGGATCAGTCAGGGCAGGAAGAATCATCTCCGCCACAAATACCACATGCATCTAATACAAGAGTCCCTCCCCATTCCCCGGAACAATCCTGTACACAGTCGTTGGAGGGATTTTCATCACAGACGCCGCAATTATCTTCCACTGCATTACCATTGGGAATACCGGCACAGTCAGCACAGGAAGAATCATCTCCGCCACAAATACCACATGCATCTATGGTTACCGTGCCATCACAAGTACCTTCACAATCAAGAATATTGGAAAAACAGTTATCATCTAAGTCATCATTATTTTCTACCCAACCCTCTTCTACAAAAGCTGAACAGAATACAGAAGATTGACTGGATCCCAGACCATCTCCATCATTATCATAGTAATAAGTTTGTTCACTGCTGAATCCATTACAGACATAGGCACAGTCAAGATAGTTTGAATAACAATCATCATCTATGTCATCTGAGTTAGCCACCCAACCTGTAGGTACTAATGCATTACAATGTTCCTCGGATAATTCTCCACCTAAGCCATCACCATCATTATCAAAGTAGTAAGTCTGTAAAATTGCTTCACCATCACAAACACCTGCACAATCAACCTGGTTTGAAAAACAATTTTCATAGGGATCACTGCAATCTGACACCCAACTACTAGGAATATTATTTGAACAGAACTCTTGAGTAGAGCCGCTTCCTAGACCATCTCCGTCAAAATCATAACAGAAAGACTGGATAGAATCCAATCCATCACAGACACTGCCACAATCAAAGTAGTTGGAGGTACAGGCATCATCGGGATCATCCGCATTTAAAACCCAGCCTACAGGAACCTCTCCCGAACAAAAATGAGCCGTTACATCACTTCCCAGTCCATCACCATCTTCATCCTGATAGTACAGGGTGAATTCATCAGAGCCATCGCAAACACCCATACAGTCATGGAAGTTGGAAAAACAATTATCATCAATATCATCACTGTTGTTCACCCATGCTGAAGGAGGATCAGCATTACAAAATTCCTGTGCAGTTTCACTACCCAGTCCATCACCATCAAAGTCATAATAATAGGTTTCAATAAGAGCATCTCCGAAACAATCATCGTTACAGTCTTTATCAGAGTTTGACTCATAACCGCTGTTACCTTCGGAGCAAATACCACAGTCATCTATTATGGCTTCCCCAAAACAGTCACCATAACAGTCTTTATCAGAGTTTGACTCATGACCGCTGTTACCTTCGGAGCAGATGCCACAGTCATCTATTATGGCTTCCCCGAAACAATCATCGTTACAGTCTTTATCAGAGTTTGACTCATAACCGCTGTTACCTTCGGAGCAAATACCACAGTCATCTATTATGGCTTCCCCAAAACAGTCACCATAACAGTCTTTATCAGAGTTTGACTCATGACCGCTGTTACCTTCGGAGCAAATAGCACAGTCATCAATTAAGGCGGTTCCAAAACAATCACCATTACAGTCTTTATCAGAGTTTGGAGTATGACCACTAAAGCCACCTGAGCAAATAGCACAGTCATCAATTAAGGCGGTTCCAAAACAATCACCATTACAATCTATGGATTGATTTTCTCCAAAACAGACACCACAATCGTCTTTGTCGCTATTTGCCTCATGACCTGTAGTTCCTCCTGAACATACACCACAATCATCTTCGAATGCATTTCCGCCGGGGATACCTTCACAATCAAAGGGACAGTCATTATCAGGATTACTATCACATACATCACAGTTATCCAATTCTGCATCGCCACCCAATACACCGGCACAATCTCTTTCAACTACAATCTCATTAACAGTGTACATCGCCAATAATGCACCTTCAAATTCATGATTATCATACACCTTGGCATCGTAGTATGCATCCTCAGAAGCATCATAAACTACGAACTTGGGGGTTTGCCCGGTTTCAATATATCCTTCAGTTAAAGCAATATCTTCATCAAATCCCATGACAGGAACATCAGTGTAAATTCCGTTCCATGGTCTTGCACCAATACACACATCACCGTTAAAAGTACCTATCCAGTCCTCACCTACGATGAGTTCGTTTCCATCAATATGCGCTGCATTCACCCAATAGAAAGCCTGAAAGGGAGATTGATTGAAATTGAAGAGTTCAGGTGGAGTACTGCGGTCTTCAGACCTGCGTGATCTGTTGCTGTTTTCTTCCGGAAGAATATACTGAAAATCGAAAGAATGGTTGGCTACCATCCAATATCCGGAAGATGGTTGGAAGGATTCCAAAGAACCAAACCAGTCGTTGTCTATTCTTATGGCTGCTTCTCCATTTCCTGCAATTCCCCAAATGCTGTAAGTATATTCCTCACTGATTGCTCCGGTTAAGGATTGAGCTTCTGCAAATGGATAGGATATGAGATTATTACCATGCTCTAACTGATAGGTCATTTCAGATGATTCGGAATAAACGGGAATCGATAAAGGCAGAGATAATGTAGTAGCTTCATTTACTACTACCCAATACCCGGCAAAGGGAGAAATTTCCTGCAGGCTTCCATACCAGTTACCATTAAAATTAACTGCCCCATTGCCATTTCCAAGGATGTGTGATACAGAACTACCCAGGTCAGAAAAGCTATTCTGAACTGATGAGTTTTCTGGGAGAGCATGAAAACTTATAAGATTTGCACCTTCATACAAATCTATTTCATGAGTGAAACAATTATTAGCATAATCTGCGTCGCAATTCCCACAATCATCTTCCAAGGAAGATCCAAAACAAATTCCGTTACAATCTATATCGCTGTTTAGTTCATGTCCAGAGTTGCCACCAGAGCAAACACCACAACTATCTTCGATAGCACTCCCATAATAATCGCCAGCACAGTCTTGAGGGCTTGATGAACAGCCTGTATCTACTTCAAACTCAATTAGGTTACCATCTTCTGTATTACCGAAAATAAACCCTTCTGAAATATCTAGACAAGTTTGATCGTGAACATTAATATTTTGATCAAAATTTTCATCTCCGATTTCAGCATAATCAATATAAAGAAGAGTACCAGAGCCTGGTGGAATTGGCATCCCTGAAGTAGAAAAACCAGTTATGAAATCTTTGCAGTCGTTATTTCTCCAGCAAGTTGCCCCCTGATGAAGGAAAAAGTTATTTTCACTTGCAACTCCACCAGAAACACCTATTACATCCATTCCAACTACGAAAAATTGGAATCCTGTAATTTCATCTGTAGAAGTGTAGAAGACTGGAACATTTTGGTTTTCTGTATCAAACTCACCAAGTTCAATATTAACCAAATTATTACCCAATGCTA
Organism: uncultured bacterium; assembly: GCA_964551815.1. Lineage (GTDB taxonomy): Bacteria > Fidelibacterota > Marinisomatia > SCGC-AAA003-L08 > D37C17 > D37C17. The sequence continues at coordinate 44,304 of CAZKEL010000013.1, forward strand.
AGGATAGTCCCAGAATCAATGGAATCAGCCAAATACTAGCTGTATAATATATTTTCTCTTTCGTAAACAATTTACCCTAACTGTTTGTGAATGATACACCTATTAATTATAACTAAATATACTACTCCTCTTCAATGTCTCCTTATGAGGTTTGTCACACATTTTAAAATTCTGTATTCTGTCAAAGCTTTAACATATTTCAATTGGATAAGCACCCCATTTTCTGTATTTTCAGAACAAACAGAATTTATTTCTAAATAAAAGCTAAAATAATCCACCTACATACATGATGTAGAGAAATCTGTTCATAGAATAGTTTCTATTAAACCAAATATTCCGCTCCTCCAAGCTGTTGTCTCCAAACGTAATATCTACGTTACAAGTCATTTAATATTAAAGAGAAACAAATCTTTTATAAGTGATTTTCATCACATATAAAGAGGTATTCAAATCTAATATATTGTAGGAATCTGCCCCGGCTCCGGGTCAGGAAATGGAATGTTCCTCCATTTCAGGAATATTGGTTTTTTCCTGCCTCCTTTTAATTTTTTCTTAAGAAGAGGAAACCATAGTTTCCCTTCCTCAAAAGAATCTTCTCCTCGATAGAATTTTATTAAATTTAATTAAACAATTAAAAACAATTTTTTACTAAAAAAAACTCCGAAATTTCTTCCGGAGCTTTTTAAATCCATTATGTTTAATGGTTTATTTCTTTTTTAATTCAGTATCAATGATGGAAGAATAATTATCCAAATTTCGTCCTCCCTGAGGTTCTTTACCATTTATGAGAAATTTAGGTACAGAAAGTCGCGGGATACCTGATTGACGCATTTGACTCATTTCTTTGTCAATGCGAGCTCCAAGTTCCGGATCTGCCATATCCTTATCAAACTGAACCATATCCAAACCAAGCTCTTGAGCATATTGTCTGGGTAAATCTTCATTTGATTTCAAATTTCTGTAATTTTCAAAAATTTTCTTTTTCATTTCCATGAATTTACCCTGTCTTTCAGCAGCCATGGAATAAAGAGAAGCTTTCTTAGCCTGCTTATGAAATGATAAAGGGAAATGTTTAATTACAATTCTAAGATCATTAGGATATTTTTTGTGTAAATCGTCTATCAAACTGACAGCCCTTTCACAGTGCGGTCATTGAAAGTCCATCCATTCAATGAGGGTAACCTTCGCATTTTCAGGTCCCAAGGTGAATGAATCACCTATTTCTATGTTATACACTTTGTTTGGATCAGTCTTAGGAGGTTGTTGCTTTTGATTTTTTGTTGGCTGATTTTTACTTGCCAACGCAACATTTGCAACAGCTTTATCCAGAGTTTCCAGCTTTTTTAGAATTAATTTCTGATCATCCTTAATATCATTAAGGGATGTTTCTAAACCTGCATTGTCAGCAGTATTACAAGATACCAGAAATACTGCACTTGCAGTTAAAAACAATTTAACCATTTTTATTTTCATTATTTGATTTTCCTCTAATTGTGAAGCAATTTCAACTTTTGTACAAGACTTAAATTTACGAGGTTAAAAACACATGCAAAAATAATTCTTTTCAATCTTTCATGAATGCAAAAAGGGCTTCGATGTTCCCGAAGCCCTTTTTTACTTTGCAATCTACTACAATGTTTTTTATTTCACCAGCATAATTTTCTGTATTTTCACAGTTGAGCCAGCTGTCAGCTTAACCATGTAAACACCACTGGAGTGCAAATCTGCATTCCATGTCACTGCGTAACGACCCTGCTCTCTCAGATCATTCACAAGCTCTTCTACCAACCTTCCCCGTACATCATATACTCCAAGAGATACTACCATGTCTGAGGGAACATCGTAGTTCAACTTTGTCACAGGGTTAAATGGATTTGGATACGCATTGCCAAGACTTACTTCAGTAGGCAGGTATCTGTCAGTCAGATTTACAATGCCTATACCCATTTCAGACCACTCAACATCGCCTTCTGCATCCATCTCTACAAGGTCACCTGTAGAAGCATCCAGCACCTTAAAGGTAAGCTTATCACCGGCTTTACAGTAACCTGACAACTTATCATTATCATCAGAACCCATGGCAGGTATATCAGTAAACTCGCCATTCCAGTATCTGGAACCTACCACCCTGTCACCGTTATAGGCTATCACAATGTCATC
>CAZKEL010000014.1:0-46389 GCA_964551815.1 uncultured bacterium
TTCAAACAAGCAGCATGACTTCTATATGTGTCCGTTTTTTTGTTGCAAGATCAATAATCAGTTGGGGAGAAATAATGAAAAAGGGTGGATTGCGTGAGTTGCAAAATAAAATTGAAGATGGTGAATATAACAACCCTATCGTAAAATACAGTATGGAAATGGTTTTTGCCGGTTCAAAATCTGAAAATGTTAGATCTCTTACTGAAGACCTTATTGACTCTCAATATGAACGAAATAATGTCCAAGTTGAAATTCTGGATACCATGGCGACTTTCGCCCCTGCTTTTGGAATGATTGGTACATTAGTAGGATTAGTCATTATGCTTGGAAATATGGGGTCAGATACTTCTGATGTAGGCTCTGGTATGGCTGTGGCATTAATAACCACTTTATATGGCGTTTTGTTTGCCAACCTTTTGTTAAAGCCGGCAGCAAGAAAACTTGAGCAGAAATTTTCAATAATTCAATATCGAGATAAAATTTTATTAGAGGGAATTGCCATGCTACCGGAAAAACCGCATCCTTATATTTTACAAGACAGATTGAATCGATTTTTAGATCCTGAAAATCATTTTGATATAGCAGAGAGGTAAAAATTGAAAAAGAATAAACTCAAAAAAGAAAATAAGGATGTTGTTGATGGATGGATGGGGACCTATGGTGATATGGTTACCCTTTTGATGGCATTTTTTGTTTTATTATTTGCAGCTTCTTTTCCTGACCCCGGGAAATATGAAGAAATTCGCGAATCAATGCAGGAAGCATTTAGCAACAAAGAAATTCAAAATGAATTTAATGAATTAAACGAAGACTTAATAGAAGTCTTCAAAAATAAAGGATTGGAAGAAGCAGTAGAAATTTCCTTGGGTCCCGAAGGGATTCTAATACAAATTCCAGGTAGTACGCTGTATTCTCCTGCGTCAGCAGAAATTAACAGCGATATGACCCCCGTAATTGAAGAGATATCTAAAACGATAACAGAATTATTAAACGAATCAACCTATCAAGATTATATGATTGAAGTTGAAGGGCACACGGATGATGTTCCAATTGTAGATGATAGTAAAAAATTCAGTTCAAATTGGGATCTTTCTGCAATTAGAGCAACGGGAATTGTTGAAGTGTTTCACCAAAGCGGTATTGAAATGCGGAAATTAAAACCCATCGCAAGAGCAGAATCCGTACCCCTCTTTCCAAATCGAGAGTCTGATGGCAGCCCCCTCCCAGATAATATGGCAAAAAATAGACGAGTAGAAATTTATATCAATAAGTTTAGATAATTGGGTGAAATTCCGAGACTAATAAAAAAGGGTGGAAAATCCACCCTTTTTTATTAGCGCAGGTCTCATTAATTATTTTTCTTCAACCACTTCAAAATCCGCATCTTCTACTTCAGCTTCAGATTTTGTATCTGCTTGGGTTGAAGGGTCAGTATCAGTAGGAGGTGATTGTTCCTGACTTTGCTGAGCCTGATACATTTTCTGAGCAACTGGCTGCCAGGCTGTATTCAGGTTTTCCATTGCTTTTTTTATGGCATCATTATCAGATCCGCTGTTTGCCTGCTTAAGCTGCTCTAATGCCTCTTCAATAGGCTTCTTTTCATCGTCCGTTATTTTATCGCCAGCTTCTTTTATTTGTGATTCAGTCTGGTAAATCAATTGATCAGCAATATTATGGGTATCCACTGTTTCTTTTTTTGATTCATCTTCCTTGGCATACTTTTCTGCGTCTGTTTTCATTTTTTGTATTTCCTCTTCAGACAGCCCACTGGATGCTTCAATACGGATGGACTGCTCTTTACCTGTGGCTTTATCTACAGCTGAAACATTGAGAATTCCATTAGCATCAATGTCAAAGGTTACTTCAACCTGCGGAATACCTCTGGGTGCAGGCGGAATACCGTCCAAATGGAAGCGGCCGAGTGACTTATTATCAACTGCCATTGAACGGTCTCCCTGCAGCACATGCACCTCAACAGAAGGTTGATTGTCAGCTGCCGTAGAGAAAATTTGACTCTTCTTCGCAGGAATCGTAGTATTTGATTCAATGAGAGGAGTCATAACGCCTCCTAATGTTTCAATGCCGAGAGAAAGAGGCGTGACATCTAATAAAAGAATATCTTCTACATCACCAGCCATTACTCCACCCTGAATAGCAGCACCTATAGAGACTACCTCATCAGGATTTACACCCTTATTAGGCTCTTTTTTGAAAATATCATTTACTATGGTCTGCACCATAGGGATTCTGGTAGAACCACCTACAAGAATCACTTCATCAATATCCGCTGCTTTTAGCCCTGCATCTTTCAGAGCATTTTCACAGGGAGCAATGGTTCTGTCTATAAGAGCTTTAATTAGGGATTCAAATTTTGCCCGGGTAAGGCTGATATTTAAATGGCGCGGTCCAGATTGGTCAGCCGTTATAAATGGCAGATTGATATCGGTCTGTTTGGATGAACTTAACTCACATTTTGCTTTTTCAGCGGCTTCTCTGAGCCTTTGAAGTGCCATAGCATCTTTGGTCAAATCAATACTGTCTGATTTTTTAAATTCAGCAGTGAGATATTCAACCAGTGCCTGGTCAATATCATCACCTCCTAAATGGGTATCTCCATTGGTAGATTTAACTTCAAATACACCATCACCTAATTCAAGGATGGATATATCAAATGTTCCGCCACCAAAGTCAAAGACTGCAATTTTCTCATCTTTTTGTTTATCCAGTCCATAAGCTAAGGCTGCTGCCGTTGGTTCATTGATAATTCTGCGAACATTTAGCCCTGCTATTGCCCCGGCATCTTTGGTTGCCTGTCGTTGAGAATCATTAAAATAAGCAGGAACAGTAATAACAGCATCTGTAACTTTTTCACCTAAATATTCTTCTGCAGTCTGCTTGAGTTTTTGCAAAACCATTGCAGCAATTTGCGGTGGGGCGTATTCTTTATCCTGAGCTGCAATTTTTACTTCGCCATTTTTGCCTTTCACAATTTTATATGGCATTTCAGTAATTTCAGTGCCAACTTCATCATACATTCTGCCAATAAATCTTTTAGCTGAAAATACTGTGTTATCAGGGTTGGTAACTGCCTGCCGTTTTGCCGGCTGTCCAATTAAGGTTTCGTCGTCTTTGGTAAATGCAACAACAGATGGAGTGGTGCGTCCTCCCTCACTATTGGTAATGACGGTAGGACTACCGCCTTCCATGACGGATACACACGAGTTTGTTGTTCCTAAATCTATACCGATTATTTTGGCCATTTTTACTCCTTAGTATAAAATAATTTCAAAAATTTTTCCTGCCGGCATAATAACAATAACTATGCCGAAAAGAAATAATCGGTATAGATGGCAGACTTTTATTCTTGTGCTGGTGCAGGCTCTTTGGAAGGTGATTTCTTCCGGGAGGCTTTTTTGGCAGGCTTAATTTCCTGTGTAAAGACTAATTCTTTATTTTTGGATTTAACAGTTATACTGCCATTTTCTACAAATTCACCGGTTAAAAACCTGGTTGAAATTTCATTTTCAATTTGATTTTGGATGATCCTTCTAAGAGGACGAGCCCCCCATTCCCTGTGAGCCCCGTCACGAATTAAATCCTCTTTTGCAGATTTAGTCATTTTCAGAGTATTGTTCTTTTTCTTTAGATTTTCTTTTAAATCTGAGAGTTGGAGATCAATAATTGAATGTAAATCTTCTTTTGAAAGGGAATTGAATACAATGATATCGTCTATCCTGTTCAAAAATTCAGGGATGAAATATTTTTTAACTTCAGACATTATGTCTGTAAAATTGTCATCCTTTTTATCCTCTCTGGTGGTATTGGTTTTAAATCCAAAGGAAGTTGAACTGACTGCTTTAGTTCCAATGTTGGATGTCATAATGATAATGGTATTCCTGAAATCAATCATTCTTCCCAGACTATCAGTAATTCTACCCTCATCTAATATTTGCAGCAGGATGTTATATACATCTCTGTGGGCTTTTTCAATTTCATCAAATAATACCACAGAATAGGGTTTTCTACGGACTCTCTCCGTTAATTGTCCCCCTTCTTCATACCCCACATATCCCGGAGGAGCTCCGATAAGTCTTGAAACATTATATCGCTCAACATATTCACTCATGTCAATTTTAATTAATGATTCCGTGTTTGAGAATAGATATTCTGCTAATACTTTAGCCAATTCAGTTTTACCCACACCCGTCGGCCCTAAGAACATGAATGACCCAATTGGTCTGTTTGGATTCTTCAATCCTGCTCGGGCTCTTCTGGAGGCCTGAGAGAGTTTTTCTATGGCATCATTTTGGCCAACGATACGTTTTTTCAATTCGTCAGCCATATGCAGGAGTTTTTCCGTTTCAGATTCTGCTACTTTTGCCAGTGGAATTCCTGTTACCATAGAAACGATATCTGCTACATCTTCTTCCGTCACTAAAGGCCTTGAGGACTTTTCCACATTATCCCATTTCTCTTGAACTTCTTTCAACTTAGAGATCATTTTACGCTCTTTATCCCTCATCTCAGCAGCTTGTTCAAATTTCTGCTGTGCAATAACGGATTCTTTCTTTTTCCGCAGAGAGGAAATATTCTTTTCCAGTTTCACAATTTCATCTGGAACATGAATATTATGAATATGAACATGTGACCCCACCTCATCCATCACATCAATGGCTTTATCGGGGAGAAATTTATCGGAGATATAGCGGTCACTGAGTTCAACACTGGCTCTTACAGCATTATCTGAAAGATTGACCTGGTGGTGTTCTTCATATTTTTCTTTGATGCCATTTAAAATTTTAACGGTATCATCTACTGATGGAGGATTGACGATAATTTTTTGGAATCTTCGCTCTAATGCGCCATCCTTTTCAATATATTTTCTATATTCATTGAGGGTAGTTGCACCAATAATCTGAATTTCACCTCTTGCCAATGCAGGTTTAAACATGTTGGCAGCATCTAATGAGCCGGAAGCTCCGCCTGCTCCCACTAAAGTATGGAGTTCATCTATAAAAACGATTATATCAGAACTTGCCTCTAATTCAAGCATGAGGGTGCGCATTCGCTCTTCAAACTGTCCTCTGTATTTTGTACCTGCGATAAGCCCTGCAAGATCAAGCACAATAACACGCTGTCCCCAGAGAATGTGGGGGACAGTTTTTTCATAAATTCGCAAAGCTAATCCTTCAACGATGGCAGTTTTTCCAACGCCGGGTTCTCCAATGAGTACAGGATTATTTTTCTTCCTTCTGGATAATATCTGAGTCAGTCTTTCTATTTCCAGTTCCCTCCCAACGACTGGATCAAGATTCCCTTCATTTGCCATTTTAGAAATATCTCTGCTAAACAAATCCAGAGTGGGTGTTGGTGACTTTTTAGGCACTTTCTTTTCCCTTTTCACCGGAGAGGATGAGACTAGGGTGGTTAAAAGTTCATAGTCCACCGTATATGCATTTAAAACTTCAGTAGCTAAGCCTTCATCTTCTCTTGCAAGTGCAAGCAGCAAATGGGTTTGATTGGCAACCTCCTCTTTATAATTTTGAGCTTCACTGAAAGTGGTTCTTAGAATACGTTCAGCTCTTCTGGTAAGGGGTAAATGCCCCAGAGTCATGGTTCCGCCGCTGGGTTTCGCCATGTCTTCAATCATAACTTTCATTTCCTGAATGTCACAACCGATTGATGTGAGAATACTGGCAGCTTTCCCGTTATTATCTTTTATAATGCCTAAAAGTAAATGTTCAGACCCAACATAACTATGTCCTAAGCGAACCGCTTCTTCCTTAGCAAATTTGAGTACTCTTTGTACGCCTTTTGAAAAATTTTCCTTCATTGGTTGATTTAATTATCCTTTATTATTATTCCGTCCTTCAAATACAATACCTCATCAGCAATCTGTAAAATATTGTCATCATGAGATGCTATGAGGAATGATTGATTAAATTTTGCCTTCAAATCAGACATTAAGTTTAATAACAATTTACTGTTTTCTCTATCTAAATTTCCTGTAGGTTCATCTGCTAAAACTAAGGCGGGATTATTAACCAATGCCCTAAGCACCGCAATCCTTTGCCTTTCTCCTCCCGATACTTCATTGGGATAGTGATGAATTCTATGCTCCATACCGATAAAGCGAATCATTCCCTTTATATGATTATGAAGTGAGGAGGTTTCTTTATTTGCAATCATACCGGGAATAAGTAAATTTTCATATAGAGTAAATTCCGGAAGTAAATGATGAAATTGAAATACAAATCCTAAATAGTGGGATCTGATGCTATGATTAAGGGAACTTGAATTAATTTCTTTCTCGTTAATAGTTAAGGTCCCATCAAAATCCGTATCCAGTGTACCTAATATATTTAACAAAGTTGACTTCCCTGAGCCGGAGGGTCCCATCAGCACAACAATTTGTCCCCTGCTCACAGTGATATCCACGCCCTTTAAAACTGAAACGGACTCACCATCTTTTATATAGGATTTTATAATGTTTCTACTTTTTAAAACAGGCATTATTTATTAAATCCAATTGCTTCAACGGGGTCTAATGTGCTTGCTTTATAAGCAGGATATATTGCAGCGATCAACAGAAGTAATACTGATATGGCAGTGATGGCGAAAGCATATTCTCCTTTTAATATTAAGGGGAAATCAAAAAAGAGAGAATCAGGGAATACTTTCTGCAAGAGGTTATATCTATTATCTAATTCAATGAATAAATAACTAAGGCAGATTCCGATTATTCCACTAAAGACTGCCGTTATAGTGGATTGAAAAATGAAAATATTACTGATAAAATTTCTTTTGGCACCCATAGCGTTTAATATTCCAATCTGAGGGACTTTTTGGATGACTGATAGACTCATCATGCTAAGGAGAGTAAACCCTGCAATACCAATGATAATAAATCCTATAAGAGAATAGGCGAATTTTTCCATTTTCATTGCGGAAATAAAAGAAGTATATTTATCATCCCATGTGCGGTATTTCACCGAAGGGAACTCAGTCTGAATATTTGACAGGATTTCAGGGGACAAAAACTTTGAAAAATATAGGGTATTAAATTCTTGAGTTAAAAAGAATTGCAGACTATTTAATGGAGCAAATATATGCTTCTGTTCATAGTCTAAAACCTGTAAGTGAAATATATCATTCACCGGGAGATACTTTTGCCGTGGAATCCCGGTAAAAGGATTTAATTTGTTTGGGAGAGCAATCAAGACCGTATCATCCTTGGAAATATCTAATTTACTTGCCAGAGAATGGCCGATCAACAGTCCACTATCTTTTCGATTATTGTTAGAAATATGTAAAACTCCCTCTTTAAAGCGGTCAAAATTCTCAATTCCATGTATATCTACAAGTCTGAATTCCCCATTATGCAAAACCATTACCTGCCCTTCTCTTGCTCGCTCAAATGGAATATTTAATGAATCAAGATATTCCAAAATCTCAGAATATTCTTCGTCACTCATGTCATATAACGCTGCAGGGAAGGATACATTTTTTAATTGTGTGAATATGGAATATTCCATCCCCTCCATTATAGCCAGTGTAAGAGCAACGGTGGTACTCCCAAGAATAACTCCAATGCAGGGTAACAATAATCCAAAATTTCTAAAATTTCGTTTTTGTTTGGCAAGAATAAAATTAATGTAAAATTTGACTTTATTCATAGCGAAGTGAATGTGCAGGAGATATTTGCGAGACTTTATGTGCAGGAATTAGAGAAAATATGAGCGTACCTACTAATGCAGCCAATGGATAAATAATAAAATAGTGAAGGCGATATTCAACGGGGAGATGATCCATAAAATAAATATCATTGGGAATTTGGATAATATGGAATTTTTCCTGCAGAGTTAAAATAAAAAGACTGAGTAATATACCCCCTACCGCTCCGGTAATTCCAATAAATATACTCTCTTTTATGATTATCAATTTCAATTTTGCTGTTGTTAAGCCAAGGGCTAATAAAACTCCAAATTCCTTAGTTTTCTCTATGACAATCATCCATAAAGAGGCGGCAATGTTAAAAATGCCGATTATGGTTATAAATATCATAATTAATTTAATCGGCAGATCATAGACTCGAAGCCAATATAATAATTGTGCATGTCGTGTTTTCCAAGTGGAAGTATAGAATGGGAAGTTTCCTATGGAATTTGACACCGAATCTTCAACATTCGATATAGCAACGGGATTATGAACATTTGCAATGATTCCTGTATATTCATTTTTTAGTTCAAATAATCTTTGAGCAGCTTCTATTGAAGTGAAAAGTAATAATCTGTCATATTCAGGAAAATCAGTTTTAAAAATAGCCTTAACTTTAAATTTATCGGCATTTAATAAACGATTCGTTTCTACATTTTCTGCGTTAAATAATATAATGGAATCATCAATTTTTATATTAAGATTCTCAGCTAATTGTGCTCCAACAAATATATCATCAGAGGAATTAAAACTATAATCATCCTGAGTAAACTGCTTAAGATTGAAAATATTGTTAAGAGCAGACTGTGTTACTCCATACACAATCACTCCCTCGGTTTTTCCTTTATGACGGATAAAGGCATGTTTTTCAATATAGGGAGTAGAATTAAGAATTCCCGCATTCAAATGCTGGATTTTATTCTGTAAATCTTCTAGAGATGCAGCATCAATGGTAGGGTCGAGATAGCTTTTTATTCTAAGGTGACCATCTATCGAGGATAGTTTGGTATGTATTACTCTGCTAAAACCAGCAGAAATAGAAGTAATAATAATTAATGAAGCAATACCAATGGTGAGACCAAGAACACTTAAGTAGGTAGAAAAAGAGATAAACCCGAAACTATGCTTGGATCGAAGTTGTTTATATGCAAGCCTGGAAGTGAGATTCATTATTCTTCATTTCGCATGGCAGGGAATAAAATAACATCTTTAATTGTCTTTTGTTGGGTTAACAGCATGACTAAACGGTCAATGCCTATACCAACTCCGCCGGTAGGAGGCATTCCTGCTTCCATCGCCTGCAGAAAATTTTCATCTACAACTTGCGCTTCTTCGTCTCCCATTTCTCTTAATTTTGCCTGAGCTTCAAGCCGTTTTCTTTGTTCAAGGGGGTCATTTAATTCACTAAATGCATTTGCAAATTCCATCTTACAAATAAATAATTCAAATCTTTCGACTATATCAGTATTCCCGTTACGGTCTTCTTTCGCCAAAGGAGAAATTGCTTTAGGATAATCAGTAACAAATATTGGGTCTATTAAATGAGGTTCAACCAGTTCACCAAATATTTTATCAAGTATCTGCCCATAGTTTAAATCTTCATCAATATCCAGTGATTTTGATTTTGCTAAGTTTTTCAAGGCTGCACTATCCATAGAAGAAACATCTTCCCCACAGTATTTTGCCAGCAGATCAAACATACTAATTCGGGTAAATGGTTTTGAAAGATCAACGGTGCAGCCGTCGTACTCAAATTGTAATGCTCCAGTTTTTTCTGCAGTATATTTGATAAGGCTTTCGGTGAAATCCATCATTTCAAAAACATCAGAATATGCCTGATAATACTCGAGAGAAGTGTATTCAGGATTATGGTTTCTATCCATCCCTTCATTTCGAAAGTTTTTTGCAAGTTCATATACTTTTTCGAATCCGCCAATGATGAGACGTTTGAGATAAAGTTCGTCAGCAATTCTTAAATAAAAAGATTGATCAAGGGTATTATGATGAGTGGTAAAGGGTCTGGCAGAAGCACCTCCATAAACAGATTGGAGTACCGGTGTCTCAACTTCTATAAAATCATTGGAATCTAAAAATTCTCTTACGGTAGAAATAATTTTTGCCCTTTTTCTAAAAATTGATTTTATTTCAGGATTTGCAATTAAATCTAATTGGCGGTGTCTATAGCGTAATTCTTTATCTTCAAAGGCATTAAAGGCTTCACCATCTTTTTCTTTTAAATTTGGCAATGGACGTATATTCTTTGAGAGAATAGTGAGATTATCTGCCTTTATTGATAATTCTCCCGTTTTCGTAATAAATAATTCACCACTCACTCCCACTATATCGCCTAAATCAAGATTGCGAACAATAGAATCATAAATATTTTCAGGCAAGAGATCATTTTTTAAATACACCTGAATTTTACTGTCATTATCTTGTAAATGGGTAAAACTGGCTTTGCCCATTTTTCGAAAGGAAACCATTCGCCCCGCAGTTTTTACTTTAGTACCTACTCCCTTTTCACCTTCTCTTAATACATCTGCAATGTGGTTGGTTTTATCAAAATTGTATTCGTAGGGATTAAACCCCGCAGACCTGATTTTATCTAACTTTTCTAAACGAAACTTAATAATTTCCTGAAGATTTTTTTGTTCTGTATTCATTTATTTTTCCAGTTTTGCTAATAAGTACGCATTGATAAATTCGTCAATATTTCCATCCATAACTGACTGAATATTTGAAGTTTCGCACTTTGTACGGTGGTCTTTAACCATATTGTAAGGATGAAAAACATAAGAGCGAATCTGGCTTCCCCAGCCTATCTCCTTTTTCTGACCTGCAAGGGCTTCCTGAGAGGCCTGTAATTCTTCCATTTTCTGCTGGTAGAGTCTTGCTTTTAACATTTTCATTGCCATGTTTTTATTTTTCAGTTGGCTGCGTTCATTCTGGCATTGTACCACAATACCGGTTTCAGTATGTGTAATCCGTACCGCTGAATCAGTTTTGTTTACATGTTGTCCGCCGGCACCGCTGGCACGATACGTATCAATACGGATATCCTTATCTTCAATGGTGATATCTACGTCATCATCTATGACAGGAAATATAAAGACAGAAGCAAAGGAAGTATGTCTTTTTGAATTGCTGTCAAAAGGAGAGATTCTTACCAATCTGTGGACCCCTCTTTCCGCTTTAAGGTGACCATAGGCAAACTCTCCGGAAATTTCAATAGATACATCTTTTATACCTGCTTCATCACCATCTTGATAATCCAGAAGTTTTGCTTTATATCCATTTCTTTCACAATATCTTGAATAGAGACGAAATAGCATGGATGCCCAATCTTGAGACTCTGTTCCTCCGGCGCCAGGGTGTATGGTTAAAATGGCATTTCGATGGTCATCATGACCACTTAACAATTTTCTGATTTGAACTTTTTCAATGACTGATTCGAAAGTATTAAGAGAAGTTTGGGCGTCATTGACTACATCTTCCCCTTCATCCAATAATTCCAGATAAGATTCTACTTCCTGAAATTGTTCATCTAATTCTTTCCATAATTTCAATTCATTTTCTAATGAACTGATTTTTTTAAGAGTTATTTGAGCCTTTTCACCATCTTCCCAGAAATCAGGGGCTATTGTTTTACTTTGTAACGTTTTTATGGACGTCTGAATAGCGGGTTGGTCAAAGATACCTCCGCAAATCTTGGTATTGGGACTTTGAATTATTAAATTTTTCTTTGTATTCTCGAATATCAAATTTCATTAGGAGTAACTTTCATTAAAGTGTAATTCACTTGCTGTCAGCCTTTGATGGGTTGCAATAAGTTGGGAGGTTTCATACATATCATGTACCCTGAGTATATCTGCTCCTTTTTGTAGAGCATAGGCAGATGCAGTTAAAGTTGCGGACAATCTGTCTATAGGAGTATCATTTTTAATGGATAAAAATGACTTTCTGGAAAGTCCAATGAGGATGGGAAAACCAAATTTTTTAAATTCCGGGATACCGTTTAATAAGAGAAAATTATCTTCAACAGATTTTCCAAAACCAATGCCGGGATCTAAAATGATTTGAGACTCCTGCACTCCTTTTATTTTTGCAAGTGTAACTTGCTTTTCAAAAAAGAGTTTAATTTCATCAACGATATCTGTATAGGTAGGGTTATTCTGCATATTTTTTGGAGTGCCAGCCATATGCATAATAACAATCGGGCAATCAAATTCACTGGCAACTTCAAACATTTTTCCTTTTACTCCCCCGGTAATATCATTGATCATTTCAAACCCGTTTTGAAGGGCAAATCGAGCAACTTCCGGTTTATAAGTATCTATGGAAAGTGGTTGTCTAAATGATTTTAACGGTTCTAAAAACTGTTCTAAACGGTGAATTTCGTCTTTACAGGATATAGGGTCAGCACCAGGACGGGATGATTCGCAACCAACATCAATAATATCTGCAGCAGAATAATCATCAATATCTATTTTTGTTGAGTTTGTATATCTTCCACCATCATAGAAGGAATCCGGTGTCAGATTTAATATCCCCATGATAAGTGGAGATTTAAAATTGGATAAGTCCATTAGGTAGCAGGCTTGGTAATAATGGGAGGAGTTTTATCAGGAGTGGTTTCTATTTCGCCCTTTGCCCGTCTTCTTCTGCGCGAGCGTTTCTTTTTGGGTTTCGGCTCAGTTCTGACAATAGGATTTCCTTTAATTAATCCATCCATTTCATCACCACTAATGGACTCATATTCTAATAATGCATTCGCAATTTGGTGTAGCTGCTCAATATTAGTATTGAGGATTTCATCAGCGTTATCCTCAGAATGTTTTACAAATGATGTAATTTCTTCATCAATTATCTGAGAAATTTCATCACTATAATCTCTGGGATGGGAAATTTCTCTTCCAAGAAAGACTTCTTCAGATTTTTTCCCAAAGGTCAATGGCCCGATTCTCTCACTCATTCCCCATTCACACACCATTTTTCGGGCAATATCTGTTGCAGTTGAAATATCGTTGCCGGCACCTGTGGAAGTATCATTAAAAATTAGTTTTTCTGCAGAGCGTCCGCCCATTAAAATATCTAATCTGCCTAATAAATATTTTTTTTGATAGTTATGTTTTTCATCTTCAGGCAACTGTGCTGTGATTCCCAATGCCATTCCCCTTGGTATAATGGTAATTTTGTGCACAGGATCAGCCCCTTTAGTATGATAGGCTACCAGGGCATGCCCCGCTTCATGATAGGCAGTAACTTTTCTTTCTTTAGGGGTTAAAATCATGCTTTTTCGTTCAACTCCCATCATGACCTTATCCTTTGCTTCTTCAAAGTCAGCCATCGTCACCTTTTTATTATTTTTTCTGGCAGCAAGTAATGCAGACTCATTTACGAGATTTTCTAAATCAGCACCTACTAACCCTGGAGTACCTTTCGCTAATACTTTAAAATCAACGGAGCGATCCATGGGGACGCCTTTTGCATGAATTTTTAAAATGGCTTCCCTGCCGTCAACGCTTGGAACATCAACCACAATTTGGCGGTCGAATCTTCCGGGTCTCAAGAGGGCATTGTCCAAAACATCTGGGCGATTGGTAGCTGCCAGTAAAATAACGGAGTCATCTGTCTCAAAACCGTCCATTTCAACAAGAATCTGGTTCAGAGTTTGTTCTCTTTCATCATGTCCCCCACCTAAACCAGCACCTCTATGCCTGCCCACTGCATCAATTTCATCAATAAAAATGATACTTGGGGAGTTGCGTTTAGCTTGATCAAAAAGGTCGCGGACTCTTGAGGCACCTACCCCCACAAACATTTCTACAAATTCAGCACCACTGATACTGAAAAAGGGGACATTAGCTTCTCCAGAGACAGCCTTGGCTAATAGAGTTTTTCCTGTTCCCGGAGGACCTAATAACAATGCCCCTTTGGGAATCTTCGCCCCTAATTTTTTATACTTCCCCGGGTTTTTTAGAAATTGGACTATTTCCTGCAGTTCAACTTTTGCTTCATCACAACCTGCTACATCTTTAAAAGATGTTTTTGGATTATCAGGAGAAATAATCTTAGCCCGTGATTTGGCAAAATTAAAAATTCCATTTTGTCCCCCCGGCCCCTGCATTCTGCGCATGAGAAAAAACCAAAAGAAAATAATTAGCAACCAGGGTGAAAACTGAATGAGATAATCAACTAATCCAAGAGTCTGTTCTTCAAAACGATAGGTGATATTTTTCTCATCCCAAATTTTAGTCATCTCTAAAGTAACTTCAGGCAGTATGGTAGTGAAGGTGGAATATTCTTTAGCCGGTCCCGGTCCATCACTTTCAATGATTATTGGATTTTTAAATTTCCCCTTAAATGAACGTCCAATTATTTTTCCAGACTCTACTTGTTCATCATTAACAAATTGCTGAAACTGCGTATAGGGTATTGCTTGGGGTTTATAATCTGATGAGAAAAATTGCAGTGCAGAGACTGCCATTATTATTATCAATATCCAAATTAGGAGGTTGCCTCCCAGACTTTTCCATAAATTCTGGTTTTTCTGGTTCTTCTTTTTTTTGTTCTTATTCTTATTATTTTTCAACTAATCGTTTTCCTCATTTAGTGCGTAAATACCGGGAAGTCCCCTGAATATTTGTTTTAAATCTAATCCATATCCTACATAGAATCTTTCATCAATTTCAAATCCTATCCAATCTATTGGAAAATCATGTTTTGCTACTTCAGGTTTATATAAAAAAGTTGCGAAGCTTAGAGATTTGGGTGAGGCTTCTTCCATTCTGTGCTTTAAAAAGGTGAGGGATAGACCTGTATCAACAATATCTTCTATTATTATAACATCCCTGCCTGTAATGTCTGCACTAATATCCTTTAATAATCGAACGGTGCCTGAAGATTTTGTGCTATCACCATAAGAATCAATTTTTAAAAAATCCACTTCAAATTCAATATCTAAATGGCGGACTAAATCTGCCATAAACAGAAATGCTCCGTTTAATACACCAATAATAATAGGAATTCTACCTTTATATTTTTCAGATATATCCCTGCCAATCTGGCTGATACGGTTTTGTATTTCATTTGGGGAAATTACCTCTTCTAGGGGATACCCCTCATAGGGGTAGCCTTCAGGAATAATTATTGTTGAAGCCATGTTACTAAGGTATTTTCATGTTTAAATTCGGAGTTATTTAATGCACCATGCAGCAGACCGGGAATCCATAAAATTCTATCATTCCTGTCAATAATTACAGGCTGAATATATTTATCATATTGAGATAATTTATGATTAATAAAAATATCGCTAACCAATGAGTGTTTACCAGAGGTGGCTGAAATTACTTTATCTCCCTTTTCCCAATTTCTGACAAAAAGCCCCTTTTTGATCAATTCTGATGGAATTATCATTTTATACTTAGAATGATACTTTTCTACTGTATTAGTTTTAGTAAAGGTAAAGCAAGAATCATACCAACTCTTATTATGCACTAAAATAGACTTACTTTTGTTCAATTCATTTTCAGACAAATATGGTTCTATGACCAATTCGTCTCTGTTAAGGGTACATTGTAGGTGATGAAAATTAAATTTCCTACCTGTAGATGCAGATAGAATAAATATTCTGAATTCTTTCCAGCAAGCCTGAGAATACTGCCTTATCTTTATGTTAAAATATTTAGCAGAATAGTATATAAATAGCTTTAATTCTACAGTATCCAGAAGTTTTAATAATCTAAGATTTGCTCTCAGGTGTGAGTTGTTTTGCTTTGAAAAGTAAATTTTATTTTGAGTATTAAAATTTTCTAAACATAGGGAGAGTTTTTTTTCTGATTTAAAAGCTTTGTTTAGTAAATCAGTTTCCAATTGTGGGTTCGATTTTAATGCTGTAGGTAGTAGAGTATGCCTTACTTTATTTCTTCTTAGTGACACATCTCTATTTGATGGATCTTCTTCCCAGGTCAATTGGTAATTTTGAGCATAGGATATTATCTCAGACTTCCTTATACTCAATAAGGGGCGTCTGATTTTATCATATCTTTCCCTAATACCTATTTTACTTATCCAGTCACCTCCATCTACATCTTTCATGAACAAGGTTTCTATTTGATCATCCAGATGATGGGCGGTAAATATAAAAGCATGTTTGTAATTTTCCGCGATTTCGTAGAGTGCGTTATAGCGTTTCTCCCGTGCATTAGATTCCAGATTTTTTAGTATTGGAAATGATAAGGAGTTTATTTGTAATGGAATCTGCTCTTTTAAAGAAAACTTTCTGCACACTCTTTCCATCTTTGTGGCATTTGGCTGAATATGATGATTAAAATGAACTAAAATTAATTCAGTTTTAGTTGCAGTAATCACCTGAGACAGCGCATGAGCTAAGACCATGCTGTCAATGCCTCCTGAAACAGCAGCAATTATGGTGGTATCACTTGGAGAGCCCCCTGATTCTAGACAGTATTCAGACAGTTTAGCTTCTGTTAATGCGAGAATATCAGACATGCTTTACTTGCTAATTATACTTCATCAAAAAAGAATGGTGCAAGACATTGAATTTTATTCTCATAAGAATGAGGATACAGAAACCATTCTGTAACTGCAATTGAACTCAAAAGAGAATTGCCATCCTGCGGTGTGAAACAGAATCCTGTAATTTCTGTACCATTTCTAATATTTAATGAAGGTATTGATACCACTGCCTGATTTAAAATACGTCCAAAATGGCCATGATCTCTTCCAAAACTGAATACTTCATTGGCATTAACTTTATCTGTGGTAGCAATAAGATCATTACTGTCCAGTCTGGCAATGACTTTTTGAATGGTTGTTGGTTCTTTAATTTTCAGGTGAAAATGAAGGATATGCATATACTGGCTGTTTACTATCATTGCAGATGAAAACAGGTTTAGTTTCAAGTCAAGAGTATTGAATAATAAAGCTGCATCCCGTGCATGGTGTGTTCCATAATCATTGTCTTTATGACTCCCAACTTGAGGGGATGGTACAAATTTTGAAGATTGGCTTACATCATTCGAACGACGGATAAGATTAAATCTCCCCTCTATCAGATTATCATCCCCATCCAATAGGGCAAGATTTTTCACAATGGTTGATAAATTATGGGTATTACAGGATACTACCTGAATAAATCGATCTTCTCCATGATGAAGAGCTGAGTCATTAATTCCTCTTGCATACATTTTTCCAAATCCAAATTCACTGCCCTGAGCAATGAACCCTGCAGTGTTATGCAGGTAATTTTCATAATACTTGTGCTTATTTTCATGGCCGAATCCTGTAGGGGTGCAATCAATTACAACTGATGCTCTGTCAATTGCTTCTTCAGTATGTAATTCTGGTTTAAGGCCAATTGCATTAAATCCGTCAAATTTATCTTCATGTGTAGAGAGACGTGCTCCTCTGCTTATCAGGCTTCTTACTTTAGAGCGGTCCGTAGTAAGAGGAGTGTTTTTATGAAAGGTAACTTCATCTAAACCCAGGTCTTCTTTAAAATCACATAACAGTCCAATGAGTGGTTCTCCTATAGTACCTGTCCCCACTACATGTACAACTTTTCTTGACATTTCTTATTTCTCCAATTTAATTGAGTGTGTAATCAACATTATTCATTAAATATAATTTTAAATTATCCATTCCTTTTTCATCATGGATTCTTGTTTGCTCATCTCCCTCAGTACCATTTTTTAAAATTGCATCTACTTCAGTTAAAACATGGGCAGTATTAAAATGGTCCAATGCTTTTTCAGTGTAAGCAGACATTTTATTAATTTGGTCAGTCATACTACTGATTTCAATAGAGAGCGGATCAATGAGCTGTTTATCAAAAGGAAAACGGGCAGCCTTCCATAAAGCATCGTTAAGATATTCTAAATTAAAAGATTCATTCAATGTTCCCTGCTCATATTCTTGATTTGCCTGATATACTAATGCCTGAGCAAGGGCTGTAAACATCTCCACTTTTTTTAGTGATCTCTGTACGTCACTGATTCTGAATTCAATAGTACCATAATCAAAATGAGGACGCAGCTTCCACCAAATTTGCCGGGGTTTTTCTATGGTATTTGTATTCAGATAATTTTCTACAATCTGTTGATACTTTTCAAAATTATCAAACATAACTGGAATATTAGTTCTGGGGAAAATCCCAAATTGAAAAGTTCTGGATGATCTGATTCCTGTGAATTCCCCCTCAAAATAGGGGGAATTTGTACTCAGAGCTAACAATGGGGCAATCCACCTTCGGAGAGCATTTGATATATGAATCGCTGCATCCTTATCGGGAACAGCAATATGAATATGTAAGGCGAAGGTAACATTCCTGCGTGCATAAAAGTTGAGTTGGTCTGCCACCCAATTATAGGAGTCATTTTTTACGAAACTCTGGTCTTTACAAATAGCCGTGGGATGGGTGCCGCTAATACCAATTTGAAAACCGAGTTTTTCTCCTAATTTCCGGGTAAATTGTCTCAGGGTAGCGATTTCATTCACCGCATCCTGTACGTTTGCATTTACCGAAGTATTGATTTCAATTTCTGAGAGTATAAGTTCATAACTAAACCTTTCCTTCAAAGAATCAGGAAGCTCTGCCATAATTTCATCAGCCCTGTCAATTAGGTTTCCATTTTCCGGATTACAGAGCATATATTCTTCCTCCACACCAATAGTGAAGGGATGTTTATGATTAAATACTCCCGCTGATAAAGACATAAATATTTATATGAATTTGGATACTATCTAAGTATTTAAATAACGGCGGTTTCCTGCCATTCACCAAAAACAACTTTCATAGAATCTACTAATTCTCCCAAAGTTGCATACGCTAATGCGGCATCAATAATTAAGGGGAGAAGATTACCACCTGATTTACTTGCAGAAGTAATTGCTTCCAATTTTTCCTGTACTTCAATTTCATTTCTATCAGCTTTCAATTGGCGTAATCCCTGAACTTGTTCTGTTTCTACTTCTTTCCGAATTTCAAGAATTGGTATTTCAATTTCTTCAGAATCTTTTGAGAACTCATTAACTCCTACCACAATTCTCCTTTTTGCATCTACTCTACGCTGATAATCTGAAGCTGCTTCGGCAATTTCTCTTTGGAAAAAACCCATTTCAATGGCAGGAATAACACCGCCCAATTCCTCAATCTTAGCAAAGTATTTAAGCGCTTCAGCCTCCATTTTATCGGTAAGTTCTTCAACATACCAAGAACCACCTAATGGATCAACTACGTTGGGTACACCAGTTTCAAAAGCTATGAGTTGCTGGGTTCTCAGAGCAATTTCGGCAGCTTTTTGTGAGGGTAGAGCAAGGGTCTCATCCATTGAATTGGTATGTAATGACTGGGTGCCGCCCAGAACAGCTGATAAAGCCTGAAATGCAGTTCGACTGATATTATTTTCAGGTTGCTGCGCGGTGAGGCTGAATCCGGCAGTTTGTGTGTGGAAACGAAGTTTTAAAGAGCGGTCAGATTTTGCATTATACTTCTCTTTCATAATGCGTGCCCAGATTCTTCTGGCAGCTCTGAATTTTGCTATTTCTTCAAAAAAGTCTAAATGGGAATTAAAAAAGAATGAAAGGCGCGGAGCAAATTCATCAACATCAAGTCCTGCCTGAATAGCATGATCAACATAACAGAAACCATCAGCCAAAGTAAAGGCCAGTTCCTGTGCTGCTGTTGAACCAGCTTCTCTAATATGATATCCGCTGACAGAAATTGTATTATATTTAGGCATCTTCTCGGTGCAGAATTGAATCATATCCATGATAATACGCATTGATTCATTGGGCGGATATATCCATTCTTTTTGGGCAATGAATTCTTTTAAAATATCATTTTGAAGGGTTCCGTTTAATTGTGAAATATCAAGACCCTGTTTTTGTGCTACAGCTACATAAAAAGCAAAAATAATTACGGCAGGGCCATTAATGGTCATGGATACTGAAATTTTTGAAAGATCAATCCCATCGAAAAGTACTTCCATATCATGGAGGGAAGAAACGGCTACCCCGCAGACTCCTACTTCCCCGTCTGCCAAAGGATGATCAGCATCATACCCCATCAGGGTAGGCATATCAAAGGCTACTGACAATCCTGTTTGCCCCTGACTAAGAAGATATTTAAAGCGTTTGTTGGTTTCTGCAGGAGTCCCGAAACCTGCAAATTGCCGCATTGTCCAGAGTTTTCCCCGATATAAATTTGGATGAATACCTCTGGTATAAGGATATTGTCCCGGAAAGTTTAATTGTTCACAATAATTATTTTCATTTGAATCGGGATAATACAGTAGCTCCACTTCTTCACCTGATGCAGAATTAAAACTGTACTCACGGGTATGAGTATTCTCTGCATCCTGTTTCCACTTGTCGCGAGCTTTGGTGAAATTATCCTGCATATATCTTTTCCTCTTTCTGTAATGCTGCTATAACTCCCTCAGGTGTTAAGTGTAATCCTGCCAGTAATTCTGTTCGGGTTCCATGCTCTACAAATTCATCTCCAATTCCCATGCGAATCAGGGAATTTGAATAACCTTGGTCATGTAAATAATCACTGACAGCCGAACCGAACCCGCCATTTAAACACCCCTCTTCAATAGTGAGTATTCTAGAATGGGAGCCGCAAATTTGAGATAATAGATTTTTATCCATGGGTTTGATAAAACGGCAATTCACAACGGTAGGGAGAAATTCCAGGCTATTTTCAATAGTATCAATGGATTCCATTACCATCCCAACCATGGAACCAACTGCAAGAATGGCAGTATTTTCCCCATCAATTAAATTTTCCCAGACCCCCAATTCAAGGATATCTGCCTCGCCTGTTTCATCAAATTTAATGCTGCAGTCCTTAGGGTAGCGAATGGAGAAATTTCTTTCTGAATTAAGACCTGTTGCCAACAAATTTCTCAATTCATTTCCGTCTTTGGGAGCTGTGACAATCATACCGGGTAAAGAGCGCATGAAGGCAATGTCAAAAACACCGTGATGAGTGGGGCCATCGGGGCCTACTACGCCAGCTCTGTCCATACAGAATACTACGGGGAGTTTTTGCAAAAGAGCATCATGAAATATATGGTCGTAGGCTCTTTGCATAAAAGTGGAATAGATAGGAACAACAGGTTTTAACCCTTCAGCTGACAGTCCTGCAGAGTAGGTTACGGCATGTTCTTCTGCAATGCCCACATCAATATAGCGTTCAGGGTATTTCTTGGTAAAGGGTGACATTCCAGTCCCTATTTCCATAGCTGCCGTAATGCAGAATATTTTTTCATCTTTTTCTGCAAGTTGAGCGATGGATGTGCCAAATACATTGGAATAATCAGGAGCTATAGAACCGTTTTTTGAGGGTGCCTTCCCTCCCATGCTATAATATTTTATTGCATCTTTCTCTGCAAGATAGCTCCCTTTTCCCTTATGCGTGTTCACATGAACTAAAACAGGGGTATTCATTTCTTTAACCGCTGTAAATACCCGGATTAACTCATCTAAGTCATGTCCATTAACTGGCCCAATATATCGCAGCCCCAATTCTTCGAACAAGGCACCTGGTGTGAGATATCCCTTAATGCCCTCCTCTGCTTTTCTCATAATTTTTCTGATATGCTCAGAAAGGGGAAGCTTCCCTGAAATTTCCCAAATATCATTCCGCATTTTATTATAGGTAGGATTTGTAACCACCCGGGTTAAATAGTGAGATAAAGCTCCCACTGATTTGGAAATGGAATGAGAATTATCATTAAGTACAATTGTCAATTGGGTTCGGTGGTATCCAAGATTGTTAATTCCTTCGTAGGCAAGTCCCCCCGTCATTGCTCCATCACCGATAATTGCGATAATTTGATCTTTAGACTTTTTGATATCCCTGGCATGAGCGAATCCCAGTGCTGCAGAAATAGAAGTACTGGCATGACCGGCTCCAAAAATATCATGAGGAGACTCTTCCCTTTTTAAAAATCCGCTGATACCGTTTTTGGTGCGCATATTTCTAAATTCATCCCGTCTGCCGCTAATGATTTTATGAGCATACGCCTGGTGTCCAACATCCCAAATAATTTTATCCCGGGGAGAATTATAAATGGAGTGAAGCGCTAAGGTCAGGTCAACCACTCCCAATGGCGAGGAATAATGGCCGCCTACTTCCTCAACTACCTGTTGTATATAGTCTGAGATTTCAACAGACAATGTTTTTAGACTTTCCCGGTTTAAATTTTTAACATCTTTGGGAGAATCAATTTTTGACAGTATGGGGAAATCAGACATTCAGGTTATTTATAAAATATTGATGGATGCGATAGTCGTGGCCAACTTCAGGATGAAAGGAACATACAAGGTGGATTGTATTTTTTAACATCACTGGTTCACCATTATATTCTGCTAAAACATTAATATTTTTTCCGATGTTACTTATTTTAGGAGCTCTGATAAATGTGCCTTCAAACTGTTTATCTTTATCAAAGTGGAGATTTAAATTATCTGAAAAAGAATGCACCTGTCTACCCCAGCCATTCCGTTTAACGGTAAAATCCATAATACGCAGAGGAGTCATATTTTTTGTATTTTCAGAGCTGGAAAGGAGAATCATTCCTGCACAGGTTCCCATAATGGGTTTTGTTTCAGCGAAAACTTTTAAAGGAGTTCTCAATCCATTTCTGTCAATTTGCATTGACATGGTAGTTGATTCGCCCCCGGGTATAATTAGTGCCCTGCATTTTTTCAAATCTTCAGGGTAGCGTATCAATACTGGTGTTTCTCCAAGGTTTGATACCATTTCTGCGTGCTGCAAAAAGTTCCCCTGAAGGGCTAATATACCAATGTGCTTTACCACCCGCGTTCCTGCATGAGTTGATCTTCAGGAATTTCAGACATATCAATTCCTTTCATAGCTGATTTAAGTCCTTCTGAGACTTTTGCTAATTTTGCTGGGTCTTGATAATAGGTAACGGCTTCAACTATTGCTATTGCCCGAGATGCAGGATTTTCTGATTTAAAGATGCCAGATCCTACAAATACTGCTTCTGCTCCCAGTTGCATTACCAGAGATGCATCAGCAGGAGTAGCAATTCCCCCGGCACTGAAATTTGGCACAGGGAGTTTTTTAATTTTTGCCACTTGTTCTACTAATGCAAAAGGAGCTTGCAAATCTCGTGCTGCTGACATGAGCTGATCGTGATTTAAGGTAGTAAGCCATTGTATTTCATTCATAATGGTTCGCATGTGACGGACTGCCTCAACGATATTGCCGGAACCAGCCTCCCCTTTTGTTCGAATCATAGCTGCACCTTCCCCGATTCGGCGGAGTGCTTCTCCTAAATTTCTCGCACCGCAAACAAAAGGTACTTTAAAATCATTTTTATATATGTGGTTATTGTCATCTGCAGGAGTGAGAACTTCAGACTCATCTATAAAATCAACTTCAAGAGATTCTAATATTTGAGCCTCTGCAAAATGCCCTATACGGCATTTTGCCATTACTGGAATTGTTACGGACTCTTGGATACCCTTTATCATAATTGGGTCAGACATACGTGAAATGCCCCCATCCTTGCGAATATCAGCAGGAATCCGTTCCAATGCCATTACTGCTGAAGCTCCCGCATCTTCTGCTATTTTTGCTTGTTCGGGAGTGGTCACATCCATTATCACTCCACCTTTTAGCATTTCTGCTAAGCCAACTTTAACTTCGAATGATCCTTTTGCCATAACTTTTCCTTATAAATTTGTTCTATTCCTTCTTTTACTTCAGTGATGAGATAATCAGGGGTTGACGCACCTGCTGATATCCCTATCTTTTCTTTGTTTTTAAACCATTCTGGTTTTAAATCATCGGCACCCGTTACCTGAAATGAGCATGAATTCCTGTCAAAAGCCAGTTGAGTCAATCGCTTTGAATTAGCACTGGTAAATGATCCAATGATGATCATGATATCATTAACAACTGCCATCTCTTTAATTTGTTCATGGTTCCTTTTTGTGGGATAGCAAATGGTGTTTACAAAATGTAACTCAAAGACTTTTGTCATGATAATATTGATAATTTCCTGTACATTCTCAATGGCCTGTGTGGACTGACTCACCAACCCCGCACGTTTAAATTTCTTGAGTTTCTGCGCTTCTTCGGGAGTGGCAACCACGATAGAATTTTCAACTTGGTCGGCAATTGCTACTACCTCATCATGTCCATGATCTCCAATGACAATAATTTGTCTGCCGTCAATAGCTAACTTTTTTACTTCCTCATGGATTTCAGTAACCAAAGGGCAGGTAGCATCAATAATATTCATATTTTTTCTTTTTGCTTCATCCCACAGAGCATTAACGGTTCCATGTGCTCTAAACAGAATGGGACTGTCATCAGGTACATCAGCCAGTGATCTTACAATCTTAGCCCCGGCATTTTCAAGATCATTGACGACTTTTTCATTATGAACGATGGAACCCAGCATATGCACATCCCCATATTTTTCAGAGGTTTGGTAAGCCATATTTACGGCATCTCTCACACCAAAACAATAACCTGCATCTTTGGCGATGGTTATTTGCAATTGGCCATTTCCTTCATTCTGGGAAGTGTTATTCCCGTTTGATGCTGGTATTTCCCAGCTTTATCTTTATAGGAAGTACGGCAAGGTTCATCAGATTGAAAAAACAGTACCTGACATAATCCTTCATTAGAATAAATTTTTGCAGGCAGCGGTGTAGTATTGGAAATTTCAAGAGTAACATAGCCTTCCCATTCCGGTTCAAAGGGGGTTACATTCACAATGATACCGCAGCGTGCATAGGTTGATTTCCCCACACAAATTGTGAGAACATCTCTGGGTATGCGGAAATATTCCACTGAACGAGCCAATGCGAAACTATTTGGTGGTACAATACAGACCTCTCCTTTAAAATCAATGAAAGAATCTGCATCAAAATTTTTCGGATCTACTATACTGTTATTCACATTGGTGAAAATTTTATATTCATCTGACACGCGAATATCATAACCAAAAGAGGATAGCCCATAAGATATTTTGCCATCTCTAACCTGGGCTGATTCAAAGGGTTCTATCATTCCATCTTCCAGGGATGTTTTTTCAATCCAGGCATCACATTTAATTGCCATTTACTTCTCCGGGAATTTTAGTATTTAATTGAGTTAAAATTTTTGATTCAATATCTTCTTGAGATAAATCTGATATTCTTGCACCAGCCGCGAATTTATGCCCTCCACCACCAAATATTTGAGCAATGTCATTGATAATTACATTTCCACTGGATCTGAAGTTAATTCTGAAAGTATTGTTTTTTAATTCTTGGATCATAAAGGCCACTTCCACCGATTCAATGGTGCGGATGAATTCCGTAAATCCATCAACGTCACCATCTTCCGCTTCAATTGATTCCACCAAATCCTGAGTTATAATAGTCCAGACAATTTTGCCATTCTTAGAATATTTTAAACGGCGAATTACTTCCCCCAGCAGCTTAATTTGAGGCAATCTCCTTTGCTCATAGATTTCTCTTTGGATATCATACCCATCTACGCCGCAGTCCAATAAATAAGCTGCCATGATATGAGTGTCTGATGTTGTCGATTGATACTTGAATGAGCCTGTATCTGTAACTAAACTGGTGTATAGGCCATTGGCAATTTTAATATTTAGCAAATTACCAGCAAAGCCTATATGCTGGAAATATTTCCAGATTAAATATCCTGTGGCAGGAGCATTTAAATCTACAATGTTTAAGGTGAACGGGTGATTATCCCGTGGGGGATGATGGTCAATGCAAACGACAGTGCTAGTTGTATAGACTTTTTCTCCTATGGGACCAGTTCGGCGATGATCACCAATATCAAAGACTATGGTAAGATCAACAGAGTCCAGCCATTCATCACAGGATTCTGAATAAAGTTCTACCACTTTATCCGGGTCAATCCCTGTATAATTATAGGGTAAACCGGTTGCATTAATAATACGGCATTCTTTACCCAAATTTTTCAGGTAATAATAAAAGGCGATTTCTGAGCCTAATCCATCCCCATCAGCATTGATATGGGTGGAAAGAAGGATCACTTTACTATCTTTTATAATTTGGGACAGTTCGTCCCAGGTATTTGATGAAATATGTGTCATGGCACAGCTATAAATTTACGGATATACTTTTATGTGATACAATTCAGCGCTAAAGGAAAATTACTCAGTGATTGGTACTACTAAAACGGGAATTTCAGCATGTTCAATCACATAAGATGCAGTTGTACCTAAAATAAATTTTGACAAACTCGCCTTGTGGCTGGCTCCCAATACTATTAGATCTGCTCCTTCTTTGGCAGCCTCATCACAAATTATCCTGCTTGCTTTTCCTTCTTTAAGTGAATATTCCACCTGAAGATTTCCCTGAGAATATTGGTCAATAATCGCTTTCATTTTAGACTTAGCTTCTAATGCTTTCTCTTCAAATTCAGCTTGGACAGAATCCACTTTTACCCTAAGCATCTCCATTTCATCTTTATTCATAAATTCCTCGAATACTTTAAGTATAATCAGCGGGACATTAAATTGATCAGCAAGTTGAACAGCTTTTTCAATAGAATTTGTGTCAAGATTACTCAGGTCCGTAGCGCAAATAATTTTATTAAACATATTTTCCTCTTAAATAAAAATTATACTAACAAGAATGAATACCGGTATCAGCAACAGAACTGACCAAAGCATAAATCCAAAAAAACTGGGCATGGGAATATCATTCTCTTCGGCAATTGACTTTACCATAAAATTGGGTGCATTACCAATATAGGTCATCGCTCCCATAAAAACTGCTCCCATGGATATTGCCAGTAATGTGGAGGGGATGGTTTCCATTAAATAAGCAGCCATGGACATTTCGCCTGAAGAGGCTCCTGCGAGATTAAAAAATACCAGATAAGTTGGGGCATTATCTAAAAAGCTGGAAAGTGTACCAGTTAGCCAGAAATACATGGCATTGACAGGTGACCCATCAGGATTGGTTACCAGTTTAATTATGCCGCTCAATACTCCCTCTTCTCCTGCTCTCAATATAGCAATTGCCGGTATAATAGTGATAAAAATTCCGGCAAATAGTTTGGCTACCTCCAGAATAGGGAACCAGGTGTACCCATTTTTATTTCTAATATCCTGTTGAGTGTACTTCCAGCTAATAGCAGCGAGGAGGAGTAAAATTACATCCCGGCATATATTTTGCAATTCTAAATGAACCCCTAATGGGGCAGGCAGTTCAATTGATGGATGCCATACCCCACTCATGAGAACCGCACCAATGACACCGGCGATAAGGAGAAAATTAAAAGAACCTTCCAACCCTATCTTTTCACTTCCCGTCCCAGCTTCAAGATTATCATTATCAATCTTATAATAATAGCTGTCTAACAGAAAATACATCATAAGCAATATCACTGAAACCAATAGCATAGGCTTTAGCATTGCTGTAGTGGTCCAGAAAAAATCAACGCCGTTTAAAAAGCCTAAAAAGAGTGGAGGGTCACCTAAGGGAGTTAAAGATCCTCCAATATTTGCTACTAAAAATATGAGAAATACGATTGTATGAATTTTATGTTTTCTCCCCTTATTTGCTCTCAGAACAGGTCTGATAAGCAGCATTGCAGCACCTGTAGTCCCCATCCAGGAAGCCAAGAGTGTCCCAATCAAAATTAAGGTGGTATTTACTAAGGGTGTTCCTGTGAGGGAACCCGTTAAACGAATACCACCAGAAATGGTAAAGAGTGAAAACAATAAAATAATGAAGGGTAAATATTCAAGAAGAAGCACATGAAGAAATTGATACAAAGTTTCATGGAGTCCAAATTCTATTAGAAAAGGTAAAAGAAAGGAAATTCCCCAGAATGCAGAGACTTTACCAAAATTTCTATGCCAGAAAGTTGGTGCGATAAGGGGGATAATTGCAATAGACAATAAAATACCTATGAATGGGAGGATACTAATGAGGGGAAGATTTTGTCCTAAATTGTCAGAGGCAGCCAAGGAAGTAGAAATGAGTATTCCAAGTATTAAGAGTATTTTCATTATTTAAGTTTAATTAATGTTTAAATTCGGCAGATTACTTTTATTGTGCAGGCTCACTATGGTAAATTTACTTGGTTTATGACTACAGTATTATTAACGATTTTTATTTTATCCATCCTGATTTTTTTAATGGGGCTGGGTACTTTTTTTTCCAACAGGTCTTTAAAAGGCTCCTGTGGTGAGTCTTGCACTTGTACTATTAAAGATAGAAGACAATGTGCAACGCATCCTGCTGCGCACTCTTTTAATGTAAAGGAAAATTCTCAGAGTACCCTGTAATATAATCCCCAGTATCTTTATCTCTGCGGATTAAATAACATTCAACTCCGTCTCTTTTTTCAACCCATTGTAAGGCATTCTCAAATCCCAAAACCATTAAGGCGGTTGCAATGGCATCTGCACGAGCACAAGTTTCAGCAATTACAGTAGCACTCACTATATCATGTTCAATGGGCCATCCTGTTTCTGGATCAAGAATATGTGCATAGTTTTTCCCATTAAAAGTAAAATATTTTTGATAGGTACCCGATGTAGCCATTCCGGCATTCCTCAGAGAAGCAACTGCAGTAATTTCAGGTGAAAATTGCTCTGGGTGTTTAATTCCTATCTTCCAGGTTTTTTGGTTCTTATTTACTCCGGAAACAAATACCTCCCCTCCTATCTCCACCATGAAATGCTGAAATCCTAGAGATGAGAGGAAATTTGCTACTACATCCACTCCTCTCCCCTTTGCAATGGCATTCGTATCAAACTGAAGTTGAGGAAATTCTTTGTAAATTGTTTGATTAGATAAGCTAATGTGATTCATCCCAATGATTGAGAGCGTTTCTCTAATGTCTGTTTCAGCAGGTATATTTTCAGGAGAAAAATTGGTATTAAAATTCCAAAGTGCCATAAGTGGATTAATAGTTATATCGAATGCTCCATCAGTATCTTCAAAAAGCAGTTTGGATTTCAATACCAAATTATAAAACTGCAGGGAAACAGGAAAAACCTTCTGACTGGTATCAGAATTAATTCTGCTTATTTCACTTTCAGGGTCATAAGTGGAAAAAATATTATTAAAGGAATTTAGTAAGGAATCAATACTATATTGAAGATTTGCACTACCAATATTATTGTCTGATTTGTTAACGATACTTACTAAGTAGGTCGTTCCCATGGTTTCACCCTTTAGGGTGACCAAATATGGTTTACTGCATTGTGGCAACAGCAGGATACACAGAGATACAGGAAGTATCCTGATAAAAAATTGCTTTATAAAGATAGGGAGACCCAGGAAGTTAGAACTTGTCGAAGGCAACCATTTCAGGTTCTACACCAAGATTAAAGAGCATATTTTCTGCTGCTTCAATCATCATTGGCGGACCGCACATATAATATTCGATTTCGGTGGGGTCATCATGATTTTCAAGGTAGTTATCATAGAGAACCTGATGAATGAACCCGGTATCCCCTTTCCAATTATCTTCAGGCAGAGGATCTGAAAGTGCGACATTATAAGAAAAATTTGGAAATTTTTCTTTTATTTGCTTAAAATCATCATCGTAAAACATTTCCCGCATTGATCTCGCTCCATACCAGAAGCTTACTTTCCGTTGGGTATTTAATGTATGAAATAAATGGAACAGATGAGACCGCATAGGAGCCATCCCTGCACCACCTCCTATATAAACCATTTCTCGATCTGTATCTTTGATGAAAAAATCACCATAAGGTCCTGAAATAGTTACTTTATCGCCTGGTTTTAAGTTGAAAATATAAGAGGACGCAATTCCCGGGGGAACATCGTTCCAATGTGTAGGCGGTGGTGTTGCTATACGCACATTCAGCATTACCATATTTCCTTCTGCCGGATGATTGGCCATGGAATATGCTCTGAACTGAGGCTCGTTATTACTGCCTTTTAAGTCCCAAATTTTATATTTATCCCAATCTTCATGATATTCATCCTGAATATCAAATTCGTTAAAATCCAGAGTATATTCCGGAATATCAATTTGAATAAAGCCACCTGCTTTAAAATTAAGATTTTCACCTGCTGGTAACTCTAAAACTAATTCTTTAATAAAGGTGGCTACATTATTATTTGATCTTACTTTGCACTCCCATTTTTGAATGCTGAATATTTCATCCGGCACCGTAATGGCCATATCTTCACGAACTTTTACCTGACAGGCGAGTCTCCAGTTATCTTTCGCATCTTTCCTGGAAATATGATTGAGCTCTGTGGGAAGAATTTGACCGCCGCCTGAATGAACCTGGCATATACATTGAGCGCAGGTTCCCCCTCCTCCACAGGCGGAGGGGATAAAAATCCCTTTTTCAGAAAGCGTATTTAATAAGGTGGCTCCCGGATTTACTTCCGGAGATTTATCTTCATTTTCATTGATGAGAATTTTTACAGCCCCCTGAGGGAGTAATTTAGATTCTGCCAGAGTGAGAATACTTACCAATAGTAAAATTACTGTGGTAAAAACAATGATTCCGCTGAGTGTTATAAGCATGTTTTACAGATTAATTCCGGAGAACGAAAGGTAGGCCATAGACAATAAACCAGTTAATATCATAGTAATGCCCAATCCTTTCAATCCATCGGGAATGTTAGAGTACTTCAATTTAAATCTGATTGCAGCCATAGAGACGATGGCCAGCGCAAAACCAGCACCTGAACTAACTCCAAAAACTGCAGACTCTCCAAAAGTGTACCCTCTTTCTGCCATGAAAAGAGATGCGCCTAAAATAGAGCAATTCACTGCAATAAGAGGAAGAAATATTCCAAGAGAGTTATAAAGTGCCGGACTAAATTTATCTAAGAGCATCTCAACTAACTGAACCATTGCGGCTATAGTTGCGATATAGGTTATGAAAGAGAGAAAACTCAGATCAACTGCTTCTAAAGCAGGTATGCCCACCCAGCTTAAAGCTCCCTCTACAAGGAGATATTCTTTTATAATCCAATTAAGCGGTACCGTGACACCACTGACGAAAATGACTGCAAATCCCAAGCCAATGGAGGCTTCAATTTTCTTAGAGATAGCCAAAAAGGAACACATCCCCAGAAAATAAGACAGGAGGATATTCTCAATAAAGATTGATTTAGTAGCCAAGCTTAAATAATGTTCAACTAATTCCATATTATTCCTCTATGAAATGTGTGTAACTTCTCTGAACCCAAATAATTAATCCTAAAATAATAAAGGCTCCCGGGGCTAATAACATTAAACCATTATTTACATACCATCCACCCTGTTCCAGGTACATCCATGACGGAATAATCTGCAAATTAAACAAAGTACCACTCCCAAAAAGTTCTCTGAAAGTGGCTACAATAATGAGAATAAGTCCATATCCGAAAGAATTTCCAAAACCATCATACATGGCATCTTTAATATTGTTTTGCATAGCAAATGCTTCTGCCCGGCCCATAATGATACAGTTTGTTATAATAAGTCCGACAAATACAGATAATTGCTTACTTATGTCATACAGGTATGCTTTTAGAACCTGATCAATTAAAATAACCAATGAGGCTATCACCGTCAATTGAACAATAATTCTAACCTTTCCTGGAATACCCTTTCTCAATAGAGATATGATGATGTTGGAAGATACCAAGACAAAGGTGAGCGCAAGGGTCATTACCACGGCCTGTTCCATTTTAACCGTCACTGCCAAAGCAGAGCATATCCCTAAAATTTGCTTTGTTATAGGGTTATTATCTACCAGAGGGTCAGCAATAATAGCTTTAGAGTTCTTATCCATTAATTGCTCCGGTGAATGGTTAAAAAGTCTATATATCGCAGCAGATCATTTTTTAGGAAATCTGATACACCTTTAGAAGTTATGGTAGCACCACTAATGCCGTCAACTTCATGATTTTCATCCATGGCTTTGCCTTTTGCCACTGATACTGACATTAACTTCCCGCCATCATTAAATATTTTCTTACCGATAAAATTTTCCTGAAACCACTTTTTCTCAATTTCTCCACCTAAACCGGGAGTTTCACCATGTTTATAAAAAGTGATACCCTTAACAGTATTTAAATCCATATCAAGAGCTAAATAACCATATAAGGTACTCCATAATCCCTTACCTGAAATGGGGAAAATAAATGCCTGAGGATTGGACGCCAAATAAGCAGGGAGAAATTCGTCCTCTTTATAAAAATAGGAAATCTGCCCTGTTGATTTGTTTTCGACTAATTCCAGATCTTCAGAGGCAATATGGTTTACTCTGTCACCGTTTTGCTTCAGTACAACATCCTGGATTCTTTTGTGATATTCTTCTATGATTGTATTTGCATTCATTGCAGCAACATCCAAACCGATACATTTTAATATGTTTTTCTTTTTATCCACCTCAATATTGAATTCCTGGCGGTCTTTTAATTGGGTAGAGGCCAGAGCGAGTAGGAAGCTGGCAACAATAGTGATGAGGGAAATAAATTTGAAGGTATAGAGATTATTATGCTGCAAAGCGTTTCATCCTCTGCTTTATGTGGGATTTCATTACAAAATAATCAATGAGTGGTGCAAAGGCATTGGCAAAAAGAATGGCAAGCATCATTCCTTCCGGATATGCAGGATTTATAGCACGGATGATTACGCACATAAAACCGATAAGCATGCCATAGATCCATCTGCCAGTGTCTGTTTGTGAGGCAGAAACCGGATCAGTGGCCATGAATACCATTCCGAAGGCAAAGCCACCCATAACAAGATGATATTCTGCAGGAAGATATAACATGGGGTTATCGCTTAATATTGATTCAGCAAATACATTGGTTAGTTTGGCTGTAAGCAGCATTCCAAGCATGGTTCCTGCCATAATACGCCAGTTTCCAATTCCGGTGATGAGTAAAAATAGTCCGCCGATGAGAATAGCAAGGGTTGAGGTCTCTCCTATAGAACCGGGGATGAATCCATAAAACATTTCCCACCAATTAAATTGTGTTTGAAGCAGCTCTAAGGCTTTAGTTCCCTGTTCGGAAGATGCCTGCAATAAAGGAGTCGCCTGAGAGATTCCATCTATGATACCCTCCTTATTCTTAGAAACAGCCCAGACAGCATCACCGGAAATTGCACCGGGATAAGCAAAAAATAGAAATGCTCGGGCAACAAGGGCAGGATTAAAAATATTATAACCAGTTCCGCCAAATATTTCTTTTCCTATCACCACACCAAATGAAGTGGCAACGGCAACCATCCAAAGCGGTATAGTAGGCGGCATCACTAAAGGTATAAGCATACCCGTTACAAGGAAGCCCTCATTTATCTCATGCTTACGAACAACTGCAAATACCATTTCCCAGAAACCACCAACCGTATAGGAAACCAAGATAATAGGCAACACTACCGGCAGACCGGCAAAAAAGGAGGTTAAAATGTCACCAGTAGAATCTATTTGTCTGCCAACGTTGTAAATACCAAATAATAAGGCAGGCAGCATAGCAATTACCACGAAGGACATGACCCTTTTTATATCCAACGCATCGCGAACATGCGGCCCGTTCTTGGTCTTATCAGGCGGTGTAAACAGGGAGGTATCCGCCATTTCATAAAGAGGATAGAGTTTTTGATATTTACCACTTCCCGTAAAATGTGGTTCGATTTTATCAAGGAAATTGCGTATAAACTGCATATTATCCTTCCGCCTCTGCATAATCGAGTCCATCCTGAATAATGCCGGAGATATCCATTTTGGAAGCATCTGCAAAAGAGCAAAGAGAAAAATCTTCCGGACTGCATTCATAAATACCTAATTGCTCCATGGTTTCAATATCTTTAGCAATGATGGATTTTACCAGTAAAGTGGGCAGTACTTTTAATGGTAATACTTTTTCAATTGCACCAATGGGAACAATGGCTCGTTTACTTCCTTGCATTGCTGTACTAAAATTGGTTTCCTTCTTAGGCATTAAATTTGACAAAAAGGTTTTAGAAAGAGAGTATTTTTTTAAGCCGGGTGCTATCCAGCCCATAAAATCCCTCCGGAAATTATTAGGCAGCAAGGAAATTGTTTCATCATAAAATCTAACTGCAGAATCCTTTTCCACTGTTTTCCCCGACAGCGGATCACCGGATATATATCTTACATTTTTATCATTTGAATTAACAGATGCAAAATCTGATATAATAGTACCCTGCGTCATTGAATAATGTTTTGCTGAAGCAGCCTCGCTGCCACCCACAGTAATAATTTTTGAGTAGTTTGTCTTTCCATTTATAAAGAAACTGCCAATTCTATGAACATCCTGCAAAGATAAATACCAGACCACATCATCTTTATGGGCTATGGGATCAATCTCAGAGATATGAATTCCAACATTCCCTGCGGGATGGGGACCAGAAAAAGTATGCTGTTCGATGCCTGTAAGATTTTCTAACTTCTCATAAACTTTGTTTTGAGGAGTTACTAAATGTACCTTCCCGGTAGTAATGATATTTAAAATTTGAATGCCTGCCTTGAGGGTATTCTCTTCCATTTCTCTCAGTAAGATATCTAACAGGGGAGCAAAAGGTGCAGTAGATTGCGTTGTTATAAAAATAGCCTTGGGTGTTTTTTCCGGATTTGCTATTTTAGAGAATGGTCTTTGACGCAGGCAGGGCCATAATCCTGATCTACATAGGGAATCAATAACCATAGATTTTTCAATTTGCGGAATATCATCAGGAGAATATGAAGAGAAGGGTGTTTCTTGGTCATTGCCTTCTACTTTAAGAGTGACAGCTTCAAGGCTGCGTAGTTCACCGAAGGTAATATCAACCACTGCCCCTGAAACCGGAGCTGTAAATTGAATTTGAGGATGATTTTTATCCAAAAATACCGGCTGGCCTTTTATCACAGATTCATTTAGTTTTACCAGTAATTTAGGCTTTATACCGGGAAACTCCACCGGATGGAGTTTTATTCTTTCACCCACAGGTATAACGGACAATTCATCGGAAGGAATTCCGGCTATTTTTAAATCATGCCCTTTTCTAATGTGGATTTTCAATTTATTTCGTCTTACTCTTTTTTCGTCTTCTGCGTTCCTGGTATCTGTTTCTGCCCTCATCAAAACGCCTGATTTCAGATTTAGATTCAGGATTGATTTCTGCTACTTTTTGAGGTTTACCACTATCGTTTATTGATACAAAGGTTAGGTATGCTGAGGCGGTATGATGAATATTCCCTGTTTTAGGATTTTCTGATTCGATTCTAACGCCCACTTCCATGGAAGAGCGACCAGTAAAATTTACTGAGGATTTTAATATCATTATATCCCCTTTTTTAGCAGGTGCAAGAAAATCTAATTGATCTACAGAGGCGGTCACCACAGCAGAACGTGCATGTTTAAAGGCAGACATGGCTGCACACATATCCATCAGGTGCATCACTCTGCCACCTAATACATTTCCTAATAAGTTTGTATCATTTGGGAGAACCAATTCATGCATGATAACATAGGTATCTTTTACAGTCTTGGAACTCATACAGACCTTAGCCGCCCCAGAGACTAATGGACTTTTCTATTAATCCAAACAGAGGTTCCCAGTATAAAAAGAAAAGAATATTTTGAGCTGAAAGGAGGATGATGGACCATTTGATCACAGGGTGGGCTTCAACCACCTTATCAACATCTTCCGATTCTACCAAATACATTGATTTAACGATACTGAAATAATAGTACAGTGAAATAACAGAATTTAGAATCGCAACGATTGCCAACCAATAAAATTGCTGGTGTTTAAACAATTCAGCAAAAACATAAAATTTTCCTACAAAACCAGCAGTTGGCGGTAATCCTGTTAATGATAACAAACTGAGTGTCATAAAGGCTGCTAAAACAGGATTTTTCTTGCCAATACCTACCCAATCCTCAACATGATGAGCATTGAAATTATTAGAAGCATAAATAGTCATATAAAATGCAGACAGATTCATAAACATGTAAATAAACAGATAAATCATCACTGCCCGAACGGCTTCAGGGCCGATGATAGCAAATGCCATTAACATAAACCCAACATGAGAAATACTTGAATAAGCCAGCATTCGTTTAACATCATTTTGCTGTACAGCTAATACATTTCCAAGGGTCATGGTTATAGCTGAGCCAACTGCAATAATGGCAGGCCAGTTTATATCTGTAAGAGGTAAAGTGACAGAAACAGTTCCAGCTTGGGTGAACATGGTATAAAAAATTCTGATTAATATGGCGATTCCGGCGGCTTTGGGTGCTACAGAAAGATAAGCAGTAATGGGTGTTGGTGCTCCTTCGTAAACATCAGGCGTCCAGAAATGAAAGGGAACCATAGAAATTTTATATCCGAATCCGACTAACAGCAGAATAATTGGAAAATAAACGGTAAGAGGATATTCAAGTCCTGACAGGGCAGTATTAATACCTATAATGTCCGTTGTACCTGTGAGACCATATAGTATGCTCAACCCAAACAACATAAGCCCAGAGGCGAATGAGCCAAATATAACATATTTAAGAGAAGCTTCATTAGATTCCTTATCTGATTTTATCATTCCCGCCAGAATATAAGAGGGAATACTCACCAACTCAATGGAGAGATAAATCATGATTAAATTTGTGGAAGAAGCCATGAGAAATAATCCTAACAGAACAATGAGCAGCATTGCATTATATTCTGCTGCATAGGCTTGATCTAACTGTTTTTCGTAACGGGAGACGAGAATGATCGAAAAAGTAGCGAAGAGGAAGAGGAACTTGAAGAAATGAGAGAATGGATCAATACTAATCATTCCCATAAATAATGAATCCGTCACACCGTAATTATTCCACAGGAAGCCGCCTGCCAGTACAATAGCAGTGAGCGCAATGTGAAAGGTATAGCGGCTAACCGTAGGGATTACATCCAATACAATCACTAATAAAATTGAGCAGATAATGATCAGCTCAGGAATGTAAAAACTTAAACTGTTTAAATTAGACATGGAAACGCTCTATTATAAAGCAGATTGAACCAATTGAATAATACCATCCATAGCAGGAGCAATCATATTGAGAAGTGGTGCAGGATAGACTCCCAAAACTAAGGTAATAACTGCCAAGGGAATAATGGTTGCCAGTTCAATTTTGTTTATGTCCGATAAATTCTTATAGGTTTCATTTAGAGGTCCCAGGAAAATGCGTTGATAAGCACGTAGAAAATAGATAGCATTAAGTAATATCCCAAGAGTACCAATAATTGTGAGGGTTCTAAATGCACTAAATCCGCCAATAAAACACATGGCTTCACTTATAAACCCTGAAAGTGCAGGAAGTCCTAATCCTGCAAAAAAGGCAAGGGCGACAAAACCGGTATATATGGGTACCTGAGCACCAATGCCACCAAAACCAGGCTGCCCTGCTAATTCTGGTTTTTCATAATCTCTGGGAAAAATAATCCAGCGGTGGTGGGCTCTGTCATATACCATACCCACCAATAAAAAGAGCATGGCTGTAATGGTACCATGATTGAACATCTGCATTACAGCGCCATTCATCCCTGCCTGAGCACCTGCGGGGGACTCACTAATGGCAGCTGCCATACCAAGCAGCACATATCCCATATGACTTACAGAGGAATAGGCAACCATCTTCTTCATATCAATTTGTGCAATAGCGTTCACAGCTCCCCAAATAATATTAATAACCCCCAGCACAGCCAGAATATACGAGAAGTTTATTACTTCACCAGGCAGCAGTGGATAACTTATTCTCAGCAGTCCATAGGTTCCCATTTTCAGCAAAACCCCGGCAAGTATTACAGAAATAGCAGTTGGCGCTTCCACATGAGCAAGTGGCAGCCAGGTGTGAAAGGGGAAGATAGGTACTTTGATTGCAAAGCCGATAAACAGCCCCAACCAGATAAGATATTTTACAGAGAAACCCCAAATTTCAGCATCAATAGAGGATGCAGTCTGAATAAGTGTTATAAGATTGAAGGTATGAGGTTCTGAATAGTAGTATAAAGCCAACATGGCGAGGAGCATGAACACTGAGCCAAATAAAGTGTAGAGGAAGAATTTAATGGCAGCATACATGCGCTGAGGGCCCCCCCATATTCCAATGAGAAAATACATTGGCAGAAGCATGACTTCCCAAAAAACATAGAAAAGGAAAAAGTCCAGTGCCAGAAACACTCCCATCATTCCTGCATCTAACAAGAGAAAGAGGGAAAAATATCCCATGGCTTGTTTTTCAATTTTCCAACTGGCAAGGATACAAATAAAAGAAAGCAATGCCGTCAACAGCACCATGGGCATACTAAGGCCGTCAACACCGAGAAAATATTGAATATTAAAGTGTTTAATCCAGTCAACCTGAACAGTAAAGGGCGATTCAGATACAGATAAAGCAGGGTCAAAATGGCGGTATAAAACAAGAGCAAGGGCTAATTGGATTCCGGTGGTAATCAGGGCAATCCATTTGAAATAATGGGTATTTTCTTTCCCGTATAATTTTGAAAAAGGCAGCATGAGAGCTGCACCTGCAACAGGAAGAAATATTAAAAAGGTGAGTATTGAAGACTCCATAGTTTCCTCTAATTAAAATTGTTGAAAAATAATGATTAACAGAACCACACCCAGCATACCTCCTAACAGATAATTTTGTACAACACCGTTCTGTGATAACTTTAAATTTTTTCCAAAATAATTGGTAATATTACCAAATCCATCTACTATTTTCTGATCTAACCAATTATAATCGGCTTCGCCAGACTTGTCAGACAGCTTCAGTGTGATCCATCCCCAGCCATCAATAAATTTCTGATCATATAAATCCCAATCCAGCTTTGATGCAGCCCAGGAAAGTCCGAGAAACGGCTTATACAACAAAAAGTTATAAATCTCGTCAATATAGAATTTATTAAAAGAGATATTATATAATTTCACCTTATTCATCAGGGAAGAAATCTTAGAAACATCTATTTTTCTCAGCAGGTAAAAAAGAACTGACATCAAAATACCTATTGCTGCAACAATCAGAGATAAAGTCATAGCAGTATAATGAGCATGATGGATACCCTCTTCTACTGCATGCATATCCAATCCCGCTTCATTTGCAATCATGGGTACTGCATGGGTGAACCACCCATGACTGTCAATGGGGTTCAGTGTATCCGGTAGTGTAAATACCAATGCAAAACTCAAAACGGAAAGCAAAATGAGAGGAAAAGTCATTTTCGGCGGAGATTCATGGATATGTGCATGAATTTTTTCCTGGTAAGGTTTTCCGTAAAAAGTCATGAAAATGAGACGGAACATATAAAATGCAGTTATAGCTGCAGCCCCAAAACCAGCTATGGGGAGAAAGATTGTCCAACCATGGTGCAAGTGGTAGTAAGAGAGTGTACCAGCGAGGATCGCATCTTTAGAGAGAAATCCTGAAAAGAATGGTACCCCTGCAATTGCAAGAGTTGCAATAAACATACTCCAGAAGGTAACAGGCATTTTGTCTTTAAGTCCGCCCATAAAGCGCATGTCCTGTGGATCTGTTTCATGGTCATGAAGCTCATGAAGGGCATGATGCATGGCATGAATCACAGAGCCACTACAAAGAAAGAGACAAGCTTTAAACATAGCGTGAGTGGTGAGGTGAAAAAAGCCTGCCTGATAAGCTCCGACACCCAGAGCCATTATCATATATCCCAATTGACTCACCGTTGAGTATGCCAGCACTCTTTTAATATCATTTTGAGTGATGGCCGTTATAGCTGCCATAAGTGCCGTTATCGCTCCAACGACTGCAATAAATTCAAGAGCACCAGGAGTAAGAATTGGGAAAATCCTCACCACCATATATACACCAGCAGCAACCATGGTTGCTGCATGAATGAGTGCAGAGACTGGTGTAGGCCCTTCCATGGCATCCGGAAGCCATATATGTAGTGGAAATTGAGCAGATTTTCCTACTGCGCCCATAAAAACTAAAATTCCCGCAATAGTGAGCATTTTTGTATTTCCGGCGAATGCTCCATTTTTAATACCTTCTGTCAATCCATCTAACTGAAATGTGCCCACAGTGAAAAAGAGAATCATCATGCCGATAAACATTCCGATATCTCCAACTCGGTTGGTAAGAAATGCTTTCTTACAGGCATTTGCTGCAGAATCTTTTTCAAACCAAAAACCAATCAACAGGTAAGAGCTGAGACCTACCAATTCCCAGAAAACATACATCATAACCAGACTATCGGCCAAAACTATGCCGTTCATGGAAAATGTGAAAATTCCTAAATAGGCAAAATAACGGGAATATCGAGGGTCACCCTTCATGTATTCTACAGAATACAGATGCACTAAAAAGGAGATAAGTGCAACCACTAATAATATAATGGCTGCCACATTATTGATAAGAAATCCTAAATACAGGGTGAAACTTCCTGTGGTGAACCATTCAACAGATGAATGGTGGATTACCTCATCATGGTGTGAAAATATTTTACTAAAGAAGTATAGTGCGATTGCCAGAGTCGTTCCCACAAGAGCAAGAGCAACCCAATGAGCAGACTCCCCAAATTTTTTCCCGAAGAAAATCAGAATTAAAAAAGATACTAAAGGAAGAAAAAGATTCAGTAATGCCAACAAATTGAGATTAGATTCCATTACTATCCTTTGAGTAAATCGGCATCGTCCACATTGACAGAACCAATATTTTTAAAGAGGTTTATCACAATAGCAAGCGCAACTGCCGCTTCTGCAGCAGCGAGTACAATTACAAAAATACTGAACACATGTCCATCCAGCGTTTCCATGCCGCTGAATCGGTTAAAGGCAATAAAATTTATATTAGCAGAATTAAGGATAAGTTCAATTCCCATTAAAATAGCCACAGCATTTTTACGGGTAATAACTCCATAAATTCCCAGGGCAAATAAAACAGCTGCAATAACCAAATATGAATTTAGAGAGTCCATTAATTTCTCCTGGATAATAATGCAGCACCAATAAGGGCTGCCAATAACAAAATTGAGACAATCTCAAAGGGCAGGAGATATTCGTTGAGAAGCAGCTTCCCTATGGTATCCACCGTGGCTTCTCTGGACTGATCACTGCCGATTTTCCACGGAGTATTAAATATGACACCAACCTGCATTACAAAAATAGCAAAGGCTCCCATTCCGCCGATAAATTGGTTTGCAGACCCGGCAGAGATACTGGGAGTATCTATTCGATTGGTCAACATGACACCAAAAATGATTAACACCAAA
Source organism: uncultured bacterium (assembly GCA_964551815.1). Classification (GTDB taxonomy): domain Bacteria; phylum Fidelibacterota; class Marinisomatia; order SCGC-AAA003-L08; family D37C17; genus D37C17. Next base: position 41,009 of record CAZKEL010000014.1, read on the forward strand.
ATTCCGCCAACATAAATAACGACCTGAGTGGCAGCTATAAAATCTGCATACAGAAATACATATAGGGCAGCTGTACCAAACAAGGTGAACAATAATGATACAGCAGAATGGATAAGATTAGGAGAAAATACGACCCAAAATGCCGAGGCAATTACAAGACCAGCCACCATGAGAAATATATTTTCGCCCATTAGCTGCCTGTCTCCAGTTTATTTAATATTGCTTCGATGGCCTCATCTAATTTTCCGGCTTCTGACAAACCTGCCTTTATAGCATTAATTACTTCAACTCGCGACTTCTCAGCTCTTTTACTTGCCGTATAAATTTTCTTTGCCATTCCCCGTGCCATCTTCTCATCAATGTCATTTAAATCTTTAATATCAAACAAGGGTAAATCTGAAGACTGCTCTGGAGAACCTGCCTCATCAACTACAGGCTGAGTTTCGGGAGAATCGGTTTCTCCTGATGAGGTTGACGGCACTTGTACTGAAGTAAATGAAGATAATAAAGTTTCCGCAGCCCCATCAAGTTTGCCAGCATCTTGTAGAGCCTTTGTTACTGCTTCTATTTTATCTTCGCCTGCTCTCTTGGCAGCTGTAAAAGCTTTTTTGGCGATACCCCTTGCCATTTTATCTTCAATTACATTTAAATCTTTTATATCTAATTCAGAAGCTTGAGGGGGATCAACAGCTTCTTTCTGTGACTTAGCCCCATCTTGCACTTCAACCTCTGGTTCGGCAGAATCTACCGGAGTAACAGGAGTGGATAAAGAATCCAAAATAGCCTGAATATCTCCAGTCATTTTACCGGCATCACTGAGCGCCTGAGCCACATCTGCAAGAATTGCTGTTTGATCTTTTCCTGCTCTCATTGCGGCTGTAAAAGTTTTCTTAGCTATCCCTCTGCACATTTTATCAGAGATACTATTAAATGATTTGATTCCAAACTCACCAGTAACAGGAGACTTGGTTGGCGACTTAACTGCAGGTTTTCCGTCTTCTTTTTTTACGGGCTCTGCAACAGGCGGAGGCGTTGCAATTTTCACCTCGCCTTCCAGTTTAATTCCCTGATCCTGCTTGTCTGCTTTGGCATCTCTTTGCTCAATCCATTTTTCACCTCCGGCTTCTTTAATCATTGCATCCGTGGCGTCGGCAAATTCAAAAATCATTCCATCGCGCTCATACTGACTGAATTCATAGTCAATTTCATGTTTTGACGCATTGGGTCCGCCAACCATGTAAATGCATTCTTCAGGACAGGGGAAAACACATAAATTGCAATACATACATTCAGACATGTCTATAGTGAAACGACTAACAATCATTTTTTTCTGTGTATCATTTGACGTCATTCCACAATCAAATTCACTACCCTTAGGCGGCTTAATGGAATCAATTTTAATACAATCAACGGGGCAGGCTTTCTCGCATTGCATACAGGCAATGCAATCGTCTATATCCACATGAAGTCGAGAGCGAATTAAATTATAATCAGCATGATCAAAACCTATATTTCTTTCCGGTACAGGCCACTTTTCATGAGGATATTGCAGAGTTGCCACTAACTCTTTTTTGTTTTTAAAATGGTTGAGTGTGAGCTTCATCCCTGTAAGAAAGGATTTTACTCCATAAACAATATTACTGAAATATTCACTCATTTAGAACAACAGCTCCCATAGACTTATAAGAAATAAATTTGCAAGACCAAAAGGAATGAAGACTTTCCAGCAGAGATACATAAGTTGATCAACCCGAAGTCTGGGGAAAGTCCACCTGAACCACATCATTACAAAAATAAGAATGATTGCTTTAAAGAATACCCAAAAGAGACCCAAGGCAGGACCATCCAAAATATGCCAGGACTCAGGGAATATATTAAACATTTGCAATGGAGAGAGCCACCCGCCAAGGAAAACGGTGGATGCTACAATACTTACAATGAGCATATTAGCATACTCGCTAAGAAAAAATAATGCCCAGCGAAAACCTGAATATTCTGTCATCCAACCTGCTACCAGTTCTGATTCTGCCTCGGGGATGTCAAAGGGTGTTCTATTGGTTTCTGCAACTACGGATATAAAAAAGATAAAAAAGGCAAGGAAAGAAAATGGACTATGAAAAATAAACCAGCGGTTGTCAGCCTGCCATTGTACAATATCACCAAAATTTAGGCTGCCTGCAACTAACACAACTAACAATAAGGAAAGCCCAATGGGGATTTCATAACTAATAATTTGTGCAGCAGCACGCATAGCCCCATAAAGAGACCACTTATTATTGGAAGACCAGCCTGCCAAAATAATACCAATCACGCCTACAGAACTCATGGCAACAATATAGAATACCCCAATATTAAAATCGGATATAACCAGATTCTCAGAAAAAGGAAGACCAACAAAGGTTAGAAATGCACCTGTAAATATAATAAAAGGCGCTAAGATCATAAGCACCCTGTCTGCATCATTAGGCAGAATATCTTCTTTTACCAGAAGCTTAATCGCATCTGCCAGAGTTTGACCGATTCCACCCCAAAAACGCTTCCCCCCTTTAAAGCCCAGAATGCCAACTTCCATAGGGCCAAGTCTGTCCTGCATAAATGCAGATACTTTTCGTTCAAAGTACACTGCAACTAAAGCATTGACTGCCATCAACAGAAAGATTACAGTTCCCCCAATCAGAGCAATGGCAGGCAGTAAAATCATTAAATCAAGATTAAGACCTGCAAAAGTAATTTGTAGTGAATCAAAAATGGAGGTCACCTGTCAATTTCTCCTAAAACGATGTCTAAACTTCCCAAAATAGCAATAACATCTGAAATCATCCAGCCTTCAGAAATTTCACTTAATACTGACAAATTACAAAAGGCAGGTGACCGCATTTTTACTCTAAGGGGAATATTCTTTCCATTACTGATAATATAAAATCCCACATCTCCTCTGGCGGATTCATATCTGCCATACACTTCTCCGGCATTGGGTCTCACTTTCTTGGGCAGCGCTGCATGCACATCACCAGCAGGAAGTTGCTTAATAGCTTGTCGAATAATCTTAGCAGATTCCCGCATTTCAAGTACGCGAACATAGTAGCGGTCCCAGGTATCACCAAGGGTGCCCATGAGTCCTTCGCCAAGAGGTACCTCAAAGTCAAACTTGGAATAAATAGAATAAGGCTCATTTTTACGGAGATCGAAATTCACACCACTTCCTCTGAGGCTGGGCCCGGTCACACCATAATTAATTCCCACCTCAGGCGGAAGCACTCCAACATCAGCCGTTCTTTCAATAAATATTTTATTGGTAGTCAGCAGATTATTTAACTCATCAATTTGTGGATCAAAGTAATCAAGAAATTCCAGAGTTCGTTCTAAAAATTTTGGAGGCAAGTCATGAGAAACTCCGCCTGGCCAAATATAATTATAGAGTAGTCGTGCACCACAGAGTGCTTCAAACAAGTCCAGCACACGCTCTCTATCACGAATAGTCCAGGTAAAGGGGGTAATTGCCCCTACATCCAGACCAAAGGTTCCCACTGCTACAAGGTGACTGGCAATTCTTTGCAACTCCGAAATAATTACCCTGATATACTCTACGCGTTCCGGCAGTTCAATATCTAATAATTTTTCTACAGAAAGAGAATAGGCATGATCCATATGCATAGATGCAAGATAATCACAACGATCTGTAAAGGGGACAATCTGCTCATAGGAGAGTTTCTCACAATGCTTTTCGAAACAGCGGTGCAAATACCCGATAATCGGTTCTATTTTTGAAACAATTTCACCGTCTGTATGTATTTTAAGTCTAAGTACACCATGAGTACTGGGATGCTGCGGCCCCATATTGAGAACCATCTCCCCTGTTTCAATTACAGACTTATCTAAGAGTTGATCGTCCATTATTCCCAATATGATTTATCTTTTGGAACGGGCATTCCATGGTAATAATCCGGTTCTGTATAATTCTTTCTTAAGGGATATCCATCCCAATCTTCTGAAAGGAGGATTCTTTTGAAATCAGGATGATTTTCAAATTGAAGCCCCATCATATCATACGCTTCCCTTTCATGCCAATCTGCAGCTCTCCAAAGCCCGGCAACTGAAGGAATTGGAGTGCCATCTTCAGCTTCAACTCTCACCTCAATATAATGATTAAGCTTCACTGAATAAAAATTATAAGCGGCTCCATAAGTTTTATTATCACCCTTATCATAAGCAGAAATACACATGAGATAATCGAAATGAAGAGAATCATCATCTTTCAAGAGGGATGCGAGTTCCAGCCAATTTTCAGGAGCTACCTGAATCACCTCTTTCCCTTCAGGTATAGATATCATCTCTGGAAATTTCGATTCTATATATTTTGTAATTTCGAGAAAGGTCATCAGGCTTGTTTTCTGAGAGGCGTTTCAGTTTTAATTTTTTTCTGTAGTTCCAAAAGTCCCTGTAACAAGGCTTCAGGTCTGGGTGGACAGCCTGGCACATACACATCAACAGGGATGACTAAGTCAACACCCTTTAATACATGATACCCATGCTGCCAATAGGGTCCCCCGCTATTTGAGCAGCTTCCCATTGAAATGACATATTTAGGGTCTGACATCTGTTCATAAAGCCTTTTAACTCTTTCTGCCATTTTAAGAGTAACCGTTCCTGCAACTATCATCACATCTGATTGCCGGGGAGTAGCCCGGGGCATGGCACCAAAACGTTCCAAATCATGTCTGGGTGCTGCTGCAGCCATCATTTCTATGGCACAACAGGCAAGGCCAAATTGGAAATACCACTGGGAATTCGCCCGAGACCAATTGATCAGGGTATCCAGCTTTTCAACAATGATATTATCTTTATTAAATTGTCCTAAAAGGGTAGGATCCATCAGTTTTCCTCTCCTGTTGGTTGCAAGTTTGCATATCTGCCTTTCCCATACCTTACATTCATTTTAACCCAGTCTAAATCACCTTTCGCCCAGACATAAATAAATCCAACTACCAATATCATTACGAAAATAAATGCCTCTATAAATGCAAGTAATCCCAATTCCTGATAGACTACTGCCCATGGGAATAAAAAGACTATTTCTACATCAAAGATTAGAAAGACTAGGGCGATTACATAGAACCGAATATTGAATTTTACCCAGGCAGACCCTTCAGGTAATTCACCACATTCATAGGATGTAAGTTTGTCCCCGCCCTTATTTTTTCGAGGGGATAGAAGATACTGCAGACCCAGTGGTGCCCCAATGAGTACAGCAGCTAACAGTGTGAAAAATATGATAGGTAAAAAGTCTTGGTACAACTATTGCAGCCTGACAAAGACTTAAATTTACCGGCTTAGAAAAATATCCACCAAATATTATTCAGAGTTTAAATAAAATATTTTGC
>CAZKEL010000015.1:0-44413 GCA_964551815.1 uncultured bacterium
ATCGACGCTGACCCACTATTCGTTGATGCTGAAAATGGTAACTTCACTCTGCAGGAAAATTCCCCCTGCATTGATGCCGGCACTGCATTTTATGTGTATGAGGGTGACACGCTTATAAACCTTAGCCCAGAAGAATATGTTGGCACTGCCCCCGATATGGGCTATCACGAATATGGTCAAAATATTTTAGGTGACCTCAATCAAGATGGCTCAGTAGATATATTAGATGTGGTGTTATTAGTAGGCATCATTTTAGGCGAAACCCCCACCGAATGGGAAGCCTATGCAGGTGATTTAAATGGCGACGGCAGTATAGATGTTTTAGATGTGGTGCAATTGGTGAATGTGATTCTTGGTGGATAAATTAAAATCGTCACGACTCAATCAGAATGCTTGAGATACAATAGACCCCTTAAGAGGAAAACAAACAAGGAGCCCCAATGAATATAATCCAACAGATCGTTTCTTATTTTGAGCCGGTGCTGCACGCAGCGGATGAGCTTGTTACCAGTGATGAAGAAAAACTCAAACTTCAAAATGAGCTGTCTCTACTTAAAATCAATCTGGCAAAAGAGATATTAGACTATGAGAAGCAACTCAATGAAAAGCAGGCAGCTATTGTTAAAGCAGAAGCATTGGGGCATAGCTGGCTGCAGAGAAACTGGCGGCCCATTGCCATGCTCACCTTTCTCACTCTCATTATTCTTGACAGCTTTGCCCTATTACCTAAAAACCTGCCCAATGAAGCATGGGCATTGGTGAAAATTGGACTGGGTGGCTATGTAATTGGGCGCTCCGTTGAAAAAGTAGCTCCTGCTGTAACAGAAGTGTTGGGAAGTAAAAGAAAAGCAAGCCCGGGAACACATTGAACCGGAAATAAAGAGTGGTGAACCTTGAACCCCTGCAAGCCTTCACTACTTTGTCAGGCCGGGGGAAAGCAGCACTCAAAAACCGGTTACCCCAATTCTAATTCCTAAATAATTCCTTCATCAAATTTTTTCCCGATATGGCAGAGGCAGTCACCAGTCCTGAGAAAAGAGCGCTGGTAACACCTACGGTTAACACATCCTGCCCTGTTAAATAAAGCTGTTTCACTTTCGATTTTGGTTTCAACCATTTCTGGTGAAAGCGGTCCGGCGTATGGTCAATACCGTATAGTTCACCTTCCGGATAATTTGCCAGACTTTTCACTGAAAGGGGTGTTGATAATTCACGATAGGCAAGGGCTTCTTTAGCCTGTGGCACATGCTGATACACGGCTTCCAAAATTCTGTTACTGAGTTCCTCTTTCAATAATTCATAGTCCTCACCCCGTTTTTTCCAGGGTTTAGCCTGCCAGTTATGATAGTCCTTCCAGTTGGCAACGGTAATGGCTTCCATAGTGGCAAACCCCGGGTTTTCTTTTTCAAAAGCAGGATCCTTTGCAGAAGGGAAGGAAACATAGACCACGGGCAGAGGTGCAGAGGCATCCTGCCGGAAGCGGGAGACATTTTCATCATGATCATACCCGGGGTAAATCCAAAGATTTGTGTTACCCAGCTTTAATTCCTCAGCAGATTTATTTAACCCCATATAGAGACAGATATAACTACCGGTAGGAGATACCTTCTGCAGTTTATCATTCATCTGTGAATATTGAGGAGAATTTTTCAGCAGTTTCCCATAAGTATTCATCACTCCCGCAGAGCTGATAATCAGGGGAGCCAGGACTTCTTCTCCCTTTTTCATACGAACACCAACAGCCTTTCCCTGGTGGGTAATAATTTCTTCCACCCCGGCATTCACATAGAGTTCACCGCCCATGCTTTGCAGATAATCCACTGCAGTTTCGGCAATTCGGCGGGAGGTTCCAATAGGGTAATTACCTCCATCTAAATAATGCCGTACCACCATGGCATGCATGGCAAAACTACTCTGAGCAGGCGGGAGCCCATGATCACCCCATTGACCGGTGAGTACTCCCAGAATTTTTTCATCATTAAAAATATCCATGATAACTTCTCTGGTGGTACGGTCAGAATGAGCAAAAAAGGGCCGTGTCATTTTATTATAAGTAAATCTTCCCAGCCAATCTGGCAGAGCTTTATTGGCAAAATAGGATTGACCGCTTTTTACAGCCTTATCAACCAATTGTATATATTGGTGCAGTTTATCTTCTGTGCCGGGGAAGTATCCTGCCATATCAGAAATAAACTGCTCCCTGGGAGCAACAAAATTGTACGTAGCATCAGGAAAGATGATGCGGTCATAATTATCATCCATTTTATGCCACTCCAATTTGCCGTCACTCACCAGGTCAAAAAGTTTCCGAACGGGAGAACGGGGATTATGCACCTCGCCTATATAATGAATGCCCACATCCCACTCATATTCATCTCTTTTAAAGGTATGTGTCCATCCGCCGGCTTTGAAATGCTTTTCCAAAATGAGGACTTTCTTTCCCTGGCGGGCGAGAAGAACCCCTGCCGTAAGACCACTCATTCCGGAACCGATTATAATGACATCGTACTGATTATTGGCGTATTCACTGCGCCAACCGGGCCACTTTTTCATGCTATTATCCTTTCAAAAACTATGGAAATTTAGGACAGATAGATGGGATTATACTCAGCTAATAGATTAACTTTCACCCTTGTATTAGAAATTAATCCTTCAATTTTTCCGGAATATGATCATAGCTGAAACAACTCATGTGGGACTACAGCGCTCTGAAAACCAAGACTGTCTTGGCAGGAAATCTCTCCTTGATCACCACCTCTTTGTCGTCTGTGATGGGGTTGGGGGACTGCCAAATGGAAAACTAGCCAGCAAGACGGCGGTACAGTCCTTGTTATCTGCCTTTTCCCCGGATAATACACCGCTTCCTCAGAGTTTGCAGGTGGCTTTGAAAGCAGCTCAATCTGCAGTGATGGAAACCCATCCCAAGCCGCTGGGTACTACAGTTGCAGCTCTCTGTCTCTTTGAGAACACTGCCTATGCGGGGTGGTGTGGTGACAGCAGAATTTATCACTTTAGAAATGATGCTATGCAGTGGATGTCCCGGGACCATAATGTACTCCATGATATTTTAAACAAAGGGGGTAGAAGCGGAGGACGGTTTTTAAACCCCCAGGCGCTCAATCGTTTTTTCGGGCGAGAGTTTAGCGTTGATGCAGAATATTTTACCCTCTCCATAGAAAAGAATGACAGGCTGCTGCTCTGTTCGGATGGTCTTTCTAACTTTCTTATGGAACCTGAAATCATACACGCAGTTACGAATAACACTCCACAAAAGGCATCTGAAATGATGGAAAAAAAACTGCTTACAGATGAAGTAGGCGCTCCGGATAACTTTACCTGGTACATCATTCAGATATAAAGGAAAAACAGATGCAGGGAACCCACTCTTACACCCAAGATGAACGAAACAGCGGGATATATATTTATGTGAACGGTGAACTTCTCCCCAGGGAAGAAGCGAAAATTTCCGTTTTTGACAGCGGCTTTTTATTGGGAGACGGTGTGTGGGAGGGTATTCGGCTGCATAACGGGCAGCTGTGTTTCATAGAGGAACATTTACACAGGCTGTATCAGGGTGCAGATACATTAAAAATTGATATTGGCAGACCAAAAGAGGAATTGGAACAATGTATCTATGAAACAGTGCAGAAAAATAAAATGCAATCAGATGTACATATCAGGCTGATTGTATCCCGAGGCTTGAAAAAGACTCCCTATCAACACCCCAATGCCAATGTAGGTGGAGCCACCCTGGTTATCATTCCCGAATTTAAAAAAGCAAACCAGACCATGCTGGAAAATGGTATAAAAGTATGTTTGGTAAACACCATTAGGGGTCCGCAAAATTCCCAGGATCCCAGACTCAATACCCTGAGCAAACTTAATTGTATTTTTGGGTGCCTGGAAGCTAATGAGAAGGGATTTGACGAGGGGGTTATGCTGGACCCTCAGGGGAATGTTTCCACTTGCAATTCAACCAATTTGTTCATGGTGAAACAGGGGGAGGTGTGGACCTCTACCGGAGACTACTGTCTGCCGGGTATTACCAGAGGAAATATTATCCAATTGTGCCGCGAAAATATGATTCCCATTTTTGAAAAAGACTTTACCATTAATGATATGTACCAGGCAGATGAAGTTTTTGTTACAGGAACATTTGCAGGAGTGATCCCCGTAGTTAAGTTAGATGATCTAGAGTTAGGTGATGGATTAAGAGGGCCAATCACAGAAACTTTATATCGGTTATATAAAAATAAAATCACCACTTTATATGGAGGTTAATATTCATGGATTATTATCATATCTGGTGTAACTTACAAAATAGTAAGGAAGACGAGGCATTTTGCAATGCAGTTAAGGATTACTTAAATGAATTCATTAAACTGGGTAATATAGAAACCTTTACTCTTACTCGCAGAAAATTAGGATTTGGTCCCCCGGAATTAGGAGAATTCCACATTGTTATCCACACAAAAGATATGACTGCCCTGGAAGAAACCTGGAAAAAAGTTGCTCAAAAACAAGAACCCATTTTGTCACTCCACAGGGAGGTGTACTCAAGAGTGACCAATTTCAAATCAGCCTTATACAGAGATTTTCCTGATGAGTTCTGAGGTTAGAATTGCCATGTGGTCAGGGCCCCGCAATATTTCAACGGCCTTGATGCGGTCATTTGAAAATAGAACAGACTGCTTTGTAAGCGATGAACCCTTTTACGCATTTTATCTTCATCAAACGGGAGTGAATCACCCGCTGAAAGAAGAAGTAATAGAGGCAGGTGAAACCAATTGGGAAAAAACAGCAGATTACCTCACAGGTTCTATTCCTCAGGGTAAACCGATTTGGTATCAGAAGCATATGGCACAACATATCCTTCCCGGCACTAATCTTGAGTGGATACATTTAGTGAAAAATTGCTTATTAATTCGAGACCCTGCCAAAGTGGTGATTTCGTATGCAAAAAAATTTGAAATAACTTCTACTGAGCAGCTGGGATATCCGCAACAATTGTTATTATTTGAAAAAATTACCGGTGATTCTGGAATACCTCCCCTTATTGTGGATTCTGCAGATATTCTTAGAAATCCACGGAAAACATTGAAGGAATTTTGCCGTCAAATTGGAATTTCATTTTCTGAAAAGATGCTTACCTGGCGGGCAGGAAAACGGAATACTGACGGTGTCTGGGGAAAACACTGGTATAGAAATGTAGAAAAGTCAACGGGGTTTCAACCATTTAGAAATTCAGAGGAGAAGGTTCCGGATAAGTATAAGAAAATATATCTGGAAAGCCTCAAGTATTATCAACAACTTTATCAACACAGGATACATTAATAATGAGTAAAACAAAAAAAGTGTCATCCCGCAAGGCAGGCTTAGATATAGGGCTTGCCATTGGCAGGTTTTTTCTAAATACAGAGGATTTACATTATGGGTATTGGCCTGGGGAGAAACAGGCAACCATTCAAAATTTTGCAGAAGCCCAGGAAGCACACTCCAAACTTATAATGGACCACATCCCCCAAAACACAAAACGCATTTTAGATGTAGGCAGCGGCTCAGGGAATCTTGCCTTGAAACTCCTAAATCATGGATTTGCAGTAGATTGTGTCATTCCCAGCGAGTTTCTGGCGGAGCAGGTTCAGGCAAAACTTAATAGCAACAGTAAAATTCATATCTGCGGATTTGAAGAAATACCATCTGAAAATCATTATGACCTCATTCTTTTCAGTGAATCATTTCAGTATGTGAAATTAAAAGAATCATTAGAGAAAATAGCTGATATGCTAAATCCCGGCGGACATCTGCTCATCTGTGACTTTTTCAGGAGGGATGTGCAGGGAAAATCTCCCATGGGCGGCGGTCATAGCTGGGTAGGCTTTAATAAGCTGGTGAGCCAATATCCTTTTGAATTGTTAACGGACTTAGATATTACCACAGAAACTGCTCCTACCATTGATTTGTTAGCGAAATTTAATACTGATGTAGTGACTCCCATCGCTGATATGACAGGAGAGTATTTTCAAGACCACTATCCTAAAATCTCTAAGCTGATTAAATGGAAGTTTAAAAAGAGACTGGATAAAATACATGATATTTACCTTAGCGGGTCAGTGAATGGCAAAAGTTTTGCTCAATTTAAAGAGTATCATTTACTGGTGTATAAGAGATAGCTTCCGTAATTGGGTGCCAGTACTACTATAATTAAATTCTATGGTCCTAACCACTAAACGACTTCTATTGCGTCCCTGGAAGAAATCTGATTTTCACCCCTTTGCAGTTATGAATGCTGATACAGAGGTTATGCGATATTTTTCCTCTATCCTGTCAGAAATGGAATCGAATAGCCTGGCAGAAAAGATACAATCCCGTCTTGAGAAAAATGGTTGGGGACTTTGGGCCCTGGAAACCAGAACTGATAGCAGCTTTATTGGTTTCACCGGGCTAAATCAACCTGATGCAAATATGCCTCCTTCTCCATGTGTAGAAATAGGGTGGAGGCTTGCTTCGCCATTTTGGGGGAAAGGTTTCGCCACTGAAGCGGGAACTGAATGTTTACGTTTTGCCTTTCAACAATTGCAGCTGGAGAAAATTGTTTCTTTTACAGCAACCATCAATACACCTTCCATAGCAGTAATGCGACGCCTGGGAATGGTAAACACGAAGCACAATTTTTTACATCCGAATATTGACAAGAAAAGTCCATTATGCCAGCATGTTCTTTTTGAAATAACCAACAATAAATTTAAGGAGCAGTATGCCCAGTTTAGAGAAAAGTAAACCTGCCAGGATTATCACTTTGTGCTCCTTGTATTTTGCACAGGGTTTTCCCTGGGGATTTATGACAACAGCTCTGGTTGCCTATCTGGCGAATCAGGGATTAACAGTTGAACAAACAGGCCATTTAATTGCTATGGCTATTCTGCCCTGGACATTTAAAATATTGTGGGCACCCCTCATTGACACCATCAATTTTCCATCAATGGGCCGACGCCGCCCCTGGATTCTCTTTGCCGAACTCATGATGGCAACCACCCTGGTGTTCATGGCAATAAATGGAAATATTTCAGAAGACCTCAATTATCTTGCCTGGATGTTTTTTCTGCATAATTGTTTTGCCAGCCTCCAGGATGTCTGCACCGATGCCTTGGCGGTGGATATCTTAAAACCTGATGAAAGAGGACAGATTAACGGGTTCATGTGGAGTTCTAAAATAATTGGTGTTGGGTTCGGAGCCTCTGTCATGGGAACCATATTGGTGAAGACCAGCCTCCTTATTACCTTGTTTTTTCAAACAGGATTAGTCCTTGTCATTATGTTTTTTCCATTATTTTTCAGAGAACGAGACGGAGAAAAGTTTTTCCCCTGGTCAAAAGGAAATGCTAACGCAACAGAAAACACAGAATCTATTAGAAATCCCCTTTTAGTGGTGAGGGATCTGGTTCAGGGGTTGTCCACAAAGACTACCTTTATGGGAGCAATATTTTTACTCACAGCCTCAGTAGGAGAAGGTATCAATTCTGCAAATTTACCAGCTTTATATATGCAGAATCTGGGTTGGGAACCGGATAGTTATTCCCAGGTTATAGGCGGCATCGGTACTATACTGGAGTTTGGAGGTGCTTTGTTAGGTGGTTTTTTAGCGGACAGATTAGGAAGGCGGAAAATCATATTGTGTGGCTATGGCGGCTTTGCCATTACAGCCCTGATTTTTGGGATGTTATCTAATTACTGGGCTTCCCAATGGGTTAGCAGCACCTATTTAGCCGTTTTTCCTTTATTCCGTGCAATGGGAGCAGTGGCCATTTTTAGTTTATTTATGCAGATATCCTGGACGAATTCCGCAGCTACCATGTTCACCAGCTATATGGCAATGTCCAATATTTCCACTGCCATTGGCAGTAAAATATCCGGTTCAATAAAAGAGGTGTTATCCTTCGAGTTGTCCTTTTTAGTCTTGGCAGGCGTTGCTTTATTGCCACTAATACTACTGCGGGGTATTGATCCCCAGTTTAATATCAATCACGACGCAACGAAACACATCAAGGATGAAAATAGTGGTTAATATTATGAAAGAAAAATGCCCAGACATCAGCAGCCTCCTCAATTCTTTTTGAAGTGGGCTTACCTGCTCCATGCCCTGCATCTGTTTCTATACGGATTAACAATGGCTTTTCATTTTCAGGGTTTTTCTCCTGCAGAGTGGCTGCATATTTAAATGAATGAGCAGGAACGACCCGGTCATCGTGATCAGCAGTGGTAACCAACACAGCCGGATAATTTCCCTTTTCCTTTATCGTATGCAGTGGGGAATAGTTATAAATATACTCAAACATTTCCCTGCTGTCTTCAGGATTTCCATATTCAACAGCCCAGGCCCAACCAATGGTAAATTTGGTAAAGCGCAGCATATCCATTACGCCTACAGCAGGAAAAGCAACAGCACATAAGTCGGGGCGTTGATTCAACACGGCCCCCACCAAAAGTCCGCCGTTAGATCCACCTTTAATAGCCAGTCTTTTTCTGCTGGTATAATTATTGGCAACCAAATAATCTGCCGCAGCGATAAAATCATCAAACACATTTTGTTTTTTTAACTGCATTCCGGCTCGATGCCAATCTTCACCGTATTCTCCGCCACCTCTTAAATTAGCAGACGCATATATACCGCCACTTTCTAATAAAACCATACGGCTCACTGAAAAATAGGGGTTAATGCTGATATTAAAACCACCATAGGCATACAGGAGGGTGGGTGCAGTTCCATCGTAGTGAAGTCCCTTTTTATGGGTTATAAACATAGGAATCTTTTTGCCGTCTTTGCCGGAGTAAAAAACTTGTTTTGTTTCATATAGAGAGAAGTCAAAGTTTACTTTTGATTTTCTGTAAAGAGTGGAAACAGAAGTGGATACATCAAATCTGAAAATTGTTGGGGGATAAGCAAAACTAGTGAAGTTATAAAAAACTTCTGTGTCATCCTGTCTCCCGCTAAACCCTGAAGCTGTTCCCATTGTGGGTAATTCAATCTCAGATTTTAATTGCCCCCCAAGAGAATAAACATAAAGACGGGAACTCACATCCACAGAATACTTTACTAATAACATCCCATTAACCAACGATACAGAATTCAAGGGATGTTCTTTTTCTGAAAGGACATCAATCCAATTTTCCGGTGACGGAGAGTTGGAGGAAAATTTCACCAATCTCCAGTTTGGAGCATTATAATTTGTGTGGAGATAAAGGGTATCATCAATATTTCCGATTACGGAATGATCATAGTCATAGCTATCCATAATTGGAGTAAATTCATGCTTTTCACCTCCGGTTTTGGAAAAATAGAGCGCTGTGCCATGGGTTCCTGTTGTGCGGTACAGATACAAATAGTTTTCATCAAAAGAGGTATTCACATAATTTGAAATTTTTGGATGTTCAGGATCTGAAAAAATGAGTTTATCCGCCGTTTGTTCATCTCCAAGTGTGTGATAATACACAGATGAATTTTCATTGGATGCATCCAGCTTTTCCCCTTCTCCCGGTTCCGGGAATCTGGAATAATAAAATCCATTGCCTTCCCAGGACATGCCGGAAAACTTAATCCATTTCAGGTGATCCTGCAGATCTTCTCCTGTTCTTAGGTCACGGACATAAAATTCTTTCCAGTCAGAACCGCCTTTTGATTTGGCATAGCCCAACAGATTCCCCTTTTTATTAAAGTAAGTGCCGGTTAGAGCAACAGTCCCGTCTTCAGAAAAGGCATTTGGATCGAGTATAATTTTTTCCTCCCCTCCCGGTTTGGAAGCAGAATATAGAACAGAATGGTTTTGAAGCCCTTCGTTCTTATAATAATAATATTTTTCTCCTCGTTTAAATGGAGCAGAAACTTTTTCATAATCCCAAATTTCTTCCAACCGCTTTTTGATATTATCCCGTTGGGAAATTTGGTTTAAATATTTGAAAGTCACATCATTTTGAGCAGCCACCCATGCAGCAGTCTCATCGCTATTATCGTCCTCCAACCAGCGGTAAGGGTCTGCAACCGTAACCTCAAAATAAGTATCTGTAATTGTAGTATCTTTTCGAGATTGGGGATAACTTAGTTTTTTCTCCAATTCATTAAAACATCCCGAAATTAAAAGAGAGGTAAATAAAATTTTAAGAATATTAGGCATTGGCTCTGCTCCTCAAATGATATAGGTGTTCAGGAAAAATAGGGGTGTAATTTAGAGAGGTGATTTATAAAACATTGAATAATTAGTGATACTATTTACCTAAGCAGATGATCTGTCAAGATAGTTTGTCCAAAAAGGCATCAATATGGCTTTTCGCTTCGTCCAGTGACTGATATAATCTGCAATTAAATTTCCGATTTCCATTAAGCATAGCAGATAACCGCTTGCCCTTTGATACTCTATAAAGGCAGAGCACAGGCTTGCTTTGTGTTTCTGCAATACCCAATTCGTACCCCACACCTAAAGAGGGGGTAGTCACTTCAGCAATTACTGCCTTTGCAGATTTAAGCCAGTCCACATCTCTGTGGAAAATTTCCGCATCGGATAATTTTTTTTCTCCCTCAGCGGAAAGGGACTCCAGTCCTACATGTTCGGTAAGTACTTCCGCTTTACAACCAATATAGTCAATAAGGCTGTAATAGAGATTTTGATCTTCTCTACCTCCCCTAATTGCGCCTGCAAAATAGATTTTCATAGCGGGAATATTAGAAATAATTCGTAAGTTACAGGAAGGGTTTTTATTATATGAGTACACAAAAAAATGCAGAATATATTTGCAACATACAATATTATGCGCTTGATTATAAAAGTAATTTTATCTCTAACTTTTCTCAGTTGTCAATCCCAAGAAAATGCTGTTGAAGATTGGCAGTTAAAAGCAGAGGTCATGGTTAAAGAGCAGATTGAAAAGAGGGGAATTAAAGATAAAAGCGTATTGGAAGCAGTGAGAAACACGCCTCGGCATAAATTTGTTCCGGCAAAATATGCTGACAAAGCTTACATAGATGGTCCCCTGCCCATAGGGCATGGCCAAACGATTTCCCAACCTTATGTAGTAGCCTTGATGAGTGAATTGATGCAGCTAAAGGGAGAGGAAAAAGTATTAGAAATCGGAACGGGATCAGGCTATCAGGCTGCCATATTATCCCAGCTGGCATCTCAGGTGTTTACGATTGAAATTGTTCAAAACCTTGTGGATAGATCCAAGCCATTGCTCAATCAACTGGGTTATAAAAATATCACTGTTCGCCATGGAGACGGATATGAAGGCTGGGAGGAAGAAGCACCTTTTGATGCTATCATGGTTACTGCATCGCCAGAAACTATCCCGGAAAAATTATTGCAGCAACTGAAAGTTGGGGGGAGGCTGGTATTGCCAGTTGGCAAAAGATTTCAAAAACTAAAAGTTATAACCAAAAATGAAAACGGAGTTGTTTCGGAAAAAACGATTACTTCTGTCCGCTTTGTACCCATGGTTCATCCGGAAGATACAATAAAAACGGGGAAAAAATAATTAAGGCAAAGCTGCAACCATTTGAAGAGGGTGAT
Organism: uncultured bacterium; assembly: GCA_964551815.1. Classification (GTDB taxonomy): domain Bacteria; phylum Fidelibacterota; class Marinisomatia; order SCGC-AAA003-L08; family D37C17; genus D37C17. Next base: position 11,559 of record CAZKEL010000015.1, read on the forward strand.
TTCCCTGCCTATGTTAAATTGTTAAATACAGTTTATCCACAGCATCCTGTAACGGTTGAAGGAAAAATGCACGGTGAAAATACCAGAGAAGATAAAATTTTCATTCGTCGTCAGATTATCAGAAGAGGCAGCAACCCTCTTGCAGCTCTTAGTATTTTTCAGTATTCGGATGCCTATCATCCCCACAAATATATGGCGAATATTTATGTACACCCGGAACATGAAAAAAAAGGTATGGGGGACTTACTATATAACTCCATGGAAAAAATATTACTACCTCGTCATCCAGTAAAAATCACCTCAGAAGTATGGGAGCCGCATGAACAATCAGTTCACTTTCTTGAAAAACGCGGCTTTAAGCTTGCTGCAACTGAAAGAGAATCCCGGTTAAAATTAATGGAATATAATCCTGCTGCTTTTAAAGCTTCTATCAATAAAATTCTGGACAAGGGCTTCACTATTCAATCATTGACTAAACTTAGAGAAATAGATTCCCTGGCTGATGAAAAAGTGTGGAAATTTGAGCGGGAAGTAGCGCCGGATATGCCCTGGACAGATGAAATCACGGTCCCGGACTTTTCTGTTTATAAACAGCATATGTTTGCGCATCCCCGTTTTATTCCAAAGGCATGGTTTTTGGTATTACGGGGAGACGAAATAGCAGGATTGAGCAATTTATGGAAAAGTAATATTCACGGAGAAATAGAAACGGGTCTCACGGGTGTCCGCAGAAAATTTCGCAGACAGGGGATTGCAACAGCTTTAAAACATGTGAATCTCACCTGGGCGAAAGAACAAGGATACTCTTTTATCCGTACGGAAAATGATTCAACAAATAACGGTATGTTGAACATCAATAAACAAGCAGGTTTCGAGTTTATGCCTTCATGGTTATATTTTGAAAAGACAAATTTTCAGTAATGGTTAAACCTAAATTTTTCTACTCACAGTGTATAATTGAAAAGTCTGATATGAAATGAGGGGTGGAAACAAAAGGTGAAAATCAGCCAAAGGTGTTTAGCTTGATAATTCATTGACAATTGCCTATTAAACTAAAACCTATTCTACGGAGACGGAATCTTTCTTACCCACAAAGTACCTGGTTATCAGGGTATCATTAGGGTTCACATCAGCATTAAAATGCTCTAACAGGTGCCCCTTTTCATCAATCAAATATTTATTAAAATTCCAAGATGGTTTTAAATCGTTCCACCCATTCAATTTTGGGTCAGATAACCATTGATACACTGGGTGTTGTTTTTTTCCTTTTACATGAATTTTACTGAATAATGGAAATGTAACACCATAATTCTGTTTGCAAAATAACTTTATCTCTTTGTCCTGCCCCGGTTCCTGCCAGAGAAAATTATTGGAAGGAAATCCTAAAACCACCAGTTCTTCTCCATACTTTTCATAAAGATTCTGCAAGCCTTCATATTGGGGAGTATATCCGCACTTTGAAGCTACATTCACTACCAGAATTTTCTTTCCTTTATAAGATTCCATGCTAACAGTCTGACCATCAATAGACCTTGCGGAAAGATCATGAAAGGATTGAAGTTCAATTACAGGTTCCTCAGAAAAAATCATGGTAAAAAATAAAAGCAAATTAACTAGATACATTTTCTTCCTCCTGAAAATAGGATACAGGTTTATAATAGCGGGAGATGATGCTGAACAACACTGCAGTTATTAACATGAGACCTCCGAAAAAATAAAAGTATTCAGCACCTTCAATTTTCAAACTGCCGTCAGGATTTTGAATAAACATATTAACTCCTGCAGTTACCAAATTTCCTAAAGTGATGGAGAGAAAGAAATAACTCATAATAAAAGATTTCATGGTTCTTGGTGCTTGAGAGTAGGAAAATTCCAGGCAGGTGATAGAGACTAAAACTTCTGCTGCAGTGATAATAGTATATGCTATCAGCTGCCAAAAGATACCCACACTTTGCCCCGTATCAATAAGGGATTGAGCATAGCCAATAATAAAAAAGGAGGGTGCTGTGAGGAAAAGTCCAAACCCGATTTTTCTTAAGGGAGTAAGATTGATGAACCTGCCAATGAATGGAAAAATAATATAATTAAATAGGGGAATGAAAATTAAAATGAGGATTGGATTAACAGCCTGAATTTGGGAGGGCAGCCATTCTACTCCCAGCCAATGGCGGTTCATCATATCAGCCTGTAATACCCAAGAGGACCCCGTTTGGTCATAGAGAGCCCAAAAAAATGCCACAAAGACGTAAATAAAAGTGAGACGGCCCAATGCACTGAGTCCTTCCTTCCCGGTTATTTCTTTGATGAAGGAAATTCCTCCTGCAGGGATGTGAATAAATTCTCTTCTTCCTAACCAGAATACCCATGTAGCCATAAACATGAGGAGGCCCGGTACGCCAAAAGCAACATTGGGGCCGTATTTATTCAGTAACAGAGGAGTCGCCAATGTGGAAAAGAAAGCCCCAAAATTTATGGAAAAGTAGAACCAGCTAAAGACTTTTTCCAATAGATATGCATTGGTTTTTCCAAACTGGTCACCTACATGAGCAGATACACAGGGCTTAATTCCCCCTGACCCCAAGGCAATGAGACCCAATCCCAGAGAGAGCCCCAGGCGGGTGTCATCTAATGCTAAAACCAGATGTCCCAAACAGTAAACTATTGAGAGGGTGATGATGGTTTTGTATTTCCCTAAAAACCCATCTGCAATGAGTGCACCCAAAATAGGCGTAAAATAAACTCCACTGCTAAACAGATGATACCAAGTAAGGGCTTCTTCCCGCTGCATTACATCCGGTGCTCCGCTGTGATCCATGAGATATTTGGTCATAAAAATAACCAGAATGGTTTTCATTCCATAAAAGCTAAACCGCTCGGCAAGCTCATTACCAATGATATAAGGAACTCCCCTTGGCATGGCTTTTGAAGGGAGAGGTGCTGTTTTGTATTTAGTCATATTTGAAGAATTAATCCATATTTCAGATGCAAAGTGTAAAAGTAAATTACTGAGCAAGAAAAAGGAATTTTTTAAAGTCCAAAACTCGGTTTAGTAATTATCAATTAAAAGTAATGTGGAAATATGGCACAAAATAAAATTTCAAACCCTTGGTTGATTGAGCTGCCTCGGTTAGTTCTTGTTATATTTGTAATCCTGAATATTTTTGCAATATTCAGCTATCCCGGTGGTACCTATTTAGATCATACAACTCTGGGCTACTCCCTTACAAAAAACTTTCTCAGCGACTTGGGAAGAACGATTAGTTTTTCAGGAGAAGTCAATTTTCTTTCCGCTCAGTTGTTTAATATGACTCTCATACTTGCCGGAGGAATTTTCACTAATTTTTATATCAGGGTACGAAAGATCTTTCAAGGCCCTGGTCAGGCAGCCCCTGCCTTGATAGGCAGCATCTTCGGTGTATCAGGGGGACTATCCCTGGCAGGGGTAGGTCTCACTCCTGCAGACCTTTATCTTGATTTACATCTAATTTGTGCAACCTGGTTGTTCCGCTTCTTCTTTATTGCTTCTCTTTGTTTTACAATTGTGATTTTAAAACATGAACAATTTGAAAATAAATATGCAGGCGGTTATTTGATTTTCACTATTTCAATACTTGCTTATATTTTTATTTCAGAATTGGGGCCTGACCCCAAAACCAACCAATTTGCCCTTGGAGTACAAGTGGTATCACAAAAAATGATTTTACTCATTTTCCTGACTGCAATTTATATTCAAACGCTGGGATTACAGAAATTGCAGAACAGGGAATGAATTTTAAAATTTTAGATGGAGCTATGGGTTCAGAGCTCATCCGCAATGGAATAACCCTTCCAAAACATCTATGGTCTGCAGATGCAAACCAGAGTCACCCGGAGCTTGTTTCTCAAATCCATGGGGACTACATAAAGGCAGGGGTGGATTTCATCACTGCCAATACATTTAGAACAACGCCAAGAGCGTTTGCTAAAACAATAGGTAAATTGAAAGAGGCTTCAGGTGATAGGGGTACCCAAACTGCAATGAGGTACTCTTATTTATTTAGGGATGGAACCGCCGAACAAGAAGCTAAAAAATCTTTAACTATAGCTGTTGACCTGGCCAAAAGGGCTGCCGGTAATAACACGCCTGTACTTGGCTCTATCGCACCCTTAGAGGATTGTTATCTACCAAAATTATTCCCCGGAGAAAAAATTGCAAAGAAAGAATTCTCTTTACTGGGAAATTGGCTGGTCAACGCAGGCGTAGATATTATTCTATTGGAAACCATGAACTCTATTCAAGAAACTGTGGCGGGTCTATCTGTCTTACAACAATTAAAGGTACCCGTTTGGGTTAGTTTTGTTCTGAAGGATCATGGCCATTTATTATCAGGGGAATCATTAGAAAGTGCAATGAAGCAGCTTGATTCTTTTAAGGTAGAAATGATTCTGCTAAACTGTAATCCTATAAACCGGACTACAAAGGCAGTGGATAAACTTGTTGATAACTGGCAGGGGAATTGGGGAGTATATCCCAATTTAGGTACGGGAGAACCTTCTCCCGATGGTGATATTCATGAAAGGGAATCCATGCATTCATTTCTAAAGTTAGCAGAAAAGGTAATTTCGATGGGGGCTGCGGTAATGGGAGGATGCTGTGGTTCCACACCAGAGCATATTCATTCCTTGAACCAATTAAAATGAGCAAATTATCAATTATAAATACTGTTCAAGAGATACATAGTCATTAATCTTACCCCAATAAATTAATGATAAAACACACCTTCAAAATTTCCCTGGGAATCATTCTGGTGATCATTGGACTTATCGGTGGCCTCATCCCGATTTTTCAGGGATGGGTGTTCGGTATTCCAGGCCTCATTATACTCAGTAACTATTTTCCTCCTGCAAAACGGCTGCTTGATTGGGCAAAGAAAAAGATTAAAAGAGATGAAACTAAAGGGTAGGGGTACTGCTAAAAATCCCCCAAATCGCTTTGAATCTACAGAAACGATTCCTGTTAGAGAATTTACTCATGAAGGGAATTTACCGAAAACGGAATTTATCCCTGATTATTCAAAGTCAATTATCACAGACAATACCAGTCCGGACATCCCCTACCAGTCTTCAGTAAATCCATACAGAGGTTGTGAACATGGCTGCATTTATTGCTATGCGCGACCCTATCACGAATTTTTAGGATATTCAGGCGGCATTGATTTTGAAACGAAAATTATGGTGAAACATCATGCCCCTGAATTGCTGCGTAATTCATTGCAGTCAAAATCCTGGAAACCAAGAAATGTTACCCTTAGCGGGGTAACGGATCCTTACCAGCTAATTGAGCAGAAATTGCAACTCACCAGGGAATGTCTAAAAGTCTTTGGAGAGTTTCGCAACCCCGTATCCATTATAACCAAAAATCACTTAGTCACCCGGGACATTGATATTTTAAAGAAAATGGTACCTTATAATTGTATCCATGTTTTGGTTTCGGTTACCACTTTGGATATTAAACTTTGTAATGTGTTAGAACCCCGTACATCCCGCCCCGAGAAGCGGTTGGAAGGAATTCGTAAATTGAGTGAAGCAGGAATTCCCGTACAGGTTATGATTGCACCCGTAATACCGGGATTAAATGATCATGAAATCCCCGCCATCTTAAACGCTGTACATTCTGCGGGAGCCAGTTCTGCTCAATATTTATTGCTGCGACTACCTCATTCGGTGAAGGAATTGTTTGAACATTGGCTTAAGGAACATTACCCTACAAAAAAGAGAAAGGTATTGAATTTTATCAGAGCAACCCGCAAAGGAAAACTAAACGAGAACAATTTTGGAGTTCGCTTCAGAGGAAGTGGAAAAATAGCAGAGTATATTCATCAGCTTTTTAATACCTCTGTTCATCGTTATGGCCTAAACAACTCCCTGCCTCCCCTCTCGACAAATCATTTCAGAAAAGTAAATAATCAGACTGAATTATTTGATTAAACTGCTAAAACTGAACTAATCAAGCAATTGATCGTTTCAAAAACTTTAGAATGACTTGGGTAGATGCATAATATTTTTCTAAAGACCACTATTATAACCATTGCATTGTTGCTCATCCCCTTTGTTGCGATGCATTTCTATGCTGAGGTTCAGTGGGGAGTAGAAGATTTTGCTTTTGCAGCAGTAATCCTATGGACATTCGGTTTTATTTTCTTAAGATTTTCCACAAGTAAATCAAATTTTTTCTTCAAAGCAGCCATGGGTGTGTTTCTGTTGAATATAGCTCTGCTGATCTGGATAAGTTTGGCAGTTGGTATATTTGGAGAACCAGATTTATTGGAATTTCTTCCTTCTTTGTTCCTTGGTGGTTTTGGGGCGGTAATTGTTAAGTTCCGGGCTGCGAGTATGGTATATGTATCATTGTCCCTTGCCGGACTTCAAACTCTGATTGGTATATTTGCTCTTATAAATCAAGCGGCTTTATCAGAAATTTGGTATGGAGAAGTTCTTTTAAATGGTTTTTTCGTCTTTATGTTCTTGACCTCTGCAGTATTTTTTAAAAAAAGTAAAAAGTAGGGTAAAGTCTGAAATTTTGAGTCCTAAAATAACGGATTTGAATTTGTTAACCTTTTTAGTCATTATTTGGTTATATCTCCTTCACAGTATTATTAATTTCAAATATATACGAAAACCCTTATTGGCGGTTGAATTGGCAATATACCCCAAAACCAATATTTTGCTTACTCCATCAATGGAGTTGTACTCTTAATATCAGTAAATTTAACGATGCTAATTTGGATAGAAATTCTCCTTCTGGTCTTCCTTGCGGGGGGCGTATATACTTATAAGTGTAATTGGAAGCCGGTAAAACCCCATTTTTTGCCTTCTGAAAAACAAACCCTCATTGGTCATCGAGGTGCTCCTTTTCTCTCAAAGGAAAATACATTGGAATCATTTCAAAAAGCCTTTGACGCAGGACTTAATGGCGTTGAATTGGATGTTCAATTTTCTTCAGATAAAGAATTAGTGGTGTTTCATGATTATATCATTGAATCACTGAATTCACCCTCAATAGAAATAAACAATATCCCTTATGATATGCTTCTTAATATAAGTGATAATACCATTCCCTTATTATCAGATGTAATTGCTGCTCTTCCTAAAAATTCCTTTATAAATATTGAAATAAAATCTAAATATTTAATAAATACAGGCATTGAAAACAAAGTTCTCACAGAAATTGAAAAAGGAGGAATTGAAAAGCAGTGCATCGTATCAAGTTTCAACCCCTTTGTGCTGTGGAGGATAAAGAAAGCTAACCCCAAAATTATTACCGCCTTTCTATGGACAGCTAATAATACCGAATCCATTATAAATAGTCCATTATGGGTTTGGTACTGCAGACCAGATGGATTTCATGCAGATATTCGACAGCTTGACGAGAAGTTGACACAATGGATAAGAAAGAAAAACATGTTTGCTTCGGCATATACGGTAAATTCTCAAGAACATTTTGCTAAGGCTAAGAGACTATTGTTGGATGGAATTTTCACAGATGACCCATATCTAAATAAAGAATAACACTGCCTAATACCTTTAAATTTAGAATACAGGAAAAGCCTAAATAAATATGGACGATATTTTTTCCCGATTATCACAACTGAAAAAAGAGAGAAAGGCAGTAATTCTCGCTCATTATTATCAAGATCCTGATATTCAGGATGTTGCCGATGTAATGGGAGACAGTTTAGCCCTTGCACAGCATGCTGTGAAAACTGATGCAGAGGTTATCCTTTTCTGTGGTGTTCATTTTATGTGTGAAACTGCTAAGATTCTAAACCCGGGAAAAACGGTGATATTACCTGATATGGATGCCGGCTGTTCTCTGGCTGACAGCGCACCGAGAGATGAGTTTAAAAGCTGGGTAGAAAGTCACCCTGACCATACTGTTATCAGTTATATCAACTGCAGCGCAGAGGTTAAGGCAATGTCTGATATAATCTGCACTTCATCAAATGCTGAGAAAATTTTAAACAGCCTGCCAAATAATGAAAAAATCATTTTTGCTCCGGATAAATTTTTAGGCTCTTATCTAATGGAAAAGACGGGGAGGGATATGCTGCTTTGGAACGGATCCTGCCAAGTACATGAGATATTCTCTGAGAAGGAACTTGTAAAATTGATGATACGACACCCTGGGGCAGAGGTGCTTGCTCATCCTGAATGTGATGAAAATATTTTACGGCATGCCCATCATATCGGGTCTACCACCTCCATCATCAACTACGGTGCTAAATCAAATACCACAGAATTTATTATAGCCACAGAACCGGGAGTAATTCACCAAATGGAGAAAGCTAATCCGGATAAGACTTTTATACCATTACCTTCCAATGATGGTTGTGCCTGTAATGAATGCCCACACATGAGGTTAAACACTTTAGAAAAGATGGTGACCGCACTGGAAAACCTCTCACCGGAGATCACCATGGAAGAAGATTTGAGAATTAAAGCCCTGGTTCCCCTAGAAAGGATGTTGGCACTCAGTTGATTGAATACCCTCAGCATCTCTCCCTCTCGGCCTCATACATAAGAGAAAAAATTGCTTCCTTTTTAAAGGAGGATCTTCCCGGCGGAGATAAAACCACTTCAGCTACCATTTCTGGCAGTTCAGAAATTTCAGCCCATATTATTGCTGTGGAAAAAATGGTATTTGCCGGCGAAACAATTATTCCTGAATGTTTTGGGGATGAATGCAAAGTAGATAATCTACTAAAAGATGGCAAGCATCTGAAAAAGGGAGAAATAATCGGATTAGTTACCGGAGCAGCATCAACAATACTTTCCCGGGAAAGGGTTATGCTGAATCTTGTGCAGCGGTTATGCGGCATCGCCACCCAAACACGGGAATATGCTCAAACCGCAGCTCCTTTTGGGGTGAAAATTTTGGACACCAGAAAGACAACCCCTGGCCTGAGACTGTTTGAAAAGTATGCTGTAGCTGTAGGAGGTGGACATAATCACCGCTTAGATCTTTCCAGTGGAATTTTAATCAAAGATAATCATATCGCAGCAGCAGGTTCGGTGGAAAATGCAATTAAAAGTACCCGTGCTCAAAACCAAGAATTACCCTTAGAATTGGAAGTGGATAACTTATCCCAAATCAGAGAGGCACTTACAATTGGAGTAGATGGATTTCTGTTGGACAATATGGATAGAGAGAAAATTATTAGGGCTGTAAATCTCATCCGAAATTCACGAAAAGGAAATGACATTTTTATAGAAGCTTCCGGAGGGATAACCCTTAATAATATTGAAGAATATCTGGATACAGGTATCAATGCAATTTCTGTGGGTGCTCTCACTCATGGAGTAAAAAGTAGAGATATTCGATTGGAATTTCTGTCATGAAACCATCCATTGAAACGGAAATCCTCATTATCGGCAGTGGTTTGGCAGGAGCTGTTGCAGCAATCAGTGCAGCGGATGAAGGGAAACAGGTACTCATTATTACCAAATCTCAAAAGTTAAAATCAGGGAACACTCCCAAAGCGCAAGGGGGTATTGTTTATACCAGTTCTGAAGACTCACCACAGAAGCTGAAAGAGGATATCATCAAAGCAGGTGATAACCATTTTTGGGAAAAAGCAGTTGATCATATCTGTAACTTAGGACCAACACTGGTTAAGGATTATTTGATAAACCGGTTTAAGGTGAATTTTGATCAAAACTCCGCTGAAACTTCCTCCGCTGAATTATCTCTTACCAGAGAGGCGGCCCATTCAGAGCCACGAATTATTTATAGTAAAGATAAAACAGGTGATTCTATTCAATCAGCTATTTTAAGGGCGATAGAGGAGCATCCCAACATTACCGCTCTAACAGACCATACGGCCATAGACTTGCTTACGCTTTCTCACCATTCTAAAATTTCTGCTGACATTTATGAAAAACCAGCCTGTTTTGGTGCTATGGTTTTGGATAATCAAAAAGGGAATGTAATTGCTGTATATGCTCAACGAACCATTCTGGCAACGGGTGGATTAGGACAAATTTATCTCCATTCTACAAATCCGGAAGAAGCCATTGGGGATGGCATTGCCATGGCATGGCGGGCAGGTGCCAGGTGTTTTAATTTGCAGTATATTCAATTTCACCCAACCACTTTATATGGAAGCACCAATCGTTTTTTGATTTCTGAAGCAGTGCGGGGTGAAGGAGGGAAATTAATTGACAGCAATGGAAATGAATTTATGCAGTCCATTCATGAAAAGGGCAGCTTAGCACCACGTGACATAGTTGCAAGAGGTATTCACCAAACTATGCTGGATTCAGGTCAGCCTTGTATGTATCTGGATATTTCTTTTAAAAATCGCAACTGGATTGAGAACCGATTCCCCTCCATCTATAAAAATTGTTTGCAGGCAGGCGTGGATATGGCGGCAGAACCTGTTCCTGTGGTTCCTGCTGCACACTATAGTTGTGGAGGTGTGGGAGTAAATTTAGCCGGGCACACCTCCTTAAAACGCTTATATGCAGTGGGTGAAGTTGCCTGCACCGGGGTTCATGGTGCGAATCGTTTAGCCAGCACCTCCCTGCTGGAAGCCTTGGTCTGGGGTCATGAAGCAGGGAAAGATGCTGCACATTTTCATCAGGGTGACGATTACTTCCCTCAAATTGAAAACTGGGTGGAAGAAACGGAAGAAATTGACCCCGCTCTTATTGCTCAGGATTGGCTCACTATAAAAAATACCATGTGGAATTATGCAGGGCTTATCAGAACCCGACAGAGATTGCACCGTGCACGTACCATCTTGAGAAATTTACAGACGGAAATTGAAGATTTTTATCAAAAAGCTAAACTGTCCCCCAGTATGGTGGGGCTTCGAAACGGCATTCAAACTGCAAATGCAATTATTGCTGCTACCTTAGAAGCAAGGGAAAGTCGTGGCACTCACTATCTATTAGAAGAGGGAGAATAAGTAAAATTATCGATTAGCCTGGTTTTTCCTGAAAATACTGCTACTGAGACAAGAACCTCGCCGGAAATAGTCTCGGTTACCTCTGCAAGACTATCTGCAGCTGCAACAGATACATAATCAATTTTCAATAATGGTTGTGTTGAAATATGTTTAGATATAGTATCCCGGATAATTTGGGGATCGTCTATTCCTGAAAGGAGCAGGTTCTTTCCTTCCTGCAAGGCAGGATAAATTTGAGCAGCAGCCTCTTTTTCTTCCTCTGACAGGTACGCATTCCGTGAACTCATTGCCAAGCCATTAGTCTCCCTAATGAGTGTGCAGGGAATAATTTCAATGGGAAAGTTTAAATCTGCCACCATCTTTTTTATTACTACCAACTGCTGTGCATCTTTCTCGCCAAAAAAAGCATGGGTAGGCTTGACAATATTAAACAGCTTTGCCACCACCGTTGTCACTCCCTGAAAAAAGGAAGGGCGGCTATTTCCTTCTAAAACTCCTGAAAGGTTTTCTTCAGTGATTTTAGTACTAAAATCACTTGGATACATTGTATCATCGTTTGGGAGAAAAACTGCATCAATACCAAAGGAATCAAGTTTTTTTAAATCTGACTCTAAAGGTCTGGGATAGTTGGCTAAATCTTCGCCGGGAGCAAATTGTTGCGGATTTACGTAAATGCTGACAACAGTATGGCTGCAGGTTTCTCTGGATTTTTCAACAAGAGACAGGTGCCCATCATGAAGGGCTCCCATAGTTGGCACAAAGCCTACGGATTCAGTTATCCCTTTCCGCCATTCACGGAATTGAGAAATACTTACAATCGTTTTCATGTATTAACTGTTGACTTTTATGGCTTTGTTTTTCCGCAGGATATAATGGGCTTCAGCGGGGAATTGTTTCTTTTCTACTTCAAGTTTATAAGATTTCAAAGCATCCAGCATCTGGGAACTTAGATTTGTATATTGTTTGGAATGTTTTGGGGTGTGACCATTATAGAGACCAATAATGTCATGCAATACCTGAATTTGCCCATCGCAATAGGGACCTGCACCAATGCCAATAGTAGGTATGTCAAGAAGGCTGGTAATTTCCTCAGCTAAGTCGGCAGGGATTCCTTCTAACACAACGGCAAAAGCACCGCAATCCTGAACGGCCAGGGCATCTTCTTTAATTTTCTCAGCTTCTAAATCACTTTTCCCTTGGATGCGGTATCCTGAGCTGAGGTGAAAAGATTGAGGGAGCAGTCCAACATGACCCATCACCGGAATTCCTGCTTCAATAATTGCCTTTATCTGGCTGGTGTAGGCAGTACCACCTTCCAATTTTATAGCTTCTGCACCAGACTCTTTTACGAATCTTCCGGCATTTCTCACCGCATCTTCAACAGAGGCTTGATAAGACATAAAGGGCATATCTGCCACCACCAAAGCATTTGTGGCTCCCCTTCTGACTGCCCTGGTAAGAAAAATTAATTCATCCATGGAGATGGGAATAGTTGTATCCAGTCCATAAATAACCATGGCAGCACTGTCACCCACTAATAAAAGCGGAATGCCTGCGGAATCTGCATTTTGGGCAGAAACATAATCATAGGCAGTCACCGTTGCAAAAGGTGTGGCTTCCCTTTTAAACCTACGGATATCTCTGATGGTAATTTTGGAATTCATTTTTTAAGCAAATACTGCTTCTTCATTACAGGTGGAGGTAATTTCGTTATCTGAATTTACATGCACAATTTGTGGTTGGTGATAGGCTACTTCCTCCTCGGTCAACTGGCAATATCCTACAATAATCACCAAATCTCCCTTGTGAACCAGATGAGCTGCAGCTCCGTTTATACACACTTCTCCAGAGCCTCTCCCGCCTTTAATGACATAGGTTTCTATTCGGCTGCCATTGGTAATATCCAACACCTGAACTTTTTCAAATTCCCGAAAACCGGCAGCATCCATTAAATCTTCATCTAAAGTTATGGAACCCACATAATGCAGATCGGCTTCTGTTACCGTTGCCCGGTGTATTTTTCCTTTTAACATTTCAATGATCAATTTTCATCTCCCAAATTAAGGGCAAAATTTACAATTATTAACGGAAGTTCACCAAAAAATGAATGACACAATAAACTGTGAAAATAATGCGATTCAAGCATAAAATGCTTTTGCTGATAAACACATTATACGGTATATTTTTACTCCAAGTAATCAATATGTTGTATTGATTTACTTATTGAAGTCGCAGGGAATCCTCAAAAAAAAAAATCCAAAAATTTCTTAAATCACTTATACTTATGCAATTTTCACGAAATGTGTTCACCATTCTGCTAACTGCTATTTTTCTGATTTCATGCGGAGGAAAGAAAAGCGAAGTGGAAGCTACCCCCGATACCACAGAAGAAACCATTACCATGGGTAACCACAATACTTATCCCGTTGAACAGACTGCAGTAGAAAGAAATGTGCAGGAAATTATTGAGGGGCTGAATATGGATATTAAAAAGCTCCGCGCAGAATTGGACTATCAACATGAAAATTTGAGTAAACTGGAAGCCCAATCCCAGATATGGGCAAATCCATTCGCCATTTACAACAAAGAAATTGTGTTAGATAATGGTAGTTCAATCTTTGGGAAAATTGTTTACCAAGATCAGGATGTAATGAAAGTAGAAACCCTCATCGGTCAGCTCATAATTGACAGAAACACGATCATCAGGGTGGTAAATCAGGTAAGTGCTTATGGTAATTTTGAGAAAAACAATACAGATGCTGCTCTGTCAGCAGCCGATCCGGAAGACCCCTCTGGAATAAACCTGATTCAGAAACGCACAAAATCACTTTCTGCAAATCTGGTACTGGTAGGGGATATCTCCGAAGAAAAGGATGCTTCCGGTAATACCATATTGACTGGTGAAGTAAAAAATGTGGGAAACAAACGGGCAGATTTTGCCAAAATTATATTCACTTTCCGTTTAAATTGGCAGGGTGACACAAAAACTCTCACTGCATTTATAAACGGAGTAACCAATACTTTCGATACGGGAATATCATCTGATAACAGCATTCTCCCTCATGCGGTAGGAAATTTTGAGTTGATGATTCCCCGATCTTTTGGCACCTTTATCGGCTATAGTTATGACATTGACTGGAGTCAATATGAGGGCTGATGGCAGCTTCAGGCTGGCTTTAATTATCTGCCTTTTCGGAATGATCTATGCTGAAAAGATAACCTTGTGGGATTTTGGTGTCATCATAAAAGAGGAACAGTCTCAAATACCAGCCACCAATGTGAATGCCCAGGCAGCGCCGGAGATAAAGGCACTCATCTCAGACCCTTTTATAGCACCGAAAAAATCGTCTGAGGTTCAGTTTCATCAGCCAGTTGAAAAAGTATCCCCAATTAGAAGGGTAACCGGTGAAAACTTTCGGGAGGTGGAAAAATTTATTCAAAGGCATACACTTCAAAAAAATTTTAATCATATTATTCAATCTCTTGAAGATAGTGATTTGACGGAATTAACGCTTTCAAACCGTGCAGAAATTCAATTTTGGCTGGCAACTTCATTTATTGAGACAGGACAATTTCAAAAAGCTTTACCCTATGCACTTTGGGCAGGCTCAAACAGAGGGTCTGACAGAGATTTATTCCTTACGGCTAAAATTTATGAAAAAACCGGCGAAACAGCAAAAGCACTGTACCAATACCAGCAGCTCATGTCTCTCTACCCTGACAGCGACTACTACCATTCAGCAAAAATTAAATCCAGAATAATCGCCCGCAGCTAAAAAATGACCAAACCCGGAATTTTATTTCTACTTGTCTTGGTTATTGGATGGGAGCAGGCTGAGGCAAATTCCAGAATTTCTTACTCCCGCCCGGGAAATATGATACGTATTCCCAGCGTTGATCCTTCCATGAATAATAAATTGTTGGAGATCAATGTGTCATCTGAATACCTGTCATCCTCACAAAACAATTCAGGCTTTGCGGTGAATGCCATGTCTCCTAATGGGTATTTATATGGTATTTCTATGGTAAACCCCGTCAATCCTGTCAATTCGGTTGAACTGGGTCTTCATGTGCAGCGCACCCTGTTAGAGTATGGGAATGTGAATCTGGATGTGGGTATCCATGATTTACTCTTTCGTTCGGGCAGCGACTCCACCGACGGGTTGGATACAAGAGGTATTTCCCTATTTGGAGTGCTCTCCAGCCAGAAGAGGTTTTCAGATTTTGCCATTGCCACCCATTTAGGTTTTGGATCGGGTAAAATTAATGAAGACTCCCATTTATTTGAGACAAATCCAAGTCAAAATCTGGGGGTCTTTCTTGGGTTTAAGTTTACGACTCCCATTTTGAAAAAAAACGGTGGGTTAAGTTTTTTAACAGAATTTGACGGTACTGGCTTAAATCTTGGTCTTAACATTCCCATTTTTAATTCCTATCATATTAATTTTGGTATTACTCATTTTGAAAATTTTGGTAATTTTGCCACTGAAGACCGAGCCGGAACAGAATGGGAAGCCTTAAAAGGAAACGCTCCTTCTGTTACCTTTGGGGTGAGCATGAACATACCCCGGGCGGTATCTGCAGAAGATGAAACCGAAGAGGAAACACGCGTAGGAGACGGCATTTATGCTGTTACGGACTCGTCAATTTTATACTATGAACCCATCTGTGTTGAAGTGGTTGAAACATTGAGAGACTCCATCAGGGTCAATCAAAATACTATTGAAAATTTAAAGGCGCATAACAATATGCTTCTCCATTCTGAAGCCATACTGGTAGATTCTACACAAAAAAGTTTGTTTCGTGAACAGACCAGTCAATTGAATCAGAATAAGGCAATGCGTCATTTATCCAGATCACTGCGGTTTTTCTATTCTGAGCAGTACAGAGATGCCCTCTCTGAAGTGAATCTGGCAATAGAACTGAATCCCCAATTAGCTATTGCTTACGGGCGCAGGGGATCAATTTATTATAAATTGGGAGATGACCGCAGGGCTACCTTAAACTGGAATGTAGCTTTGCAGTTAGATCCGGAATTTACAGAAATTTACGATATGCTGAAGGCAGCAGAAGAGAACCGTCTTCAGCCTGTTGAAATAGGTAAGAAAACAGGAGATTAATGTATGAATCTGGGTACCGTAATAGGATTAGTATTAGGTCTTGTGCTTATGGGAGTTGCGTCTGTTTTAGCATCAATGGGTGCCAATGTCCCTATGAGTGCGTTAGTAGATCCCGTCAGTTTTTTAATTGTGGTAGGGGGATCCATCGCTGCAACTGCCATCGCTTTTCCTTTAGAGGATGTGCTGGCGGCCTTCGGCGGGTTTGGAAAAGTATTCGGAACTCAAGGCTTTACCTTTAAAGATGTAGTTATGGATTATGTGAATTTAGCAGAACAGGCAAGAAAAGGTGAACTGGCAAAAGCTATTGAGGAAACTCCTGAACATATGCCCTTTCGATTAGGCTCTATTAAAGACGGGCTACAAATGATTGTGGATGGATATTCGCGGGATGACATTCGTGAAATTATGGAAAATAAAGAGGAATACCGATCTGTAAGGGAAATAAAAAAAGCAAACGCTATGGCAAAAATGGGTGAATATGCCCCGGCTTTTGGAATGATCGGAACGCTTATCGGGCTGGTGTTCATGCTGGGATCCATGGCAAACCCCCCGGAACCTGGAGTTGACCCTGCTGCGAAACTGGGTGGTTCCATGGCGGTGGCTCTTATAACAACACTCTATGGTGCTTTCTTTGCCTTTTTCTTCTTTGGTCCTTTTTCAGATCAGCTTAAATACGAAAACGAAGATAAAAAAATTGAGTCTGCCATTCATGTGGAAGGCATTCTCTTGCTCCATGCAAAAACGCACCCCATTATGGTGAGAGATAAATTAAATGCCTTTTTAGCACGGAAAGACCGCTTGAAAGATGAAGGATAAGCTGATTGGCTAAGCAAAAATGCCCAGATTGTCCTCCTGAAGGGCTTCCCGGATATATGGGAACCATGGCAGACATGTTTACCCTCCTGTTTGCTTTCTTCGTTCTCATGTTCTCTCTGGCTACCATGGACCCTGCTAAATTGGATGCCCTTGGTGGTGATAAAGCAGGAGCTGCTGATGCCAAAGAAGCAAAAGAAGCCGTTGAAGAAATAAAGAAAGAAATGCAGGAACTAAAAGAAAACGGAATTACAGAAATTAACGGTAAACCCATAGAAGAATATGCCGACAGTCTTATAGAACAGAAAATGAAAGAGACAATTCCCCCTCCGAAATTAGCGGAAGTTCGGAAGGATGTAGCAGAGATCATTGAAGATATGGAATTGGACACCACAGCAAATCTCTCCATGAGAGACCAAAGAGGAATAGCATTTGAGTTAAATGGAGATATCTGTTTTAAACAGCTTTCCGCAGATATGCAGCCGGAACTGATACACTTTTTAGATGCAGCCGCTGACAGCTTTTTGGTGAACCCCAATGATAAACGCCAGGTGATTGTTGAAGGTCATACGGATAATTTACCTATACCCAAAAAATTTAAAACCCGTTATCCTACAAACTGGGAGCTTTCCACAGCCCGTGCATCTGCTGTAGTAAATTATTTGATTGACAGGGGAGTGGATGCCTCCCGTCTGGTTGCTCATGGCTATGCGGAGCGCTGGCCTGCAGATCTTACCTGGTCTGATATGCGGAAAGGCTATGTTGAAGAACAGAAGGGCTCAAAAAAAATTGATCCCAGAACTGGGCAGGCATCTTTTGAAGGGGATATTGGCAGGTCTGATGTAAAGAAAAAACGCATCCCTATTCCCACCATGATTGATTCTCTCAATTCTACGGTGGAGTTAAGAAGAAAGAACAGACGAATTAAAATTATTTTTACCTATAATAATTATGTTGATGGTTCAGACCCATGGGTGCCTCCAAAAAATTAGGAGCATTTCATTTTTAAGATGAGGATGAATCCATTAAATTTACAATGCCGTAAACAGGAGCAAAATCATGACCAATAAAACAGGTCGGTATTTCTTACTAATTGCTATTTTCACCCTGCTTTGGAACCAGCAGACCAACTACCTTGCACAGAAAATAGCCATTGAAAATTCATATAGGGATAAGGTGAATTCTGCTGTTTCCCGTATTTTGGGACAAGAAAAATTCCTCGTAATCGTGAATGTGGAATTCTCAACCATGGGAGGTACACTGAAAAAAGGAAGTGCTTCCTCCGAGGGGAAGGGAAATACCTATACACCTGTCCCCGGTCTGCCCACCCTGCCGTCTTCTTCAGGAAAATCTTCCACATCATCAACAGGCAGTAAAACTCTCTCAGCCAATGATTATAGTATTGGCAGGGTAGAGGTTACCGTCGGTATTGATGAAACTATCGTTACCGGCTCCGTCAAACAGGAAATAAAACAAGTCGTTGCCAGAGTCATTCCTGAAACAGCGGACTGTGAGGACTGTATCAAAATTGAAGCCATGGAGTTTCAAAAGAGTAAAAAAGATCAGAAAATTGATGAATTAGTACAAAAAATTGAAAATCTTGAAACGGCAAAAAGACGGGCAGATATTGCTGCTGATTCTATCCGCTTAAATGAATTAGAAAGACAATTAACCGAAGCAAATTCTATTAAACAGACTTGGGAGGCTATGGCAAAAGCCCGGGAATTGCAGCAAATGAAGCAGGACTCAATCCGCTTTGAGAATCTGGTGAAATCAGAGCGAGACCGAAAAATACAGGACTCCATCAAATTCGTAAATACAGAAGCACGGTTGGAGCGGGTTATCGAAAGTAAAATAAAATCGGACTCAACCATTATCAGCGAAACCATGGGCATTTTGAAACAGACAACGGGTACAGGGGAAGAGAAAGAAGAGTCCATTTTAGGGATGGATATTGGGGGAGGCAGTTCTGACATAATGAGCTCTGTGATTTTTATTCTCTTAATAGTCGCCCTCATGATTGTTACCTTTTTAGCGGCAAATAATAAAAAACCTAAAACAGTTTATTTAAAACCTAAAGGGAAAGACAAAGAGCCAAAGAAGAAAGAAAAGAAAGAATCAAAGGGGAAAGACAAAAAAACCAAGAACGGCTCAGATGAACCACCAGTCAATGAAACTCCTGCACCAGAGCCAACATCTGAACCGACACCTCCACCCCCAAGACCTGATGAAGATGCACTGCGTTCTGAAATAAAATCACTGCGGCAAACGGCTGTATCTCTTACCGTAGGTGAAAAAGAGGGTGCATCCGCTCTTATTAAAGAGTGGTTGTCAGATAATCCAAATAAAGCAGACGAGGGTGGTGAAGAAGGTGGAGAGGAATAAGCCATTATGAAGACACTTGAAGACCTGACAGGTTACGATAAAGCAGCTATTATTTTTGACATTCTGGGAGATTCTCTCGCTTTGAATATGTTTAAGGATATTCCTGAACCTGAGTTTTATGAGCTGCGAAACCATGCGAAAAACTTGCGGAATGATGTACCTACTTCTGTTAAAAAAGAAGTGTTGGAGGATTATTATTTCAAAATGCTTTCAGGGGAGAAGTATAAAGAAGAAACGACCATTGAGAATATGTTCGACTTTCTGGAATCTTTGGATGATGAACAGTTGTATGCCCTACTATCTCCGGAAAAACCCCGCGTCATAGCCCTTGCCCTTGAACAGTTAGACAACGAAAAGCGCATGACTTTTCTCTCAAAGGTGAATACAGAAAAGCAGAATAAAATAGTTATTGCAACAGGGGAGTTGAGTGATATTCCGCTGGAAGCTATTATTTTCACTGCCAAGGAGTTAAAGAAGAAAACGGCCTTTCTGCCTAAACCGGTTCAGTTTTCAAGAGGCGGCGGCAGGTCTGTTTCCGATATGCTGGGGAAAATGCCGGAAGATGAAGCAATGCAGTATTTAGATCAAATGAAGATTAACAATCCCGATTTACTTGCTGAAGTGAAAAAATACTTCCTGCTCTTTGATGACATCATGAACATGCCGGAAGATCTGGCAGCCACTTTTTGGGGCGACCCGGATATTGACCTTGAAATCATGGCAAAATCTTTAAAGGAACTTGAAACCGAAACAGTAGAAAAAATTCAAGGGTATCTGCCAGGGAAAAAGCAAGCCATGTTCACCCCTCATGAAGGAGCGCTTTCAAAGCGGGAAATTGATGAAGCCAAAGGGGCTATAAAAAATATCCTGCAAGGCAAGATAGATTCAGGAGATATAAATATTGAAGATGTTTTGGCTGCCCCTGAAATTGAAGAAGAAGGAGCCGAAGAATAATAGTTAACTTGTGAGGATTTCCGCCAGAAAGTCCCCGGTGTAGGAACCCTCAGTCCCCTTCACCATTTCCGGTGTCCCTTCTGCTACGATGCGTCCACCACCATCACCTCCTTCAGGGCCTAAATCAATAATCCAATCGGAAGACTTAACTACATCCAGGTTATGTTCAATAACCACCACTGTATTTCCTTTTTCAACTAACCCGTGTAATACTTTCAGCAGCATATTTACATCTTCAAAGTGGAGACCCGTAGTCGGTTCGTCCAGAAGATAGAGGGTTCTTCCTGTGCCTGCACGCGAAAGTTCAGCAGCCAGTTTTACCCGTTGTGATTCCCCTCCGGAAAGAGTGGTAGCCTGCTGACCTAAATGAATATATCCCAATCCTACATTATTCAGCGTCTCAAGCTTGCGGTGTATTTGCGCATGATGTTTGAAAAACTCCAACGCATCTTCGATAGTCAATTCCAGAATTTCAGAAATATTTTTACCGCGGTATATAATTTCCAGGGTCTCCCGGTTGTAACGCAGTCCTTTACATTCTTCACATTGCACATACATGTCTGCCAGAAAATGCATCTCAATTTTGATAAGTCCTGCACCACGGCAGGTTTCACAGCGACCCCCTTTAACATTGAACGAAAATCTTCCCGGTTTATAGCCCCTGATTTTTGATTCGGGAATCTGACAGAACAGGTCCCGGATGTGAGTGAAAAGTCCTGTATAGGTAGCAGGATTAGAACGGGGAGTTCTCCCAATTGGAGACTGGTTAATATCAATGACTTTGTCTAAATGGCGAATGCCTTTGAAAGATTCAAAATGCAAAGGTTTCTGAAGACTTGAGTATAGTTCTCGTGAAATAAGCGGATAGAGTGTCTGATTAATTAAACTGGATTTACCAGACCCGGATACCCCGGTAATGCTGACAAATTTTCCCAATGGAATTTTAACCGTTATATTTTTCAGATTGTTACCACAAGCGCCAATGAGGGTTAGAAATTTTCCGTTTCCTTTTCGACGATTGCCATTAAAGGAAATCACAGATTGTCCGTTTAAATATTTTCCTGTGAGGGATTGCTTGTTTTTAACAATGTCAGCAGGGGTACCACTGGCAATGATTTTACCACCATGGCTTCCTGCACGGGGACCTAAGTCCAGAACCCAATCTGCAGCACGAATGGTATTTTCATCATGCTCAACTACGATTACTGTATTTCCCAAATTTCTCAAATGCTGCAGGGTATGAATCAACCGTTGATTATCCCGTTGATGCAGCCCGATTGTAGGCTCATCTAAAATGTATAAAACCCCTACCAATTGAGAACCAATCTGCGTTGCCAGCCGAATACGCTGAGATTCACCACCAGATAAGGTGCCGGCAGAGCGCTGAAGAGTGAGGTAGTCCAAACCCACATTCACCAAAAAGCCCAGGCGGGAGTTAATTTCCTTCACTATCTGCTCTGATATTTCTTCATCCCTGCTGGATAGTTTCAATTTCTGAAAAAAAGAATGCAGGCTGCCAACTGTATCCTGCGTGAGTTCAAAGATGTTTTTCTCATTAATAGTAACCGCTATGCTTTCCGGCTTCAACCTGGCACCCTTACAGTCTGGACAAGCCTGAATAGCCATATATTTTTCGATCCAATCCCGCATCTGCCCGGACTGTGTCTGTGTATATCTGCGCTGTAAATTTGGGATGACCCCTTCAAACTTTCCTTTATATTCTCCCTTAAATTTTTCAGACTGATAGCGCATAGTAATTTTTTCTTCCGGGTTGGTACCATAGAGGAGCACTCTCTGTATCTCTTCTGAAAAATCCTTCCAGGGGGTGGTGAAATTAAAATCATAGTGGAAAGCCAGGCTTTTTAATATAGCCGAATACCAATTTCCCCGTGGCTGCTCTCCAATGGGATCAATGCAGCCCTGAATCAGAGATTTTTCCGGATCAGGGACTACCAGTTCAGGGTCAATGCTCACCTTTGTACCCAGACCATCGCAGGTATTACAGGCACCAAAGGGGGAATTAAATGAGAAAGCCCGGGGCTGTAAATCTTCAAAGGAAATATCACAGTCCGGACAGGAAAAAAACTCACTATAGAGATGCTCCATTTTCCCCATTTCATCAATGATGACTAAGCCATTACCCACTTTCAGGGCTAATTCAACAGAGGCAGTAAGGCGGTCTTTAAAGCCCGGTTTTGTAATCAGTCTGTCCACAATGACTTCAATGTTATGCTTGATAGTTTTTGACAAACTGACTTTATCGGAAATATTCATTTCCTTTCCGTCAATACGCACCCGAACAAAACCTTCCTGACCAATTGACCGAAGGACTTCTTTAAACTGTCCCTTTCGGCTGCGAACCACCGGTGCTAACACCTGAAATTTGGTACCATCCTCAAAGGACATGATTTGATCTACGATCTGTTGAACGGATTGACGCTGTACAGGTCCGCCACAATTATAACAATGCTGGGTGCCAATCCGGGCGAAGAGGAGCCGGAGATAGTCATAAATTTCGGTAATGGTTCCCACTGTTGAGCGTGGGTTACGGCTGGAAGTTTTCTGCTCAATGGAAATGGCCGGGGAGAGCCCTTCAATATAATCCACATCCGGTTTTTCCATGAGTCCTAAAAACTGTCTGGCATAGGCAGAGAGGGACTCTACATAGCGACGCTGTCCTTCCGCATAAATGGTGTCAAATGCCAGGGATGACTTCCCTGATCCGGACAGACCGGTGATGACCACCAATTTATCCCGGGGGATTTCCACGTCTATATTCTGGAGATTATGTTCCCGTGCACCTTTGACAATGATACGATTTTCGAATTGATATTTGCCGTTTTTCCCCTTCATGCGCAGCCTTTAAGCTACGGGAATTCAAAATGGGAGAAAAAGGATTATTTGCAGGATAATATTTAACCATCCTGCCTAACGGAGGGCAGACTGATTAACACTGATTTGTCACAGATTAGTTATAATTTATAAGCCAGGATTCTAAAATTTCCAATTACAACATAAATTCTATTCATTTCCCCGCTCCCCTAAAACACCCTAACTTTTCCGCCTATGAAAATGATAAAAATACTACCCTATCTCATTTTTGGTTTGGTTCTCCTTTGGGCGGTGAAATCGGATACTGCCAGAGATCAATTCCAGAAAATGAAAACCCTGTCACAAATTATCCGACTGGTGAGCGATAACTATGTGGAAGAAGTGGACATGAACGACATCCTTGAAGGTGCTATCATCGGTATGTTAGACAAACTTGATCCTCATTCCAGTTATATTTCTGAAGAACAGTTTGAATTGGTGAACGAACAATTTGGCGGCGAATTTGAAGGAATCGGAATTGAATTCAATTTATTAGAAGGTTATATCACCGTTATTTCTCCAATACCAGGCACACCTTCAGACAGAGCGGGACTGCAGTCCGGTGATAAAATTGTTCGTATCAATGAGGAGTCTGCTTATAAGATTACGCAGAAAGAAGTGTTAGAAAAACTGCGCGGTCCAAAGGGTACCAAGGTGGATGTGACTATTTCCCGCCCCGGATTGGAAGAAGATTTTGAAGTCACATTGGTACGGGATAAGATTCCCATCGTCTCTGTCATGGCAGCCTTTATGGTGGATGACCATACCGGCTATATAAAGGTAAACCGCTTTGCCAAAACCACCACCTCTGAATTGAAAGATGCCCTCAACACACTGGAAGATGAAGGCATGCAGCAGCTTCTGTTGGACTTTCGTAACAATGGCGGTGGTATGATGGATCAGGCAGTGGAAATTGTGGATATGTTCATTTCTTCCCGGGATACTATACTTTTTACAAAGGGTAAAATCCCCGGCTCATCGGAAGTCTTCCGTGCCAGTAAGAACCGCAAGGACAAGAAATATCCCGTTATCACTCTCATTAACAGGGGATCTGCCAGTGCCAGCGAAATTGTTTCAGGTGCTTTTCAAGATTTAGACAGGGGCTTAGTAGTCGGAGAAACCAGCTTCGGAAAGGGCTTGGTACAAAGGCAATATCCATTGAGAGACGGTTCTGCTGCCCGCATCACCATTGCCCGCTATTATACTCCTACCGGCAGATTGATTCAACGACCCTATGATGATGTGGCAGATTATTATACCGATTTGGGTAGAGATAATCGGGAAGCTACAGACTCTACCCTCGCCGATAAACCAAAGTTTACTACTAAAAAAGGGCGAACTGTCTATGGCGGAGGCGGGATAACACCAGATATTTTTTCAGAACTGGATTTAGACCTCTCTGAAAGTGCGCGGGAAGTTCTTTCTCACCCGGACAGGCTTACCTTTAAATATGCAGGCGAATTAAAGGAAGACATTCAGAAAAAGTATAGAAAATTTAATTCCTTCACCCGCCAGTATGAGTTGAAGGAAAAAGGGAAAAAGGAGTTTTATAATTGGCTGGAAGGTCAGGAAATAGAATTTTCCAGAGAAGAGTTAGATGAAAATTGGCCATATATTGAAAACCGTATTTTAGCTGAAGTATCCTCCCGCATCTGGGGGAAGGAATACCTGTTCAGAAAATTACTTGATGAGGATAGTCAGGCACAGGAGGCCCTGCTTCATTTTAACGAAGCACGCCAACTTCTCACTGATTTCAGCCAATTACCTGTTGGAGAGTGAAGCTCCCTGAAAATATTGTCAAATTTACTTCAGCAAAATTTTCTTTATTGATTAGAATAACTGACCTAATTTTACAGGCTTAAAATCAAGCCAAAATATTAATTATTACTAAATAAGGACGAAAAAATGGTTCAATTGTTTATTGATGGCGGCGGGTTTATGTGGCCCATCCTTTTTATTTTCATCATTGGTTTTGTGTTCGTTATTGAACGCCTATACCACCTCTTTAAAGGATTATCAAGTAATGAAGAATTTGCCTACGAAATAGCAGACACGGTAAAAAATTCCGGACTTGATTCTGCTGTTTCCAAATGCGAAGGTGCCCAAGGACCTGTAGCCAACCTCTGCCTGGCAGCCTTAGACCGCGGTAACTTAGGTGCAGATGAAGCGGAACATGCACTGGACCATTCAGGTTCAATAGAAATGGCCTCCATGGAAAAAAATATGACTTGGATTTCTCTCTGCATCGCCACGGCTCCCATGTTGGGCTTTTTGGGAACGGTTTGGGGTATGATTCAGGCATTTAATGATATTAAAATGGCAAATGATATTTCTCCCGCCGTTGTGGCAGGAGGGATTTCAGTAGCACTGCTTACTACTGCCTTTGGTCTGGTAGTGGCTGTGGTTCTACAGGTTTTTCAGAATGCGGTTCTGTATATTATTGATAATCAGATCGTCACCTTGCAGAAATCTACTACGGCTCTGCTTCATGCCATAAAAGATTCAGTAAAGTAATTTGGCAGGTAGAAAACAATGATTAAGAAAGAAAGACGACCGATGCAGGAAATCAATTCCTCCTCAATGGCGGATATTGCCTTTCTCCTGCTGGTCTTTTTTCTGGTAACCACCACCATTTCTATGGATAAGGGAATTAGTCTGGTGCTCCCATCTGAGGGAAATGAGTTGGAAGTAAACCGCAAAAACATTGTTAATATTCTAATGAATGAATCCGGAAAAGTCTTAATGGATGATGCTCCAACTAAAGTAAACGCTATCAAAAACATCGTTGAGAAGAGACTTGCCGCAAACCCCAATTTAATATTTTCTGTGCAGACCCATCCCCTCACAAAATATCAAGATTATCTCAGGGTACTGGATCAATTAAAAGAGGCAAAAGCAGGTAAAATATCCATTGCAAATCCGCCGGAATTTTAAAAATTGAAGATTGCCAGAAAAACTCATACCAGCCGCGAAATATCCACTGCCTCATTGCCGGATATTATTTTTATGCTGCTCATTTTTTTCATGGTGACCACGGTCATGCGGGAATATGAGGGACTGGATGTTGTCATGCCTCGTGCCAAAATGATTGAAAAGCTGGAAAGTAAACGGCATACTTCCTATATCTGGGCAACCAAAGACGGGCTGGTTTCCGTAGATGACCGTATAATTCATATCAATGATCTGTCGGGGTTAATGTACACAAAAATTGCCAAAGATCCGAAAATTACGGTGTCTTTGAAATCGGATGAAAAAGCTACCATGAAACTCATCACGGATATTCACACTCAGCTGAGAACCGCCAACGCTTTAAAACTCAGTTATTCAGCCCTAACAAAAACCAACTGATTATGCTGAGAATTGACCCCCTATTAGTTCATTACCCAGTTCGAATTCGCGAAGTCACCATCGGCGTCATCCTTTTTCTTACCTTGGTATTTTATATTTTCCCAAGATTTTTGGGGGAAGGGGAAAGAGTAGATTTTTCGATTGTAGAAGAGATTGAAACTTTTGATATTCCTCAGACTGAGCAGATAAAAATTCCAGAACCGCCTGCCCGGCCCTCTGTTCCCGTGGCATCTGAAGATGAATTTTTTGATGAAGACATAACCATTGAGGACACAGACTTCGATGATTTCGAAGATTGGGATACCCCGCCTCCAAAACCCTCTGAAGGTCCCGATGTGAAATTTATTCCTTATGATAAACCTCCCAAACCGAAAATTCCCATTCGTCCGGTATATCCGGAAATTGCACAGGAAGCAGGAATTGAAGGCACCGTTTACATCCAGTTTTTTATTGATGAAAAGGGAAATGTAACTGAAGCCTGGGTGCAGAAGGGAATCCCCAATACCGGTTTAAATGAAGCGGCCCTTGAAGCGGTCAAACGCTCACGATGGAAACCTGCTCAACAACGGGACAAGAAAGTGGGTGTATGGCAGACTGTTCCGGTGAAGTTTGAGCTGACTTCAAATTAGAATTTCGGGTACCGGGTAGTTGGTCCCTGGTCCTGATAAAAATTTCTCACACTCTACAGTTGTAACTCAACCATTCTTGGTGGAGCACTCTTTTTAATAACAGAAAAATTGTGGTGCTCTTGCTTTTTATTTTTTCTGTAAAATCGGTACAGTTTTATATCGAAATTTCACATCCACAAAATCCCATTCCCTACTTATTGACCAATGACCATTGACAAATGACTAATGACCAGTAAGTAGTAACAGGAGACAGGAGTTCTGCCCTAAGGATTGGTATTTACTACCGGATTTTAAAAACTTGCTTTTACAAATTCCCGGTTTAAGCGGCCAATATTTTCAACAGAGATTTCTTTAGGGCACTCCACTTCGCAGGCAGAAGTATTGCTGCAGTTTCCAAAACCTTCCATGTCCATCTGGCCTACCATATTTTTTACTCTGGACTTTCTCTCAACCTGACCTTGAGGCAATAGTGCATATTGGGATACCTTTGCCCCTACGAAGAGCATGGCAGAGGAATTTTTACAAGCAGCAACACAGGCTCCACAGCCAATGCAGGCAGCAGCATCAAAAGCTAAATCAGCATCATCCTTTAGAATGGGTATTGCATTAGCATCCGGTACACCTCCCGTACTAACGGATACATAACCGCCGGCTTCCATTACTCGGTCGAAGCTGCTACGATCTACCACCAAATCTCTGATAACCGGAAAGGCTTTTGCCTGCCAGGGCTCAATGATTACAGTATCGCCATCCTTAAAACTACGCATATGCAGCTGACAAGTGGTGACGCCTTTCAATGGACCGTGAGCCCGCCCGTTTATCATGATTCCGCAGGTTCCGCAGATGCCTTCACGGCAGTCATGGTCAAAAGAAATGGGATCTTTTCCATCTTTGACAAGCTGATTATTCAGCATATCTAACATTTCAAAGAAGGACATATCCTCAGACACATTGTCAACAGGGTAAGTTACAAAATTTCCTTTTGCATTGCGGTCTTGCTGGCGCCAGGCCTGAACAATAATTTTCATTATTTATAACTCCTTGTGGTCAGGCTTACTTCTTCAAAATTCAGGTCTTCTTTATGCAGTTGAGGAACCCCGCCATCTCCTTTATACTCCCAGGTGGCAGCGTAGGCAAAGTCCTCATCATTTCGTTTGGCTTCGTTTTCTTCGGTTTGGAATTCTTCCCTAAAATGTCCACCGCAGGATTCTTCACGGTGCAGGGCATCCCGAGCCATGAGTTCTCCTAATTCCAGAAAATCTGCCAGGCGGCTGGCTTTTTCCAATTCAGGATTATATTCGTTATTACCACCTGGAATAAAAACATCCTTCCAAAAGTCCTCCTTCAGTTTGGGGATGAGTTCCAATGCTTTTTCCAATCCGTCCTTATTGCGTGCCATACCCACATATTCCCACATGACCTTCCCTAACTCTTTATGAATATCATCAACGGTTTTCCTGCCTTTAATGGCCAACATTCTATCGAGATTTTCTTTCACAGCTTCTTCAGCATGTTTGAATGTCTCATCAGTATTATTTACTGTTTTTAGTCCACCCTGTGCCAAGTAATCACCAATTGTGTAGGGGATGATGAAATAGCCGTCAGCCAAGCCCTGCATGAGAGCACTGGCACCCAATCGGTTGGCTCCGTGATCTGAAAAATTGGCTTCCCCCAATACATGCAGGCCCGGAACAGTGGACATGAGATTATAGTCCACCCAGAGACCGCCCATAGTATAATGCACCGCCGGATAAATTTTCATAGGCGTTTCGTAAGGATTCTCTCCCGTGATTTGCTGGTACATGTCAAAGAGATTGCCATATTTTTCTGACACCCAGTCCTTGCCATTGCGCTTGATGACATCTTCAAAATCTAAATAGACGGCTAATTTTGTAGCACCAACCCCATGCCCTTTATCACACATTTCCTTTGCTCTGCGTGAGGCCACATCCCGAGGGACCAGATTTCCGAAGGATGGGTAGAGCCGTTCCAGGTAATAGTCCCTTTCTTCATCGGGGATGTTATTGGGGGTGCGGTCATCGCCGGCTTTCTTAGGCACCCAGACTCTGCCGTCGTTCCGCAGACTTTCACTCATCAAAGTGAGTTTAGACTGATGATCGCTGGAAACAGGAATGCAGGTAGGGTGAATCTGCGTAAAACAGGGATTGGCAAAACAGGCACCTTGCTTATGTGCTCTCCAAGATGCCGTTACATTAGAGGCCATGGCATTGGTTGAAAGGAAGAACACATTACCATACCCGCCGGTAGCTAAAATTACGGCGTGGGCAGAATGAGAGGTGATTTCTCCTGTCTCTAAATTTCTGGTTACGATGCCACGGGCTTTGCCATCTACTTTAACAATGTCCAGCATATCATGGCGGGGGTAAAATTGTACTTTGCCTGTATTCATCTGACGAACCAGAGCAGAATAGACACCTAATAAGAGCTGCTGCCCGGTTTGTCCGCGTGCGTAGAATGTGCGGGAAACCTGAGCCCCGCCAAAAGAGCGGTTATCCAGCAAACCGCCGTACTCCCGTGCAAATGGCACGCCTTGTGCCACGCATTGATCAATGATATGGTTGCTCACTTCTGCCAGGCGGTACACATTGGCTTCCCTGGCACGGTAATCGCCCCCTTTCACTGTATCATAAAAAAGGCGGTAAATACTGTCCCCGTCGTTGGGGTAATTTTTCGCAGCGTTGATGCCGCCCTGGGCTGCAATACTATGGGCACGGCGGGGAGATTCATGATAGGAGAAGGCTTTTACATTGTAGCCAAGTTCAGCTAAGGTGGCAGCAGCAGATCCCCCGGCTAATCCTGTCCCCACCACAATAATATCATACTTGCGTTTATTGGCAGGATTCACCAGCTTCATGGAAAATTTATGATTGTTCCACTTTTGTGAAACCGTTCCTTCAGGAATTTTTGAATTCAGGATCATAATATTAAGCTATTTAATAAAACCAAAATATAGAGGAATGGAAATAAACCCCACAGGGATGATAAGCCAAAACAGGACTGCAATCTTCTCAACCATGCTTTTGTAACGGGAATCAGCAAGACCAAAAGTCTGAAATGCAGATTGAAATCCATGGCGGAGGTGCAGAGCTAAGAGGATGAGAGCAATGATATAAAAAATTGCCACCAAGGGGTTGCTATATCCAATTTCGCTGTTTACGACTACTTGGTAGAAATCTGCATCTACACCGTGCATTTTCTGAAAACTCCACCAAAAAGTCTGCAAATGAAATACAAGAAAGATAAAAACAATGCTGCCGGAAACTGCCATGGTTCGACTGTGAAAAGTGGCTGTGGAATTCCCGGGAGCTATTTTATATGAGCGGGGTTTTGCCTTTTTGTTTTCAAGAGTTACCCTGATTCCAGAAATGATATGCCCCAGAAAAATAAGTGTGAGGATGACTTCTGCAATTCTTACCAATGGTTTCATAGCTGTGAGGGAAAGGACATAATTATTGAACATTTCAGCACCACCAAAAAGGAGGAGGTTTCCTGCCAAGTGGGCAACAAGAAAAAACCCAAGGAGGACACCAGTAGTGGCCATGAGAATTTTCTTACCAATGGAGGATTGAAAAAAGTGAAGGAGCCAGGTCATTTTACTAATAGTAGTTTATTTTGAAATCATTAATCCTATGGCAATGCCTGCAACACCAATAATCAGGCTGGAGGAGATATACAGAAACGTCATTTTTATATCACCGGTTTTTAATAATTGGTAGGTTTCCAATCCGAAGGCTGAAAAAGTAGTGAAGCCTCCCAAAATTCCAATGGCTGCAAACTCTTTTATTGGCAGAGAAGAATTGTTTTCCAAGCCGGAGTTAACCCAGATACCTAAACACAGGCAGCCAATGAAATTAACCATGAAGGTACCCAGTGGAAATCCAAAGCGGGCAAACTGTGACATCCAGGCAGAGGTGACATAGCGCAGGGAAGCACCGATAAATCCGCCAGCCCCAACCATGAGGACTTCTTTCATTTTATTTATTTAGAAAGGGATATCATCATCGGAAAACGCAGCCGGCGCAGCTGCAGGTGTACCTGCCGCTTCGGCTGAAGGCGGCGGCGGAGGAGGTGGATAATTTTCATCCATACCCATAGGCGGTGCCATGATTTCCTGACCGTATTCCTGAATGGCCATCTGCGAAATTTTATCCCGCAGTATTCGGTCTGCTAACACGGTATCATAATATTCCCCGTCCTGACCTTTCTGGCTGGGCATGGAGACAAATAATCCGTTGATGCCCTCTACCAATCGAAAACCTTTGATGATGAATCCTTCTTCTGTGGTTAAGTCAAAAAAGGCACGGACTTTTCCCCAGCTGCCTTTATTCATGCGTTCAATTTTCACTAATAAATCCCCTTTCTGTTAGGGGTGAAATTTAGGAGGAAATTTGGATGTGGGACAAAGGAGGAATTGTTTAATTATAAATGGTGAATTGTGAATGATAAATTGGGATAGTGGACTCAATCTATTTTTTGTTCAACCTTATTTGAAGCAGTTTCTGCCAATCTCAATATTGATGTGAGCAGGCCTGGGTGTGAATGGATTAAATTGAGAGGGAAAACGATGAGGTCAGGAGGCGAGGTACGGCCTCCCCAACCCGAACTTGATGTCGCAATTTGCTATTTCAAGTTGGCAAATTCTTCTTAGGTTAATTGGAACATGAAGTCTTCTGGAAATTTATCTAATTCATCATTCATAATTCAAAATTATTGTGTGCTCTCCTCAACAATTGCAATCTCTTCTTCTGTCAGCCCATACAACGCATACACCAACTGGTCTGTTTCGACTTTGCTCAACACAAGTATTTCGGCTTCAAGGACAGTGGCGAAAATACTTATACAGATTTTGGGTGTATATTGAATTCCCATTCTAATTCAAGCGCATTTGTAATTTGTGATAAAAAAGATATTGACGGCATTTTCATTGCCTTTTCAAAACGGGAGATTGAACTTTGTTTTGTTCCAATTTTTTCTGCTAATTCTTTTTGAGTTATGCCTTGCGCAATTCGAAATGCAACTATTTCTCTAATTAATTTATACACAGGCTCCAAATCATTATAGGTTCGTTTGAATTCAGCATTTTGTAATAATTTTTCTTTATGCCGTTCAACATTTGTTTTTTTCTTCATAATCTTTTTTCCTTTTCTGTGCGATTTTAATTTCTTTCTTGGGTGTTTTTCTGGTTTTCTTGGTAAATCCGTTTAATAATACAAACTTTTTCCCGGTAAAAGTAAAATACAGTATTCTCTCAGATCCCGGTCGCATTTCCCAAACCTTACCTTTAATATGTTTAAGATAAGGCTCTCCCAATTGAATCCCGAATTCTTCAACCAAATCAAACACTCGCATAATATTAGCCTGTTTTTCAACCGGCAAACTGTCAATATATGCTTCAACAGGCTTAATACCGCGATGATCTTCATAATATTCGATTCTCCATTCACTCATAATATATCACAATATTGTTATATCGTCCAACCTTTTTTTCCTAATCCCTAATTCCTCATTCATAATTTACAATTAACCATTATTGTGTGCTCTCCTCCACAATTGCAACTTCCTCTTCCGTTAGCCCATACAACGCATACCCACCTACGCCAAGGCTACGGTGGGCAAGCAGGCTTTTGTTAATTTTACTGCTCATTGCCGACCGCCTGCCAGCCGTAATGTCTTGTACATCGTAACGTAGTGTAGATGTACATGTAGGCTGGGTGGAGTGAGGGTTAGGTAACAATTACTATGCCTGCCAAACATGGTCACATTTT
>CAZKEL010000016.1:0-1716 GCA_964551815.1 uncultured bacterium
CGGTACTCCTTTAGATTTTGTCTATAACCAGTCCAGTATTCAGGCATTTTACTATGTTTTCGAAACAAATGACCTCAATGGTGATCCTTTATCATCAGATGACTGGGTAGGAATTTTCAGCGGTGATGTCTGTGTTGGCTCCCGTCAATGGGATACTTCACTTTGCGGTGGGGGTATCTGCGACGTACCCGCCATGGGTGATGACGGCTTTGACTATTCATCTGGTTACCTTATGGAGGGTGAACTGCCTGAATTCAAGATTTATGACGCATCAGAAGATGCCTATTTCAGTGTATATCCATCAGAAAACTACGCATTTAGCAACAATGGAATCTTCAATATTGCAGAGTTGGTTTTAGACTATCCTTACAGCATACCACTAAACCCATACAATAATCTCATCAGTTTCTATGCAATGCCTGATGATAACTATGTAGGCAGTGTGATGGCTGATATAGAAAACTCTATTGTTGCCGTAGCTGAAGAAGCCACCTCTGCACAATATATTTCCTATAATGATTACTGGGCTGGAACGCTTATGTATCTGGATATATCCTCAGGGTTCTGGCTGCGTATGACAGACAGCGACACCTTAGACGGAAGGGGAAAAAACCTTGATCATGACAGAGTATATGATTTACATGAAGGGCCCAACCTGGTATCCTTCCCTGCTGCAGGGTCTGTGAGTATTGCAGATGGTCTTCCAGATGAGATTGAAGACGATGTTTTAGCTGTGGTTGGTGAAGGCTATTCTGCCATGAATACGGGCAATGGCTGGGAAGGTAGTTTGTTGAATTTTGAGGGACTGAAAGGATACTGGATAATTACCAGTGAATCATTCGGTTTTAGTTATAATTTGGATACTTTAGATCCAATGGCAAGAATTTCTAACCCATATAGAGAAGCTGATATTCCCACCGGTTTTGAGATTATTCAGTCCTCACAGCAAGCATTTTATTTTGTAGAGTCTGTTGAGCTAAATGAGGGTGTAATTGAAAATGGTGATTTGTTACTCAGTTACTGTGGTACTACTCTGTCTGGTGTACGCAGTTGGATGGGACGAACTGTAGATGTTCCTGTAATGGGTGCTGACGGAAGTGCCATATCCGGCGGCTATTGTGCTGCAGGTGATACTCCAAACTTTAAGCTGTACAAAACAGACACACAGAGCATAATAGACCTTACAGCTGACATTCCCCAGTGGCAGGCAAATGGTATCCATCTGCTTGCGGCCCTCCGGGAAACAACCCCAATGCCTGAAGATTATCAGTTGATGGCTGCCTACCCTAACCCCTTTAATCCGGTGACGCAGATTGGGTATGAAGTTCCTGTTGCAAGCCAGGTTGAAATCAGTATTTATGATATTCGCGGACAGGAAGTTGTTTCCCTTAGAAACGGAATAGATCAACCAGGACAGCACAGCCTTACCTGGAACGCTGACCAATTTGCAAGTGGAGTTTACTTTATACACTTTACAGCATCAAGGGATGGAATTCAGGCAGCACACTCCATTCAAAAGCTAATGCTGGTGAAATAAAAAGTATCTGAAATTTTGTTTAAAACAGCCCTTGATTTCAGGGGCTGTTTTATTATATATACCTTTTTACACATTCTGCATAAACTGTAATTTTACACTATGCAAAGAATAAATTTGTTTATTCTCATTTTGTTTTTCATCTATTCTTGTGGAGACCCCTACAACAGATGGGATATTGA
>CAZKEL010000016.1:1816-44275 GCA_964551815.1 uncultured bacterium
TAATTATTTTTTATAAATGCAATACCATTGTTTGATTTTATATAATGATGCTGGTAATTTAACAACCATCATAAGGCTAAATTTTTTATACGTAAAAATCAAATTCGTTATACTTATGGGCAAAAAGTACCTTATCGCCCATAATTTCACATCTTTAAATAATTTTAAATTGATATAATTTGGAGGCATTAATGTATCTGAGGCAAAAATACTTCACATTCCTGATTATAGGTCTTACCGTAATGGGATGCCAGAAACTGGTAAATGATCCCGGAGGGAGTGATGCCGATATTGAAGTGGATAAAGGAATAAGTCATTGGGGTGGCACCTATGATGATTTTGGCCATGCAGTGGTACAAACTGCAGACGGAGGCTATGCAGTGGTAGGTAGTAAATATGCTACAGATACGCAGCAGGATCTCATGCTGGTAAAATTTAACGCATCTATGGTGTACCAGGATGAAACCAGCTTTGGCGGAGCGGACTCCTCCTATAATAATATCGCCAAAGATTTAAAGCAAACGGCAGATGGTGGTTATATTTTAGTGGGATCCACCTATAACGGTAGTAATTATGATGTCTGGGTTGTGAAATATAATTCTGATCTTACCCTTGCCTGGCAGGATACAATCAAAGGTGATTATGATGATATAGGAAACTCTGTACAACAAACTCAGGACGGTGGTTTCCTGGTCTGTGGTACCTCTTATGACGGTACTGACAACGATATCGTTCTCTGGAAATTAGCTGCAGATGGTAATACAGACAGCACAAAAGTCATTTATACTGAAACAACGGATAACAATGTAAATGATGAGGGCAATTATGCGCAACAAACCAATGATGGAGGATATGTGTTGGTGGGAAGCAGTTACTCCGCTGCGAATGCATTTGATATCAGATTAATTAAATTAAATTCAAGTGCAGACACCACAACTGCAAATGGCGGGGGATTTGACACAACCTACTCTTATGTAAATGCAGGCGGATATTACGATGATCACGGTATCTTTGTTCAGCAAACCGTTGATAATGGGTTTATTGTAGTAGGCAATACCTACACTTCAGGCTGGGGACAGTCAAACATTATCGCATTGAAAACTAATTATTTAGGCCGCCCTGAAGGGGGTACTATGCAGGTTTTTGGCGGTGCCTATCAGGATGAAGCAAACGGGGTACGCCAAACACAGGACGGTGGTTTTATAATTGTGGGGAGTAAATATTCACAAAATTCTACCATGGATGATGTTTGGGCAATTAAACTCACTAATGATCTGTCAAAAGAATGGGATTATACCTATGGCGGGGAGAATAAGGATATTGGCTCCTCTATTAATCAAACTTCCGATGGAGGCTATATCATCACCGGCAATACCTATTCTTATGGTAATCAAAGCCAGATTATTCTACTTAAAATCAGCGGTGATGGAATAATACAGGACTTGTCGGACAGTACTTCTACCAATTAATCAAATCAACGGAATGAGATTTAAATCCATTTTTACCAGCTTTCTTCTTATTGGGTGCATTTTCGCCCAAGATCAAAGCCAATACCTTGAAATTGCCAACGAACTATTGGTTCGCAGAAAGCTGGCCGATAAACTCCCTGATGTATTTGACGATGCAAAATTTCTTGAAATTGTTGGTAAATTAGATGGTGCAGGAAACATTGAATCCCGTACACATGAAAACCGGCTGCTAATTACTGATCCCGGGCTGCATTGGTGTTTTGCTCAAACCTATTTACTGGCTGGGCGCAAAAGAGAGGCTGTTGACCATTATCGCAAATATAAACTGCAGACACTTGCAGGGTTTGGAACTGTTCATGAACTTTTTCAAACTCCGTTAGATGAATTAGAAATTGAAGTAGAAAATCAGCAGGCACAGCTGGCTCATTCTATTTATCGGGGAATTCTTGCGTTAAAAAACTCCGAGGCTGCTCTTAATGCTGAAGAGGTTGCAGGCATCCAAAATCAACTAAATTCATTCAACGAATTCTATCCTGAGAAACAGACTCTTGAAATAGATGGATTATTAGGACCAATAACCAAAACTGCCTTTTTTGATTTTGAGGAAAATAATCCTTATCTGGTGCATCTTGCTGCACCCGAAACTCTACCTGCCTCGGTAGAAATATCTTCTGTGCCTACTTTTACTCCGGTGGCTGTGGCAGATGAAACAACTTCACCAGTCAGAACCACCACTTTTTCAGGTGACCCCATCCCCTTAAATACTAAAATTGTCATAGATGCAGATAAAATTCAATCTATTCCCGGGAACAGTATCGCCGAAGTGCTCGATTATGTCTTAGGGGTAAAAATTAAGAGACGAGGCGCTGCGGATGTACTGGCTAATATTTCTACCTTTGGGGGTACCGGCGAACAAACACTGGTGTTAGTAGATGGATTAAAAATCAGCAATCAACAGACCCTATATCATGATCTGGATTTACCGGTAAACCTGGATGATATTGACAGAATTGAAGTGTATAGAAATGCTGCAGCACGAAAATATGGTACTGGTGCAGTCTCCGGAATAGTAAATATTATTACCAAAAACGGCAGGGACAGAAATACCTATATTTCCACAGAATTCGGAGATTATTCCCTGATGAATGGGAATATGGTGGTAACTATCCCCATTGGCCGTAGTTATCACAACTTTAGTTTAGGAGGGATTTCCTCAAGTGGATATCTCACTAATACTGATTTTCTCAAACGCACCTATTATTATAAATATTCCCTGGAGGACGGGAAGACAACTACTAACTTTTCTTTCGGTTTTATGGAAAGAGGCAACGGAATAAAAAACCACCTTTCTTCTATTTACTCAGATCAGTATGAACGAAACTCTACAAAGTTTTTCAATTCGAAAATTAAATGGAATTTTGGAAATCTTCAACTTGAGTCCAACACCCATTGGTTTGACCACCGCGATGAGTTTGCCCGGAATAAAAACCTTGGCGGTTGGAAGAATTATGGCAATACAGAAATCGGGTTCAATTTCGCGTCCTATATTACTAACCGTTTCGGGCGTACTTCATCTGGCATTACCTATAACAGAGAAACCAATTCCAACACGGTAGTCAGTGAAATTACCAGAGATCATTATTCTCTACATATTCAAAATGATTTTACCTTTAATAACATTGATTTGAACCTTGGGTTTAGTGGTAATTATTATTCGGATTATGGCTGGTTCAGCGCTCCGGGATATCAATTGGTGTACCATATTAATAATAATGCCAATATATATTATAAATTTGATCATGGCTTTAGAATTCCTTCATTTTACGAAATGTATGCCAATGATCATATCTACACCGGAGATAAAAATTTAAAAGGAGAAACTGTAAACTCTTATGAATATGGGATGCAGTTATTTGGTGCTCCCATGAATCTCTCTACCTCTTTCTTTTATAAAAATTCTGAAAATGTTATAGACTGGTATAGTAGCAGCGGTACGATTCCCATATTGAAGCCTGTGAATATCCCTTCCGTATTGACTTCAGGTCATAATGTGCACGTGGAACTTTTCCCCAAAATTATCAACTATCTCACCTTTGTTGACCGCTTTGAAGTTGGCTATGCCTACCTTGACATTGAAAACAATGGCAGCCAAAAAAGCTATCACAATATTTCAAATTATCTCAAACACCAGCTGATTTTTGGTACACAATATAAGCTGCCATTTAATATTTCCCGTTCATGGTATATTCGCTATGAGCAACCCACATCCTATGATAATAGAATCATAATCGATACGCAGGTGAAATATCGTATTTGGAAAATTGAATCCACATTGAATATTAATAATCTATTTAATGTTGAATATGAAGATGTTGAAGATGTTTCTCTGCCAGGCAGATGGATTCGATTAAGTCTAAGATATAATCTCTAATCAATACGCCGATTCGGCGACATTTCATTTAATCCGGAGGAAAGCAATTTATGTCAAAACATAAATTTCAAACTGAAGTCAGTCAATTACTGCACTTAATCATTCATTCTCTTTATTCCCACAGCGAAATATTTTTAAGGGAATTAGTTTCTAATGCTTCTGATGCATTAGACAAATTTAAATATCTCAATCTGACGGATGATAAATACAAATCCTTGGATTTTACCCCCAGAATTGACATTACCTTTGTAGATGGTGATGAAAAACGCCTTACCATTTCAGATTCAGGTATTGGAATGAATAAAGACGATTTAAAGGAAAATTTGGGTACCATTGCACGATCAGGAACAAAAAAGTTTGTCGAAATGCTTACTGGTGATTCAAAAAAAGATTCTAACCTCATTGGGCAGTTTGGGGTAGGGTTTTACTCCTCTTACATGGTGGCAGACCATGTTGAAGTGTTGAGCAAAAAAGCCGGAGAGGACCAAGCCTATAAATGGACCAGTGACGGTAAATCAGGCTACCAAATTGAAGATGCTGAGAGGGAAACCTGTGGCACCGACATTGTTCTCCATATTAACGAAGATGGGGAAAAATACACCAATCGGTGGGAAATTCAGAATATCATCAAAAAATATTCTAATCATATTCCTTTCCCCGTTTACCTTCACTGGGAAGAAGTTACCACCAAGGGAGAAGGTGAAAAGAAAAAGGAAAAGAAAGAACAGAAAATCGAACAGATCAACGCTGGATCTGCCTTTTGGAAAAAACCTAAAGGTTCTCTCAAAGCAAAAGAATATAATCAATTTTATCAGACTATTGCGGTGGATTATGAAGACCCCATTCACTACATCCATACCCAGGCAGAGGGTACCTTGGACTATACCACCTTGTTTTATATACCCAAAAATGCTCCTTTTGATTTGTTTAACCCTGACTATAAACCCGGCATTAAACTCTATGTAAAACGGGTATTTATCACTGATGATGAAAAAGAACTCATGCCCACTTATCTCCGCTTTGTGAGAGGGGTTATTGATTCAGAAGACCTGCCTCTCAATGTGAGTCGTGAGATTCTCCAGAAAAATCGAATTCTGGCAAAAATAAAAAGCAACTCCGTTAAGAAAATCCTTTCCGAATTAAAAAAATACAGTGAGGATAAAAAGAATTATGACGCCTTTATTGACCAATTTGGCATCCCCATGAAAGAAGGACTATATCAGGATCAGGACAATCGGGAGGATTTGCTGGAATTAGTACGATTTAAATCAAGCAAAGAGTCTGGCTGGGTATCGTTAGCAGATTATAAATCCCGCATGAAACCAGACCAAAAGAGTATATTCTATATAACTGGTGATAATGAGACCAATTTAAAACATTCCCCCTTGTTGGAAATGTATAAGGATAAAGATATTGAGGTTCTGATTATGGATCAGGATATTGATGAGTTTGTCATCCCTTCGGTCAATAAATATCATGATCATGAGATCAAATCTGTTAACTATAGTGATGCTGCGGATGAATTGAAAACGGATGAGGATAAGAAGGAAGAAGATGACCTGAAACCATTGATTAAAAAAATGAAAAAAGTGCTGGGCGAACAGGTTAAAGATATTCAGGCTTCTACCAGATTAAAGGAATCTCCATCATGTATCGTAGCGGATTCAAATGATCCTACTGCAAAAATGCAGGAAATCATGAAAGCCATGGGACAGTCTGGTGGCGAGGAGATAAAACCCATATTGGAAATTAATCCAACACATGCCATTATTCGTAAACTCAGCGGAATGAAAAAGAGTAAATCCTTTGATAATATCAGCCAGTTGCTCCTTGATCAGGCAGTTTTGCTGGAAGGAGCAAAGCTAAATAATCCCACTGAATTTGTTGACAGGTTAAACTCCATTTTAACGGATTCCATTTAACGTAATAAAATCGTGTTGACTACCCCCTCCCTCATTTGTGAAAAAGGGGGTAAATTTTCCCAGTTTCTCGTCCTGATACGCATTTGTGACCTGTGTAACAATATGTAAAATGTGACCTGCATCCATTGTGTACCTTCAAGGTTCCCCGTAATTTTACCCTGTTATTAAAAATACCAATTAAAACTTAATACATGGGGAAAAAATGAAATATATACTTTTTTTAGGTATCTTTATCGGTAATGTGCTGATGGGCGGCAAAATTGAACATGCACGGGTTGTCGCCTCTAATATAGAATCTACCACCATCAATTTCAGTATAGATGATTTTCAGCTGGTGCCTGTATCCACAGATAAAGGCAGCATGTACGCTGTTCATCTGGAAAATGGTGCTTCTATGCTGGAAAAAGGTGCCCCGGATATTCAAAAAATAACCCGGTCTATAATAATTCCTGATGGGGCTGATATGAAAGTTGAAATACTTTCGTCAGATTATACCGATTATGAAAATATTGAAGTTGCTCCCTCAAAAGGAAACTTCTCCAGATTAATTAATCCTGCTAATGTGAATCGTGAATTTGGCGTAGTTTATAATGAGGATGCCTTCTTTCCTGGAAATCTTGCCAACCTGCAGGCTCCCTATATTCTCCGTAATTTAAGAGGAATGGCTATTGACTTTCATCCCATTCAATACAACCCTGTACAAAATATTTTACGGGTCTATCATAACATTGAGGTTAGAGTTTATGCAGAAGGGGAGAGCATTACAAATGTACTCCACCGCAAAAGTACTACCCAGAACCTTGCCAGTGAATTTTCACATATTTACGAGAATCATTTCTTAAACTACAGCAATGATGACCGTTTTGAATATTTAGAAGATAAAGGGAATTTCCTCATTATATCCCATGGCTCATTCATCCAGGCTATGCAGCCTTTAGTGGATTGGAAGAACCGGAAAGGGATCCCCACGGAAATTGTAAATGTGAATGATATTGGAAGCAATGCCACCACAATAAAAAATTTTGTTGCAGAATATTATGAAGAAAATGGATTAACCTTCCTTTTACTGGTCGGTGATGCCGCCCAAATACCATCCACTTATATCAGTGGTTCAGCATCTGACCCTAATTTTGGCTTTATAGAAGGAAATGATTCCTATGCTGAAGTAATTGTAGGCAGATTTTCTGCTGAATCACCCAACCATGTTGCCACACAGGTTGAAAGAGCGATAAATTATGAAAGATATCCTGAAGCAGGCGCAGACTGGTATTCTTCCGCTCTGGGTGTTGCCTCCAACCAAGGCCCCGGATTTGGTGGTTATACCGATGATGATTTTAACGAGTTAGTATTAAAACCCATACTATTAGACTTTACTTATGATGCCTACCAGGGTATATATGACGGTTCAGGAGGCACTCTATCACAAGGAGTCACTGCTATAAATAACGGTGTAAGTATCATAAATTATACCGGTCACGGCTATCAACAGGGTTGGGGTAATGGTGCTCCCCTCAGTAACTCAGATGTGGATAATTTAACCAATACCAATATGCTGCCCTTTGTCATTACTGTTGGCTGTAATGTTGGGGAATTTGATGATTACTTATCCTTCGGGGAAGCTTGGCAGAGAGCAACCCATAATGGCGAACCTTCCGGAGGGATTGCCCACATGGGTTCCACCATCAGTCAATCCTGGGAACCTCCCATGCACGGACAGTATGGGATGAATCTCATTCTGACAGAAAGTTATGAGAACCATATTACCCGTACACTAGGTGGAATCTCAACTAATGGTTGTATGTATATGAACGATGCACAAGGCTCAAATGGAATCAATGAAACTAATTATTGGACTTATTTTGGTGATCCTACTACTGAAGTGAGAACGGCAGCACCTTCTGCATTAAATATTTCTCATGATGGTGCCATTGTATTGGGACAATCAGAATTTTCCATCAGTACCGGAGCATCAGGGGCCACGGTTGCCTTGTCTCAAAATAATGAACTGCTTGCCTTCGCTTATGCAGACGATAATGGTTATGCAGAGCTTGATCTGGATGATTTGGACTTGGTTCCCGGTGATTATGATTTGGTAGTAACCGCTTTTAATGCATTCCCACATGAAGCGACCTTATCAGTTATCGCTCCCGAAGGACCGTATGTTACGATGGATTCTTACTCAATAACCAACAATGAAAATGGTAATGCAGATTTTGGAGAAACTGTTACCTTAACTGTATTGGTGAATAATGTTGGGGTTGACAATGCAACTAATGTAACCGGAAGCGTATCCATTGAGGATGACTATATTACTCTAAATTCAGGTACACTTAATTTTGGAACAATTCAGGCAAATGGATCTGCTAGTTCTACCGGAGTATCTTTTGCTGTATCCCATCTTACCCCTGATGCACATAATGCCAATTTTACGGTAAACTTTACAAGTAATGAAGGCAGCTGGGAAGGGAATTTCTCTGTACCCATTCATGCACCTGTATTTACTGTTTCTGACCCTTCCTATATTGACAATGGTCAGGATGGTGTATGGGATCCAGGTGAAGAAATTCAACTCTCCCTCAATCTTAATAATGAGGGGTCTGCTGATCACCATGATTATCCTGGTGTGTATTTATCAACTAACAGTCCCCATGCAACTATTGACCCTAACTACGAATATTTCTGGTTTTATGGCATTATGGCAGGGCAGTCTTCTCTAACAAATTTCCCTGTAACAGCAAATGCTTCTGCCAATACCGGAACCGAAGTTGAATTTACCGCCTGGGGATTGGAAATGGATTGTGTGCAATATTCCACCCCCTGCATTCAGGGAGAACCTTTTACTTTCTCACTTACCATAGGGTTGCCGGTGAATGAAGACTTACATGAGCCACTGAATCTTACTGCAACCCCCAACGATGCTGTAATTGACCTTGCATGGGATGAACCCTTTACCTGCCCTGAAGGATATTTTGCAGATTGTATTGGCCAATGTATTGAGGACTGGTACGAAGCCTGGATTGGTGACGGACTCTGCGATGATGGTACTTGGGATGTGTATTTTAACTGTGAAGAATTTAATAATGACGGTGGTGACTGTGGTGATGTACTCACTTGTGAAGACCAGGGAATGGTAACCTGCCCCAATGGAGAATGTGAACAGTATGAAGAAGATTGCCCCGATACTGCGTGTGAGGCTGGCTATGTTGA
Organism: uncultured bacterium; assembly: GCA_964551815.1. Taxonomy (GTDB): domain Bacteria; phylum Fidelibacterota; class Marinisomatia; order SCGC-AAA003-L08; family D37C17; genus D37C17. Next base: position 10,846 of record CAZKEL010000016.1, read on the forward strand.
TGACTGTTCAGGTGATGGTGACTGCTGTCCTGAATCTTGGATTGGTGATGGCTATGCAGACTGCGAGGATCAAGCCTATGGTTGTGACCTCTCCTGCTATGATAACGATGGTGGCGACTGCGGGGCACGTGATCACTTATCTGACACAGGAAAAATGGATAAAATGTACCCCAGTAGGGTAAATTATGATTTTTCAGATGTAGTTATTGTTCCTAAAGGAGACAGGGAGGTAGAAGGGTACTTTGTCTTTAAAGACGGAACCTATATCGCCTATTCTAATGATTTAGACTATTCCGATAGTGAAGTTTTAGGTGGGAATGAATATTGTTATCATATTACAGCTGTGTACGATGAAGGTCAGTCTGGTCCGTCAAATACTGCCTGTGCAGTAGCTGAAGGATTTGGATGTTTTTCAGGTGACTTAAATTGTGATGAAACAATTAATATTCTTGATATTGTAATTATGGTCAATATGGTTCTGGGAGAAGAGGAACCAAACCTTGATACTGCAGACCTGAATGGCGACGGCATTATTAATATATTAGATGTTATAACTCTCGTAAATCTTGCTTTGGGTAGTCGTTCTGTTGATGTGGGCGAGTCTATAGGTTCAAAAGCAACTATCCTGACTTCTGCTGAGGCTGTTTCCCTCACTGCTGATGGTAATATTGCTGGTTTCCAGTTAACAGTGAAAGCTGAGCACTTAGAGATCAATCATGACTTACCTCTGACTATTAAATCAGCTAAAGTGAATGATGCTTATGTTATTATCGGCTATGGGGTATCAGGTGAAGTATTAAACGGAAATCATCCGACTGAATTATTTAATGCTAAAAATGGCTATGAAATTACTTCAGCTTTAATTGCCAATGAGACTTCTCAAAGTATGCAGGTAAATATGTCTAAGGCTGTATCGCCAATGGCTTTTGAACTTAACCAGAACTTCCCCAATCCATTTAATCCTTCCACTGATATTAGTTTCAGTGTAGGCAGTGAGGATTTCATCAGCCTGAATATTTACGATATTCAGGGCAGACTGGTTCGCTCTCTTATTGAGAATGGTTTAACACCAGCGGGGACATATTCCTATACTTGGAATGGATTAAATGAGCAAGGTACTCAGGTTCCCTCCGGTATGTACCTTTACAAACTGGAAAGTAATGAACAGACCATCACTAAAAAAATGGTATTAATGAAATAATTCTATCACCATATTTTATGGCTAAAAAACGAGGAGCTTGCTCCTCGTTTTTTTTTAATTCAGATTTTTATTATATTTTGTCATGTATTTAAACATGAGGGTAAATTTTCCCGGAGTATTTCAGCTCAAATCTTCAATTTTAATTAAATACAGGAATAATGAGTACGGTAAAGAAAAAAATATCCGAAGTGGATGTAGCTACCATACGATTTGCCGGTGACTCCGGTGATGGTATGCAGTTAACCGGTAACCAGTTTTCAGATAATACAGCTATATTTGGCAATGATCTGGCAACCCTTCCTGACTTCCCTGCTGAAATAAGGGCACCCAAAGGAAGTCTGGCTGGTGTGAGTTCGTTTCAGCTGCAATTCAGTAATAAAGACATACACACTCCCGGTGATGACCTGGATGTATTAGTAGCCATGAATCCCGCAGGATTAAAAGTTCATCTGGGTGACCTGAAGGACAATGGTATGCTCATTATTAACACAGCCAATTTCACTCCGAAAAACCTTCAATTGGCAGGCTATGAAGAAAATCCGCTGGATAATGAAATTCTTCTGGAGGGTTATCAAGTAGTGAAGGTGGATATGACAAAATTGGTAACCACTGCACTGAAAGATTCGGGACTGACCTCTAAATTGATGGTACGCAGTACCAATATGTTTGCTCTGGGGCTCCTGTACTGGCTCTATGGCAGAAGTATGGACTCCTCCATTGAATTTATTCAGAAGAAATTTGCCAAAGCACCGGAAATTGTAGATGCGAATATTAAAGCCTTGAATGCAGGCTATTATTATGGCGAAACTCTGGAAATCATAAAAACTACCTATAAGGTGAACAAGGCAGAATTTAAGAAAGGGAAATACCGCAATATTATTGGTAATAATGCCCTTGCTTTGGGACTCTTAACCGCTGCACAACGCTCAGGGTTAGATTTATTTTACGGAGGTTACCCCATTACTCCTGCCAGCGATATTCTCCATTATCTTGCCCAATATAAAAGTTTCGGGGTAAAAACCTTTCAGGCAGAAGATGAAATTGCCGGTGTTGTAAGTGCAATAGGTGCGGCTTTTGCAGGAGATCTTGCAGTCACGGCAACCAGTGGTCCTGGTATTGCCTTAAAATCTGAGGCATTAGGGTTAGCTGTTATTACAGAACTTCCTTTGGTGGTTATCAATGTTCAAAGGGGAGGTCCTTCTACTGGGCTGCCTACCAAAACAGAACAATCTGATTTGAATCAGGCTATGTTTGGCAGAAACGGAGAAGCACCCATGGTAGTTTTAGCGGCGGCTACTCCTGCAGATTGTTTCAATATGGCGTATGAAGCCTGCCGTATTGCCTTAAAATATATGGTGCCTGTCATTCTATTATCTGATGGATATATAGCCAATGGTTCCGAACCGTGGAAAATTCCTGAAGTAAAATCATTATCCCAAATCAAGACCAGGATTGTAAATAAAAGTAATGGTTTTGCCCCCTTTGACCATGGCAATGAAGACCTGGCAAGGCCCTGGGCACTACCGGGAACGCCGGGTATGGAACACCGCGTAGGCGGTCTTGAAAAGTGGGATGAGAGCGGCCATGTAAGTTATGACCCTCAAAATCACCAGTACATGGTAGAACTCCGTCAGAAAAAAGTGGATGTGATTGCTAACGATATTACACCTGCTAAAGTTTTCGGAAAAGAAAACGGAGAGCTATTAGTTATTGGATGGGGTGGTACACATGGTGCTTTGCGGTCCGCTGTTGAAACTGCCCAGGATGCAGGTATGTCAGTTTCCCATCTCCATCTTCGCTATTTGAATCCTTTACCTGCAAACCTGGGAGAGGTTTTAGTTAAGTTTCATAAGGTTTTAATTCCTGAATTGAACCTGGGACAGCTATCCACCATCATTCGTTCTAAATTTCTGGTAGATGCTGTCAGTTTGAATAAAGTGCAGGGTAAACCATTTACGCAAACTGAAGTCTTAAATAAAATAACTGAATTAGTGGAGGGTGCTTGAACATGGCAAGTACAGATAGCCAAACTTTAACTCGTCAGGATTTTGTATCAGATCAGGATGTGCGCTGGTGTCCAGGCTGTGGTGATTACGCCATCCTTGCTCAGGTACAAAAATTATTTCCTGATCTTGGTATTCCTAAAGAAAAGTTTTTAGTCGTATCAGGGATCGGCTGCTCCAGCAGATTCCCCTATTATATGGATACTTACGGTTTCCACTCAATTCATGGGCGGGCACCTGCATTGGCATCGGGAGCCAAACTGGCAAATCCTGACCTATCGGTCTGGGTGGTTACAGGCGACGGTGATGCAATGAGTATTGGAGGGAATCACTTCATCCATGTCATCCGCAGGAATATTGACATGAACATTTTAATGTTTAATAACCGGATCTATGGGTTAACCAAGGGGCAGTATTCCCCCACTTCAGAATTGGGTAAGAAAACCAAGTCCACGCCAATGGGTTCACTGGACTATCCATTTAATCCGCCCCAGTTAGCTTTAGGTGCCAGTGGTACTTTCATTGCCAGAGCCATTGACCGTGAACAAAAACACATGGGTCCTATTTTAGTTGAGGCCTCCAGGCATAGGGGTACCTCCTTTGTGGAAATTTATCAGAACTGTAATATCTTCAACGATGGCGCTTTTTCTGATCTCACAGAAAAAGAAACTAAAGCGGAAACCCAACTAATACTGGAAGACGGGCAGCCTATGCTTTTTGGTGTAGGAAAATCTAAGGGATTAATCCTGGAAGGTTCTAAATTCAAAGTAGTAGAATTAGGGTCAAAATACAGTACTGATGATATTCTGGTACATGATAAAGAAGATAAAAATCTGGCCATGCTTCTCAGTGAAATTACTTATGATCCTGAACTGCCAGTTCCTATAGGTATATTATATCAGGAAGAAAAACCAACCTACGAAACCATGATGACAGATCAAATTAAGGAATCTGTAAAGACAAAAGGAAAAGGTGATCTGGATGCATTATTTTTTGGAACTAATTCGTGGATAGTAGAATAAAAGGGAGATAATTATGTATGATATATTTGATGATGAATTAACTGAAATGTACAAATCCGGAAAAGAAGATCCCAATCTGGAATCGGCTATTTCTCCTAATGACCCTCTTGAATCTCTCACCCAGGAAAAGTTTATTGTACTGGATGAAACTGCTACATTAAGAGAAACTATAGATAAAATTCAGCAGTTCCATGTGGGCTGTGTCCTTTTGGAGAAAAACGGGAAATTATCCGGAATTTTCACGGAGAGAGATATCGTTCAAAAAGTGGTAGGCAATCGTCATGATCTTGAAAAAGAAATGGTACTCACCTTCATGACTAAACATCCTGATGCTCTCCACCTAAAGGATCCTATTGCTTTCGCTCTTAATAAAATGATTTCAGGGGGGTATCGTCATATTCCCATTGTGGATGAAGACAATAAACCCATTGGCGTTATAGCCATGCAGGATATCATCAACCATTTAGGCAATCACTTTTTTGAAGATATATTAAACCTGCCTCCTACACCTCTGAGGAACCAAGATCAACGCGAAGGCGGTTAACCCCCCAATTTATTTTCTTTCTGATTATTTATGAGAACTGAAAAAGATTCAATGGGAGCTATGCAGGTTCCTGATGATGCCTATTATGGAGCTCAAACTCAGCGTGCTGTAGAAAACTTCCCCGTAAGTGGTATAACCCTCTCTCCACCTATGGTAAGAGCCCTTGGGATTATAAAGAGATCGGCAGCCGTAGTCAATCATAAACTCGGCAAGCTGGACGAAAAACGAAAAAATGCCATCTTACAGGCAGCTGAAGAAGTGATTGAGGGGAAGTTTAATGCTCAATTCCCAATAGATATTTACCAGACTGGTTCCGGCACTTCCAGCAATATGAATACCAATGAAATTATTGGCAACCGTGCCAGTGAACTTATGGGTGGTAAACTTGGGTCCAAGGAGCCGGTACATCCTAATGACCATGTGAACTATGGGCAGTCCAGCAATGATGTTATTCCTACTGCCATTCATATTGCAGCAACTCTTGAAATAAAGAACTCTCTTCTCCCTGAATTGACTGCATTAGCGAAAGAGTTGAAAAAAAAATCCACAGAATTCTCATCAGTTGTTAAAATTGGCAGGACCCATTTGCAAGATGCCACTCCCGTTACTTTAGGCCAGGAATTTTCAGGGTATGCACAAATGGTTGAAAATGGTATCACTCGGCTGAACCATGCACAGATTCTATTATCAGAATTAGCCCAAGGCGGAACAGCAGTGGGTACGGGAATTAACACCCATCATGAATTTGGCAAATTAATGGCTGATGAAATCAGTAACTATACAGGAGTGACCTTTACTGAAGCTGCCAATCATTTTGAAGCCCAGGGTGCACAGGATGCGGCTGTGGAAACTTCCGGGGTATTGAAAACCATTGCAGTATCTTTGTCAAAAATTGCTAATGATATTCGCTGGCTGGGGTCAGGCCCTAGAGCTGGACTAGGAGAAGTTATCCTCCCGGCAGTTCAACCAGGCTCTTCCATCATGCCGGGGAAAACCAACCCGGTAATTTGTGAGTCCATGATTCAAGTATGTGCCCAGGTTATTGGCAATGATGCTGCTATCACCCATGGAGGACTAGGCGGTGTATTTGAACTGAATCTCATGCTGCCGATGATAGCTCACAATCTCACCAACTCCCTTACTATTTTAGCCAATGCCAGTAAAATGTTCACAGAGAAATTAATTATGGGCTTAAAGGCTAATGAGCAAAAATGTTTTGGCTATATTGAAGGTAGTCTGGCAATGTGCACCTCTTTGGCTCCGGTAATAGGCTATGATAAAGCAGCAGCCATAGCATATAAAGCCTACGAATCTGGTAAAACAGTCAGGGAAATCGCGCTGGAAGAAAAAGTATTAAACCCTGATGAACTGGCAGAATTATTAAACCCTGAGAGTATGACAAAACCCAATAACTAGGCGGGATGCCAAAGAGTAGAAAAAATTCAATTATAGGTTCATCATGGGGGAAGGTGTTTTTAAACACCTTTCTTTTTTTATTAGCCTGTTTTATCGTGGGTATTATCTATCTCATTATCCTATCCAGAGATCTCCCTTCTATTGCAGAACTCCAAAGGTTTAATCCTGAACAGGTATCAAAAATTCTTTCTGCTGATGGAAAAGTAATCAAGGAATTATACATCCATAAACGGGATGTGGTCAAAATTAGCCAAATACCCCGACATTTGCGCCATGGTCTGCTGGCAATGGAAGACCGCTCCTTTTTTGAACATTCCGGTATTAGTTTTCAGTCCCTTGCCAGAGCGGTATTGGTAAACTTCATGACCCTAAGCAGAAGCCAGGGTGCCAGTACCATCACCCAGCAGCTGGCACGGAATATGTACAATACTATTGGTTTTCAGAAAACCTATACCCGGAAGTTAAAGGAGCTCATCACCTCCATAAAAATTGAGCAGACCTATACCAAATCAGAGATTATGGAACTCTATTTGAATTCTGTCTATTTTGGTCATGGTACCTATGGGGTGCAGGCTGCCTCAAACCATTATTTTGGGAAAGACATTTCAAGGTTAAAGCTGGATGAATGTGCTCTGTTAATTGGACTCCTGCCAGCTCCTGCACGTTACTCTCCTATCACTCATCCTGATCGTGCCCTTATCCGCCGAGACCTGGTATTGCGTGTTATGAAAGACCAAGGATACATTGAGGAGGAAGAATACTCTGTTTACACTTCGGCAAATCTTCCGGTGAAAATTATTGACAGAGATGGAGGACTGGCTCCTTACTTTACTGAGTATATCCGTCGTGAATTAGAAAAAATTGATGAAGAGTTGGATATAAATCTTTATAAGGACGGCCTCATTGTTCATACCACCCTGGATAGTCGTATTCAAACTTCTCTCCTGTCTGCATTTAATAAAGGAATTCATCGGAATCAGGAAATTTTGAATCAGGAGTTATTACACAATTCTCTCAAACTTAAGGACGCTCTGAAATACAGTGATTTTGAAATTGACAGTGTTAAGACCATTCTGGCGGAAAATGACACCATTCCCCCTGCCCTGCGTAATCAGCTTCTGGTGCAAGGAGCAGGTATTGTCCTTGACCCTGTCAATGGTCACATTCTGGGAATGATTGGCGGCAGAGAAGAAGATATCTACCGGGATCATTTCAACCGTGCAACTCAGGCTAAACGCCAACCGGGCTCTGTCTTCAAACCCTTCATTTATCTTACTGCCCTAGAAGAAGGGCATACCACTACCACCAAATTATTAAACCAACCCTTAGTTGTATTTATAGATGATACCACTCAGTGGAATCCTCAGAATCATGACGGTTCAACGGGGCTGCTCACCACCATTCGCGAAGGATTACGCCGGTCCCTCAACCTAATTTCAGTTCGAGTGGTTCAGGAATTGGTAGAGCCAAAACACATAGTAAAAAATGCAATAGATTTTGGAATTTCAACCTACATTCGAGCTGTGGATGCTATCGCATTAGGGGTATCTGAAGTTTATCCTCTTGAAATTACCGCAGCCTATGGTACCATAGCTAATAACGGAATTTACACCAAGCCAATTGCCATCACCCGCATTGAGGACCGTCATGGCAGAGTCATTAAAAATTTCGTTCCCCAATCGAAAGAAGTCCAGGATGAGTCCACCATTTATATATTACGGGATATGATGAAATCGGTAGTAGATGCAGGTACCGGAGGGGCTTTACGCTGGAAATACAAATTTCATTCCCCTGCAGCTGGTAAGACAGGCACTACCAACAGTAAAGCAGATGCCTGGTTTGTAGGGTTCACTCCCCAGCTTGCCATAGGTATTTGGATAGGTATGGATGACCCTGCCGTTTCTCTGGGTGAGAAGCAGTTCGGTTCAGCTGCAGCGCTGCCCATTTTTGGTCGCACCATTAAAGAAATTTATACTATCGGTGAGTATCATGCCAGAGGGGAAACAGTAATTTTAAACAACAGAGCAGACTGGAGTATGCCACCAGGTGTAGTGGAGATGGAAATTTGTGAAGAGAGTTTTGAGAAGGCAACCCGCTTCTGTAAAACCACTAAGGAAATATTCTTAAAAGCTAACCGACCCCGCCGACAATGCCAAATTCATTCCAGTCCATTTTCCCGTTTTAAGGATAAATAAACAACCCGGACATTACGGGGATTGTTAACCAGGAGTAACTGTAGAAATTAAAAAAGTCTAATGGTTGGTAGTTGCAGACTATATTCCATTACTTTAAACCTATCACCTAAAAAATGATCCTTCTACCATCGGGTTACCCGAGAGTGCACAGGATTAGTCTAACTGAATCTCAACACCCAGCGTTTGGGCAATGCCGGAGAGTCCTTCCTGCAGATCTTTATTTTTCACCTCTTCGGGAATAGATACTGTAGCATTCAAATTAAAGAGAGGTGTACCACTGACGGGAGCGTGAGAGATATGAGTCTCCAATTCGGTAATATTGATAGTATGTTCTGCTAAAAATTTTGAAAGTACCTGTACAATTCCTTCATTATCTGCTCCTTCCAGATGAATCGTTGAAACGGAGCTGTCTTCTAAGCTTAGAGAAGATGTAGTTTTGGTGGTAATATTTAAACTGGCAATTGACTTGAGAGAAAGTTCCAGGGCTTCCTGCCAGTCAGGTTGTACTGACACCAGCATAAGAATAGCAAAGTCAGAGCCTAATCGTGCCATGCGGCTTTCTTCAACATTGGCACCATGATTGGTTATAACGCCACTGAGTTCAGATACAATTCCAGGATGATCTGAACCCACTGCAGTGATTATAAGGTGATTCAAAGTGAGAAAATTTAGTTACCGGGAGCGATTAATTGTACCAATAAAATTATATCCATTACATTAATGGTATTATCTCCATTCACATCCCCCAGAGAAAACTGCAGCTCTGAAAATTCAGTTCCCCCTAAAATGTAGTTCACCATAGTGACAATATCCAGTACATTCAGAACACTGTCCAAATTCACATCCCCAGGTATATAGGTGGTTTCAGTTTCAAAAACCGACAGGGTGAAATCATCAATAGCTGCTTCAATTATAGAGCCTCCTGAACCTGAATCTCCCTCATTATAGGTATCTTCTGCTATGAATCGAAGTTGTACTGCATCGCTTAGGGAAATGCCCGTCTCAGAGAGTAAGAAGTTCATTTGAATCCAACTGGAAGAGGAAGCAGTGGTATTTTCAAGGGTTACCCAGTTGCTGCCATCATCTGTAATTTCTACCTTCCACACATCGGTACCGGGATTATCTCCCACATGGTTGGTGTACCATTTCCAATAGCTTACCAGGGCTTCATTCTGTCCGCTGAGATCAAATAGGGGAGAATACAAGGTAGTCTTCCCGCCGTCAACATCGTCATATCCTACAGAGCCTGGAGAGGTAGCCGCACCAGTAAGAAAGCAATATTGTCCAAATTCAGAATGGTCTGAACCAGCCTGTGCCTGATTGCCATCAAAGCTGGTTGCCACAGGTACTCCCAATTCCCAGATACCTGCAGTAGCATCATCGCCACTGTCCCCCACTGTCCATCCTGCATCGGATTCAAAATCAAATTCAGCAACTGGTACAGAGGCTCCTAATATCAGTTGGAAACTTTCTGTATAGAGTAACACACCACCTTCAGAAATGTGTATGGATAATTCGGCAATGACTCCTGCAGGAGCTGTGGGTGAAACGGTGAAAGAAAAAATATCTCCCAATTCAACTCCGCTGCGGGCAGAGATTCCTTCTATATTGACTTCCTCTGTTTCAAAGTTAAAATAATTTTCTCCGGAGACAATTTCAAGAGTCAAATCACTAATTGAATTACCCAACCCTGAATTAAAAATATCCAGATTTGTACTATAGGTGTTTCCCGGAGTATAGGGTCCTTCCTCAAGAGTGAAATTTACATCATATTTAGCACCAACTGCCCAGGCAGCAAATTTATTGGGGTAAAGATTTTCTTCAGCTAAAGGTATAATTCTGCTGGTAGCAGGCCAGAAGCCGTCATTGCTGGCACCTACCTCAGGGGTGTAAGCAAAAATGCCGTGTTCCCCATACATCCAGTCACAAGCTTCGCCATTCACCGTATAACCCACAGTTTCTATACCTGTTCCGAAATAGTAGTTGTTAAACTGAGTCATAGCTTCCCCATATTCTATGAATATTTCAAAGTCTTCTTCAGGAGGATTTTGATCAGGGTCAAACCCAAATGGTCTTATAAACAAGTTGCCGTAGCTGTGATAATTAAGGGCAATTTTAAAATCATGGGATTCCACAAAGGCTTTGACTATATTGGTTTCAGGTTCAGAAAATGGAGCCGACCCGCGATAGGTTTCATTGCAGCCATCTGAACTGGAGCCAACATTATCATATCCCCACATAAAACTGTAGTTTCGATTCAAATCTACTCCATCGGGAGTCCAGGAGCAAGTCTCTCGCATATTTTTCCGCTGCATGCCACCACCATTGGGAGAATTCTCATGATTAAAAACCAATCCGTCAGGGTTTACCGCCGGAATGAAGTACAGTTCACGGTTGTTAAGCAAAGCTTTCGCTTCCATATCTGTTTCATAATTTTCTGCCAGCCAGTACATGAAATAAAAGAGATTCATATAACTCATCGGTTCACGGGCATGATGCAGCCCTGTATAGAGCATTTCAGGTTCACCTTCATCTTCTTCAGGATTATCACTCATTTTTACCATCCAGACATTGCGCCCTTCAAGAGTATTTCCAAGGGATACTTTTTCGGTAATAAGATGGGGATAGTCACTGCGGAGGGCATCTAAATGATATTCGATTTCAGCAAAAGTATAGTAACCGCCCATGGAACCTAATTCAAAATCACGGGATTCAAATTCATTATCCAGTCTCGTAGCATAAAAGGCTTCAAGGTCCGCATGGATGATGGAGAATGGAAGTCCCGTCGCCACTAATTTGGGCAAATGTCTTTCAGATATCGCAAATTCAATCCAATCATCTTTATGTCTGTAGGAATGATCTACATCTAATCCTGCTGACTGTAATATTTGAATACTTTCTTGGGTGGCAGACTCAACTCTAACTTGTTGATATACCTCCCCCGATAGCAATATTCCGCTGGAAATTAATAGAAGAAAAATTCTTTTCATATTAACCTTCCAAAATAATGTTCACTAAGAGTACCACATCAAGTATATTCACCATACCATCATTATTCAGATCAGCATTGTCATTACTGTCATTCCCCAATACAACATTCACCATAGTGACCACATCTAAAATGTTAACCATACCGTCCATATTCAAATCTCCTTCCAGAGCGGCAGTACCACCCATGGCCTGGAAATCATAATAACCTGCCATGGGAAGGGTTTCTACTCTGCCAGAATTATCTGCCGCCTGAATGAAATAATGGACCTCAGTATCCTCAGATTGTCCAGGGATTTCGGCAAGGTAGCAATCGGGTATATCCCAGGGGCAGACTGCCAAGGCAACTTCTTCATAATTGCTCATTCCTGAATTTTTCCAATAGACTTTTAGTTCATCATTCAATAATCCAGTTTCACTGAGGTCATCTATTATTGCTTCAACAGGATAGCTATTCTGTGCTTCACTCTGGTCATTTATGGGGTCATGAAATATCTGCAGCATTTCTAAATCAGGAATTCCTTTGGCACGGCAATGGAGGGCATCGGTAGATTCCCAGGAACCGGTGAAGCCTATAACTTCATAACCCGGCATAGCAGCTTCATAGGCTGCCAAAGCATCATCATCATAAGAATTGTTCATAATGGGAACCAGCACCTTTTCATTTAATATTATGGAGTTGGTATAGGGTTGATCAGAACCTGTATAGACTCTAAACACCTCCCAGGGTTCTCCATAGGCAGTCAGGGTGTTGGCAAAATATTCGGCTGTTTCTTCAATTTCATCATACTGGGCATGCCAAGTGGGAACTTCTCTAATCAATACCTTGTGGGGAGATAAATATTTACCCCAGCAGTCAATATGATCAATATAAGTATTATTAGGGTCATCAACTACATGATAGGTGTGAATTCCATAGTAATCCTCCATTTCCTGATGGAGTTGGGAATTACTCATACTGTTTTCCACATAAATGAGGTCAGAAGAGGCTGCTATACCATAACCATCTGTCATATAGTTCCCTCCTGCTGAAACAATATCGGATGCAAAATAGGGGGTTCCCAGGTGATTAGACATTTTTTGTGGTGCCTGGTTATCATTTGGACGGGGGCGATTATAAGTAAAATCCACTACGGATACATCACGGTTTCCATCCACTACCCACCATGGACCGTAATCTCTGGTCCAGTAGCTGTCCGTTGAACCGGTAATAAATTGTACATTGTCCATATTTACCCCCGCATTGTTCATGGAGCTGTAAGCAGAACTCTCTGACCAAGTGGAAACAAGACAATACACGGTGATATCTTCAGCCATTTCTTTTATAATTGATGTGGAAATTCCAAAAGGATAACGGATGAGTACTCCTTCCATGCGCTCATATTCTGCTATATTCCGAATTGGTCCCGGAGGGGGTTCAGTGGACCGCCCCATTTCTTCAATTAAATGGAGTTTTCCCTTTTCCTCTTCGGTAAGTCCAATAGGTAATTCAAATACATTTTCATCAGCATTTAATGCAAATGAAAAGAAAATGGTAAAAATAGATATATATTTCAAAAGTCCTTCTCCTTTTTCCGATATGGTATAGGGTAGAATATAATAATTTTCAGTTTCTAACCCGTTCATTAAATCTGTAACAAATTGTAGTCTTTTAATTTCCAAAAGGACAGTCTCCATGATTGAGTAAAATGCAGGTGCATTCTATAATTTTCTCCTCTGTTATTTGTGTTCCACACTCTTCCGAAATTTCAAAAGTGAAGGAAGACTTATCTAATTCATTGTAGTGAGCAGCGGCAGTAGTTAAATCTCCCAGAATCAGGTAATTTTCTATCCTCAGTAATACAATGTCATGAAACACCAGGGATGAGTCATGACTGAAGATATAATCCTCTGCCAGGTTTTCACTATGGCTGATACTTTCCAAAATCAGAATCTTTATACTATCTGCATGGTCTGAATTGACAGACTCCCACAGGGTTCCATTGAGAGATAATTGCCTGGCAAGGTAGGCTTTCTGATAGGAGAGTCCTGCATAGAGGTCAATTTTATTCATAATAAATTCAGGGACAGAATCTTGATTATTCTTCTCTTCCATTGACAGCATGATAGATTTTGCCATACTGAATTGAACTCCTGAAGCCTGAACATATCCATTGGATTTTAATTCATAATTTTGCCTGCCTTGATAAAGGTTGGTCCACCCCAGCCCAACATGTGATTGAAATAAAATCAGAGAATCATTTGCATTTTGATTGATTGCCGTTGAAAAATGTTTATCTGCTGTAACATAGTTCTTCGTTTCAAAGGCAATCCAACCATCTTCAATAAAGAATTTCCCTTCCAAAGGTGAGGACTGCTCCAACAATGCTTCACATCCCTGAAAAAGAAAAACCAATCCAATTAACCTCAGAATTCTCATTTCATCAGCACCATTTTATTGCGAAAAATTTTCTCTCCCGTTTCAACCTGTAGAAGATAAATCCCTGAACCTGTATAATTTCCAAAATAATTTTTCCCCGCCCAAGTAAGCTGATGATATCCTGCATTATAGACTCTATCTGTCAGAAGGGCTATTTCTCTACCCATAACATCATAAACTCCTGCCTTAATATGAGCAGATTCAGGTAGTTCAAAGGGAATAATTGTGGATGGATTAAAGGGATTTGGGAAATTAGGATACAATGCAAATCTTTGCGGAAGTTCATGGTTCACTCCTTTATTTCCTGCCAGTACATAGGTGCCACCTGAAGTAATGGAAGCTGCAACTGATTCGCCATTATTTTCACTCTCAAGATTAATCCAATCATAGAGATTCCACTTTAATATGACCAACTGCAGGTTGTGCAGCAACTCTTCCTCTATCTTTTCTAATCGGAATTCAATACAGCCAGGAGTCATGAACTCATATTGGCTTGCCACAATTATTTCAGGGGAGAGGAATTCCAGGAAATCATTGTTCCTTCCCGTCTCTTTTTCTATGGAATTTTCATGAATAAACATGGGAATAGGCGCTGTCACTGTACCAGGTTTTAGGTGAATAACTGCTAATCCTGATGGTGATTCTAATATAGTTTCTCCATTTGGAGAAACTGAAGCATAATAGATTGATTTATCCCAGCTTCCGGAATTTTGTGCCTGGTCACGCAGTTCCATTTCCAGCTCTATTGTTGCAGTAATTACATTACTTCCAATTCCGGAAGAAATATGATAGAGACTATCTGTCAGAAGACGGGGATTCAGATTACTGATTGTACTGAATTTACTGGTTTTTTCTGAAATATTTAAATAAGTCAAATCAGTGTTTAAAAATCCATTCGCTTCATAAATCATATCATATATACCGGGGTAGGCGTCGTTAAAAAGAAAATCAACAGAGTTGATAAATGGGTTGGTAAGGTCAATTCTTAATGAATCCTCCATCCAGTTGGAAGAAATACCAACAGGATCTTGTCCTTTATCGTCTTTTTGATAATTTCCTGCAGCTACTCTCCATTGGTAATTAACCAATCCATTCATATCAATTAATGCTGAACCTGATGAAGATTCATACCCCAGACTGTCTGTATAGAAGGGGAATTTTACATTTTCTAAATTCACTTCCGTCCAGATAACATCACCTGAGCCATAGTCATCATGTAAAATACTGTCTTTAAGAATGGTTACCATCCCTGTAACGGGGTTTACCAGTTCGAGGCGGTAATAATTGGAATATTTCACATCCAGATTAAGAGTGGGATAGGTGTCAACATCCAAGGAGTCATTTTTCTCCCATTCAAATCTGAGAGGCAAGGTGTAATTTTTACTTTTCTTACTGGCATCCTGAGGAATCCGAAAGAAAAACCGGCTGCTGTCTTCATTGATAAAATGAGTTGAAGGGTCCCAAAGACTGGTGTAGCTATACAAAGGCGTGTGCTTTACAAAAGAGCCGGGGGGGTCATTTTGCTGTTTAATATATAGGGGAACAGAAACAGTGAGTGTATCGGATAGATAGGCTGAATGAGAATTAAAATCTGTCACCATTACTTTGAAATTCGGATTTCCATTGAAATGTTGAAAAAGTGAATCAATTGTAAAATTCAATTGAGATATTGAATTATCTACTGATTTTGAACTGAAAACTACTTCATTATCGGAAGCAAAAAGCCAATTAAGTTTTTCTGAATTGAAATCAATTTTAGAGTTATCGCCAGTGAGATTAAATTGAATATTGAAGGCTACATTGGTTGTATCTTCAGAAATGATAAATTTATCGTCCGTAGCTTCTATATCTATAAAGGAAACTTCAGACAGCAGATCCGATATTTTCCCAATATCAATTGTGGATGCAGTACTTAGATTATAGGCCATAGTATCTAAAACCCCTGAAATCAACTGAGCAGGAATTTTAATATCATCACTCACTATTAATGGAAAACTCAGTTGAGAATATTCTGCGTTTAATTTGGTTTTTACCAGACTATCTGAGACACAATAGAAATTCTCAAAGCCTACACTACATTGTTTTCCTTGTGGAATGGTTGAGAAGAGAGAATCTTTGTCAGCATCCTGAATAGTTCCGATGATAGTACTATCAACTCTGATTCCTGAAGGGTCTAATTCATACAGAAGCAGTGAATTATTTACAACTTCCGTTTCAAGTGAAAGTCCGCTTACTATATCAACACCTGCCAATGCGGTACTGTCTAAGTGGATACTGGGGATTTGATTGTAATTGTGAATGATTACAGTAACTATGCCTGTATCGGCAGCATTAAAAGGGTCAGCGGCAATCAGGGAAAATAACAAGGTATCTATCTGAGCATTGGCAGCCATTGCAGCCGTTGAGTCAATGGTGGGACTTATAAATGTTACCACTCGGTTATTGGAATCTGAAAGAGTAATGTCTGTAGGTGGTACCCAGGTGAAATTGGTAACCGATCCAAAGGCGAGACTGTCTGCAGTACAAGGAGTAGAATTGGAGGTGCATAGCTCCGGGTCAGTTACTAATCCGCTGAGCGTTATGTCAGTATTTTCAAAATAATAAACCGTGTCAGGGTGAACTTTCGGATTTTCATTCAACTCTTCATAGACATAAATCACTGTATCCCTTTTACCCATAATTCCTGTGGTGTCAATAACGGTAAGAGTGACCATGAAAGTATCTGCTTCAGGATAGACATCTTTTGGCAAAGTCATAATTGATTGGGCTGCTGTGGAAGAATCTATCTGGACGGAGCTTAAATTTGCTCCCGTAGTTGTCCACTCATATATATTAATGGGTATAAAACTATCTCCGCTGCTACTACCATCCAATGAAATGTTTGCCATACCACCGGGGAAGCCGTCAGGAATGGGTTTATCTGGTATGATTGCTGTAATGATAACGGGGACAAAGTTTTTACTGCCGGGAGTTCCTTGTTCAATGTTCCCATGTTTGTTAATCATTTTTTCTGAATTAATATGCTCTGCTGCCCGCCAATTTTTTCCCAAATCATTGAGAGAGTCTGCAGAGGTTGAAGCAGGGTCTAACAGAAATTCTATGGAGCGTCCACTGTAACCAATGCCGGTGGGGAAAGATGATGCCGTGTTGTAATTTACTGAGTCAATAACAGTTCCAGAATCATCCTTAATGATGAATACGCCGGAATCATCGGGAATTTGTATATTCAACCAGTGATAATTTGCAGGTAAATCTGTATGGGTAAATCCAAACCAGTTTGGGTCGTTTTCAGGAAGATAATTGACGCCGGCTGCATCGGTAAATCTTCCGTTTAATCCAGTGACAACCCCATAATTTTTTGCTGTAACAGGAAAGGTGGTTGTAATGGATTGTGAGTAGTCGTCAATGGTGATCTGCCAATTCTGTAAATCAATATCTGCAGATGTGGAATTATACAGTTCGATATATTCAAACACAGAACCGTTAGATTTATAAAAGAATTCTGTTATGATTACATCCCCTTTTTCAGCGGTAAACAATAGCGTTGATTGAAAAATCAGTACACTGAAAAATAAGAAAATAATCCTTCTTGATATAATAGTCACTTTTTTCTTCATTTTAATCAGGATTTCTTGTCAGGAGAATATCCCTAAAATACCTGAAAAATTAACGGAATTTAGGAGTTAAAAATGTAAGCTGACTCACGCGTGATACAGCACACAAAACCTAATAAATTCGCGGTTGGGTAATATTTAAATTTCTATCTAAGACTGACAGAAATTAAATGAAAATTATTGAGGTATTAAAATGAAAAAATGTAGGAATTATTGCCGCAGGCGGTGGGCAATATTTTGAATAGTTTGTACGAACTTATCCACTTCTGTCTTTATGGTGAACAGATCTCCCATACGGTGATATACATCTGAGGGATAGTAAGCAGCACCAAAGTCCATCATAAAGTTGGACTCTAATTTTAATTGGTAATCTCGTAATATTTCTTTTCTACGGACTTTTTGTCTCAGATAATTCAACTGAAATTTTATTTGTCCATTAGTTGTAATATGGAAGAGGGGGATAATCCCATAATCATCAGATTTACACTTGAAGGTCATAGTTCCATAACCTTCACCCCTGCCCCAGGATACCTGATCAGCATCCAATTCAGCAAACCGAACTAAATCCATTACAACAGTTTGCACCCGAGGTTCACAATTTTCTTTGGTAGAGGAAATAAAGGTATTCTTATTCCATTTCGCCATAAAATATTAGATCCTTAATTCTAAACGGTATTGTGGAGATTTCGTAACAATATACGGTGGGTAATTTAGGATATTTTAGTAATTAGAATTAAGGAAAATTTACTAAATGAAAAACTATGAATTTAAATGCTTTTGAATCTTATAAGCAACACTTTCTGAAGTTATTCCAAAATGTTCTGCAACCTCTCCTCCTGGTGCAGATTCTCCAAAGGAATCAATTCCCAGTTGTATTCCCTTGATGCCGGTGTAATGTTCCCAGCCTAATGATATCCCTGCCTCCAATGACACTCGCAACGCAGAATCACTTCCTAAAACAGTACTTCTATATTCTTCAGATTGTTCATCGAATAATTCCCAGCAGGGTAGATTTACTACTCTTACTTTCCATTTTGAAAGCTGAGATGCAGCCTCTAAAGCAACCCACACTTCTGACCCTGTTGCAATTATGACAACCTCAGCATCGCCTTCACAGTCTTGCATAATATATCCGCCTTTTCGAAATTCTTCTGCAGATGGATATACATTTCTGTCAAAAACGGGAATGCCCTGCCGAGTTAACAATACCAGTGCAGGGCGATTTTTTTGTTCAAAGGCCAGCTGGCAGGCTACTATGGTTTCATTGGCATCTGCTGGTCTTAATACCAATAAATTTGGTATGGCCCGGCAAGCCATTAAATGTTCCACCGGTTGATGGGTTGGGCCATCTTCCCCTACAAAAATTGAATCGTGAGTATATTCAGAGACCACAGGAAGTCCCTGCAACGCTCTAAGTCTGAGCGCTGGCCGTTCATAATCAGAAAATACAAAAAAGGTGGCACCAAATATTTCTAATCCACCGTGCAGGGCAATACCATTATTTATAGCCCCCATAGGGAATTCACGAACCCCATAGGCAAAGTTTCTTCCACTGCGGTTTTCTCTTGTAAAATCACCTACGAGATTAGCAAATCCCGTAGTAACATTAGAGGGTTCTAAATCTGCCGAACCTCCGGTAAGGGTAGGATGCAATTCAGCAAACCTTTCAATAAAAGGACCCCATACTTTTCTGGTGGCGACTTTTGTGCCAGCTTCATAATGTGGAATGGTAATTTCAGGGAACTCATCACCAAATGCCAAATTCCAATTTTTGGAAAATGAATCATCCTCCAGTCTGGAAGAAAGTGCAACATTCCAGGCTTCTACTTCTGAGCGGGCATAGGCAAATCCTGACCTGAATTCCGTAAGTACTTCGTTTGGTAGATTAAAAAACAGAGATGGATCCAATTCAAGCTTTTCTTTAGTAGCAGCAATTTCATCAGGAGGCAGGGGTGCCCCATGAGTATTATGGTCATCCTCCATATTTGCACAGCCCTGTGCCATAATGGTATGTCCGATGATGACGGAAGGTTTTGCAATTTCCATTTGTGCCTGACGAATGGCATCCCGAATGGCATCATGATCATGACCATCTATTTCCTGTACATGCCACCCATGAGCCTCATACAATTTTCTATAGTCCGTGGAATCAGAACGAGTGACTTTTCCGGAAATCTGCGCATTATTGGCATCATAATAATGAATGAGTTTATTGAGTCCCCAATGCCCTGCCAACGCAATAGATCCCTGAGCCACTGGTTCTTGAATATCTCCATCCCCATGGAGACAATAAGTAAAATGATTGACTACATCCTCACCAAACTGCTGCTGCAAAATACATTCAGCCACTGCCATACCCACTGCATTGCCTACCCCTTGTCCCAGCGGTCCTGTAGTGGCTTCAACACCGGGAGTCAAATGCCTTTCAGGGTGCCCGGGAGTTTTGGAGCCCAACTGTCTGAATTGTTTTAAATCATCAAGGTCCAACCACCCGATATAAGTGAGCATGGTATATAATAATGCGGACTCATGACCTGCGGACAATACGAACCTGTCCCTGTCTTTCCATTGCGGATTATCGGGATCAAATTTGAGAAATTCTTTATAGAGAATATAGGTAAAATCCAACGAGGAAAGAGGACCACCTGTATGTCCTGAATCGGCATTCCTGACGGTATCCATGATGAGTCCTTTAGCTACATTGATGGCATACTGGTCAATATCTACAGCAACAGCAGTTGTCATGATTCTCCTAGTTTAAGTTCATTTGGGGGGGCTGAAAATTAGAAATAAATACTTTAAGCGACAAAGTAACAAAGTAGGCATAAAGAGGTGTCAGCAATATCTTTTTAACCTAATCATTATTCAATATCTTGATGGAATTTTTACTCCCTATTCCTCCCTAAACATTGAAGGGTTGTTTTAGGATGAAGTAAAAAAATTTAGACTTTTTTCACGGCTTTATTATGTACCCCTACGGCTCTGCCTGTTGGGTCATCCATTTGCTCGAATTCTTTACTCCAGCGGAATGCCACAGGTGAAGAGCAAGCAATAGAGGGCCCCGCTTCAATGGTGAGGGCTGCTTCATTTGAAGGATACATCTCGGAAAATAAATGGCGGTAATAGTATGCCTCCTTGGTTGTGGGTGGTTGAATGGGGAATTTTCTTTCTACATTTGCCAGCATTTCATCGGTAACTTTCTCTTCTGCATGTGCTTTTAGAGAGTCAATCCAGTTATAGCCCACTCCGTCTGAAAACTGTTCCTTCTGCCTCCAGAGTACTGCATCAGGGATGAGCCCTTCAAAGGCCTTTCTCAGTACAAATTTTTCTGCTTTACCATCCTTACACATTTTATCTTCAGGGTCAAAATTCATGGCATATTCTAAAAACTCTTTACCCAGAAAGGGAACCCGAGCCTCAATCCCCCAGGCCGCCATGGCCTTGTTAGCTCTGAGACAGTCATACTTGCTCAGTTTTTGTAGTTTCCGTACTGTTTCATGGTGCAGCTCCTCTTTATTGGGTGCCATGTGGAAATAGAGATAGCCTCCGAATACTTCATCTGCCCCTTCACCGGAGAGTACCATTTTTATCCCCATGGATTTAATCTTTCGGGCCATGAGATACATAGGGGTCGCTGCCCGGATTGTTGTCACATCATAGGTTTCCAAATGGTAAATCACATCCCGCAGTGCATCTAAGCCTTCCTGGATGGTGTAAAGACATTCATGGTGAACAGTACCAATAGCCTCTGCTACGATTTTTGCATTGGCAAGATCAGGAGAGCCTTCCAGTCCTATGGCGAAAGAATGCAGCCGGGGCCACCAGGCTTCTTCCCTGTCTTCGGATTCCACCCGCAATTTGCTGAACTTTGCTGCCAGGGCAGAGATAATGGAAGAATCCAATCCTCCGGAAATTAGCACTCCATAAGGGACATCGCACATTAGCTGTTTATGTACGGACTCCTCTAATGCAGTTTTCAGATCTTCCAAAGAAACGGATTTTTCAGGTATAGTTTTTTCCCAAGTGGGATTATACCATTTTACAAATTTTCGTTGGCTGCCTTTATAATAATGCCCCGGGGGGAATTCCTGCAATTTTTCGCAGTAAGGTTCTATGGCTTTCATTTCACTGGCAACATAAGTGGTATTATTATTGTCCCAGCCTATGTAAAGTGGGATAATGCCTATATGATCTCTGGCTATGAGGTATTCCTGAGTTTTTGGGTCATAAAGACTGAAGGCAAAAATTCCATCTATGTCATTGAGAAATTCAGTTCCCAATTCATCATATAAATAGAGCAGAACTTCACAATCTGAATGAGTCTGCCAGTCATGCTCCTGGTTTAAATTTTCAGCCAGGGATTTATGATTGTAAACTTCCCCGTTCACTGCTAACACTCTGCCAGTTTTTTTATCGTACAGAGGTTGTGCGCCAGAGTCCACATCTACTATGGAGAGCCGTTCATGCATGATAACGCAGAAATCATCGCTGTAGCTGCCGCTCCAGTCTGGCCCTCTATGGCGTACTGTTCGTGCCATTTTCAATGCTTCTGAGCGTAAGTCTTTTCCGTTTTGGATGTTAAATAAACTGATTATTCCGCACATGGTGTTACCGTAATTACTCCTTTATAAAAAAACTGTCATGCTGACTCTGAGAAAGTCGAAAAGGAAGCATCTCAATCAAATGATAGTTATTTGGTTAAAGATTGAGATTTTTCACTTCGTTCAAAATGACAGGAAAGAAAATTGTATGGATAATTTAAACAAATCCAGATTGGCAATTTTAGACAAGCTGGACTTCAAGCTGCAAGGTACAAGAACCCCCGTTTACAGTACTTTACGCATGTGTGATCATAACCACCTGATGGAGTTTAAAACTATTGAATAGGGTTGAAAAGAGGGAATTATGAATTACGAATTATGAATGACCAATGACGAATGTCGAATTTCAAAGCTTAATTACCTCTGTCACTCTGAGGAACGAAGAGTCTCAATCCATTATTAATCTGTTACCTATGTATTGATTTTACAACAGTTTCAAGCTGCAAGAGGCAAGAACTCAGGACTTAGTTTAATTAAACCACACCCCAAACCGCTCTTTGCGAAGTTTCATTGCTACATATTCTTCCAGCTCTTCAGCATCTTTACGGGTGGGAATGGGATTATATTTCTCATAGAATTCAGGTACCAGTTTCTGTCCAAATTTTTTAGCATAGCTGTTTGATTTGTAGCCTTCTTTATGCTGGCGAAATCTCATTTCAGGTTTTTTGGCGGACTGCCCCACATAAAAACAGCGGTTCCCCAATAAAAAGTTCGGATTGGGCTTTCTAAACTTCACCAGTTTCCCAACGGCTTTATCCAATTCTATGACATAGAGATAGTATTTCATTTTTCAGGGAGGAGTACTTGCGGTACGTGATTTAGAAGGATGATTGCATTATTATTGTTGAAATAATTCTGCATGAGATCCTGTTCGAATAAGATAGATTATATCTTCATCTTCTTTCCAAATCATTAACCAATCAGTTTCAATATGGCATTCAAAATGGTTCTTCCAATTCCCTTTTAATTTATGAGGAGAATATTTTGTGGGAATTTCTTTTCCACACTCTAAATTCAGGATGATATCCTTGATGAGTTGAATATTTTTGTTTTGCTTTTGAATTCGTTTAAAATCCTTTTTAAATGCTTTGGTAACTTTGATAAGTTTTTTCACTTATCAGAAATACCAAGATCATCAAAAAGTTTATCTGTGATTTTATAGGTGGTGAGGTTTCTTTTCAGTTCTACATCCAGTAAAGCTTCCATGGTGTCACTATTTGGGATTCTCACTTCAAAGGGGAGTCCCTTTTCAATAATCACTCTGCGTAAGAAAAGATTGATCGCTTCAGAGGTGGTTAACCCCAAATGTTTCAAAATCATTTCCGCCTGCTTTTTTGTATCTGGTTCAGTCCTCACACTGATATTTGCTGTTCTCATATATATCCCTTGTTTAATGTATTGCTAATGTAATACATATGAAGTACATAGATCAATACAATTTATATAACTTTATCCAATTCTATGACATAGAGATAGTATTTCAATATTTAATGCAAAAGTGAGGGGTTAGGTGTAAGGGATAAGAATAATATGGATGTAAAATCAAAATTCACTATTCTCTAATCACTATTCAGCGTTCAATATTCATTATTCGATATTTGTTATTCATTATTTATACACCTTCGACCGATGTCCAACTCGCAGAAGATGCACTTGAAGAATTTTCTTTTCAATGGAATAAATTATCCGATACACGCTAACTCTAAGACGGTAATAACCAGCAAAAGGCCCTTTTAATGATTTACCAAGTTTTGGATTTGAAGAGAGTTCTGAAACTTTTGCTAAAATTCGTTTGATATTTTTAGTATCCAATGTGTCCAGTTCTTTTAATGCCCTGGAATCCCATTGAATGTTATAAGAGGCCATATTTTTTCAGGACGTCTTCATGGGGGATTAATTCTTTTTCAGGATCTTCATTACGGGTTTTGGCAATAATGCCATCGTAATTATCTATATAAAATGCTAATGCCTTTTTTATGAGGCTGCTTTTATTTTCATGCAGATTCCCTGCCAATGCTTCCAACTCATTTAGAAAGTCTTCATCTAATTTAAAACTTACTGTTTTCATATTTCTCCTTTCAGAGTAATATATAGTAATACCGGTATTACTTCTATGAGAAAAGATTTTTAACACTCTATTATCAATCGTCATTCGTTATTCTCTGTTCCTTATTCAATATTCATTTTTCACCTTTCTCCTTGCCTCGCCTCGTCGAGAATCCCTAATATTCATCCTGTTATGAAGGAGAAAAGGAGGATTTTACCAATACTTATTACCTTGGGCTGTCTTTTGGGGCAGTTCCCCGTTGAGTTGTTGCCTGACGAATCTACTACCCCCTATTCTTTTACTGCTTCTATAGATACGGAATTTCTTCTTACTGTAACTGCTTCCACAAAAACCAACTGGTCACAAACAGGAAATGAGTCCGCTGCCTTGAAAGTGCAGCTGAATGATGAATGGCTGGACTATAACCAGGATATTGTTCTTTATGCAGGGGACACTCTCCATAATTATTATACCAGTTTAGGACCCATTGCAGCCGGTGAGCATACCATTCAATTTCATTTTGATGATGATAAATCCAGTCAATTGGCGGATTTGGTGCAGATTGAGTCCATTGAACTCATTAACATTGGTACTTTGGACACGGATGAAGATGTCTTCCGCCACTCCCCCCTTCTCTACGGCAGAGATCTGCTTGCCTGGAATGAAAGCACCCATACGGACATCCCTCTCATTATGTGGCATGACCTGAAAATGGAGGGCAGCAATAAACGCATAACCTACTCCATCATCTTCTCCAATGAAGACAGCCGGGTGGGTATCGGCCTTGCTGAACTCATGTATAGTTACGGCAGAACCACCGATATTGAATGGGTCTATGAAGTCCTTTTAGATGCAAATAGTACTATTATCAGTGAAGTATTTCAGGGTGCCAGCCATACTACCACTGTTTTTCAGGGCAATAAAATCGGACGGCACCCCATTTTAAAGAATGCTACCTTAAACTGTAATTTCACTGATGTGGGCACTTCAGACTATAAATTTTTCCTCTCCCCTATATTCACTGCAGATGATAACCACACCCGGGAAATCCTCATGGATGAAAACCCCTGGACCTACCGCATTATGGCTGAGGAACTGCTACGGGAGGAACGCTATGAGAGTCCACCTGACCCGCTGACTACTGAAATTTCAGATGTCCGCAATTACCTCTACCTTGAATGGGAAGGTGTCGTATCTGGGGCAAATACCACACTTGAAATAGCAGTGAATTTTTTAGGGAATTGCAATGAATATGTCCATCATCACCACGAACCGGAATATGGCTTTAACTACAATGGCGGAATTGAACGCAGCAGCATTGAGCTCCCCACCGGGTTTGATCCTGCTTCCATTTCTCAAATTGGGTTTAAATCAGGTGGTAGTTATGGCTACAATATGTACATTTTGGGAATATCCCGCTTTTTCTATTTAGATGATGAGCATTTCCCAGTACAAATCCCTTTAAATTTTTCCCCAATTAATCTTAACGGGTTCAACTCAGAGCATTGGCTCACCGTTAATGAAAACGAGTTTAATCTGGACTGCTTTGGTAATATGGATGGAACTGCCCTTTGTGATGATTGCGGAGTCTGTAATGGGAATAATATGGATTTGGATGAATGTGGAGTTTGTTTCGGGAATAACGCTTATATGGACTGTGCAGGCGTCTGTTTTGGTCAATCAATTGTGGATGCCTGCGGAATTTGTGATGATGACCCTGAAAACGATAACAGTACCTGTTCCGGTTGTACGGATGTGAATGCGGAAAACTATGACGAGTCCGCAGTCTTTGATGATGGCAGTTGTGCCTACAGTGATAATATTTTTCAGGTACCCATTGAATATACTTCCATTCAGTCCGCAATCAATTATGCTTCAGAGGGTGATATTGTAGAAGTAGGTGCCGGAACCTATCATGAGAACATAAATTTTCAGGGGAAAGCAATAACTCTGCAATCCCAATATGAAAGCAGTGGTAGTATTGAAGATTATATCATAAGTGCCGAAAATTCTGCCTCCACCATCACTATTGAAAATGTTGCAAATGAGGGGGCTGTTGTTAAAGGATTCACTATAACCGGTGGCTATGGCAGAGGAGTCTCCTTTGAGGATTTCATCAGTCTGGCTGCAGACTCGGAAGCCTTTGACAGTCTGATTACACAAGTATTGCGTGGTGGTGGTATTTCTGTGGTGAATGCCTCTCCCCTTTTGAAAGACCTGATCATCACGGAGAATACTGCCCGTAATGTTGGTGCTGGATTGGGACTGGTGAACTCCCATGCCATGGTGCAATCTGTGCAGATCAAGAACAATACCATTCCCGATGGAGATGCCCTTGGCGGCGGAGGTATTGCAGTGAACGGCGGGCACCCCACCCTGAATGAGGTGTTCATCAGCGAAAATATGGTGGGTACCAATCAATATTACCTCAATGGAGGCGGAGGCATCCTCTGTGGATTCTCCTTCGATGGAGAAGTACTTCAACTGGATATTACTGATTCCCAAATTCTGAACAATACTGCTAATATTGGCGGAGGATTTGGTGCATTATCCGGCAATATCCAATTCGACAGAGTCCTTCTGGCCGGAAATATTGGAGATTACGGTTCTGCCTTTTCTTTAGGTGAGCCGTTAGGGCTGGCCATCAATGACATTAATCTGAATATTACCAACTCCACTATTGCAAAAAATTCCGGTTTATTGGGAGTAGGGATGATTAACTCTGCTCAAATTACTGCGGTGAACAGCATTTTTTGGGATAATGGAGAAACAGAATTTTCACCTTTGCCTAACAATGATCAATTAAATGTGAATATGACTTATTCCAATGCAGAAGATGAATGGCAGGGGACTGGCAATATCAATTCAAATCCGCTCTTCACTGCGCCTTCGTCCGGTGACTTTACCCTTCAACCGGGTTCCCCCTGTATTGATGCCGGAACGGATGATACAAACGGTGATAGTGTACAGGACATCTTTGACTTTTCCGGTATTGCCCCTGATTTAGGCACTTTTGAATATGCTTCATCTGAATGTGGTATCACAGGTGATGTGAATAATGACGGCTCCATCAATATTTTGGATGTTGTGAATGTAGTCAACCTCATTTTATCTGACCAATTTGACATCTGTGCCGATCTGAATGCAGATGGCAGCATCAACATTCTGGATATTGTATTAATTGTGAATATGATTCTTAGATAACACCTTGCGTTTGGCTATTAGCCGTTAGCTTTTAGCTGTAAGTTGAATCACCTAATTCGTTGTTTCGGTGCTCATTCATGAAATTCTCCAATTCACTAATCACTATTCTCTATTCAATTTTTTAGATTTGGTGTTTGATATTCAAAATTTTTCTAACCAATTGTTAATTTTATAACCATCCCCATTAGCTCTGTTTAATATTTTAAATCTGTGTTCATCTGTGTATATCTGTGGTTAGATTTTGGTAAGCTCAATAAACAAATTGTATCATGAATTCTGCACACCTTGCCATCTTTGCCCTGCTGGCCTTTTATTTAGGATACCGATTCTACAGCCGCTTTATCTCTGATAAAATCTATGGACGGGATGAAGACCTTACTACTCCTGCTCATGAATTTGAAGACGGAGTGGATTTTGTTCCTACCAGTCGCCATATATTAATCGGACATCATTTCACTTCCATAGCCGGGGCAGCACCTATTATCGGACCCTGTATTGCTGCCTATTGGGGCTGGCTGCCGGCTATTTTATGGGTGGTTTTAGGTACTGTTTTCATGGGGGCAGTCCATGATTTTGGAGCTTTGGTAGTAAGCCTGAAAGAAAAGGGTCGTTCCATTGCAGATATCACTTCCTCAGTGATCAATCCAAGAGTTCGGCTTATGTTTCTCATCTTTGTCATGCTCCTCACCTGGCTGGTGCTGGCAGTTTTTGCCATGGCAATCGCAGGCCTGTTTCAGGCAGTCCCCTCTGCCGTTCTACCTGTTAATATTGAGATCATTATTGCTATTTTGATTGGTTTTCTCATTTATAAAAAAGGTGTGGATGCACTGCTTCCCTCTCTGATTGCTTTGGGCATTCTCTACCTCTTTGTCTGGATCGGAACCACAACGCCTTTTTCATTAGAATCATTTGGAGTCCTGCCGGAAAATGTACACACCATCTGGATTCTTTTCCTGTTCACTTATTCAGCTATTGCCAGCCTTTTGCCGGTATGGTTACTTCTCCAACCCAGAGATTTCATAAACAGCCACCAGTTGCTGGTGGGATTAGGACTGATTTTTTTAGGAATATTTCTGGCACAGCCGGCAATTGATGCTCCAGCTATCCGGGAAGTGTCTGATACCGGAGCGCCCCCCATTTTCCCAATGCTCTTTGTCACTATTGCCTGCGGAGCCATTAGCGGATTTCACGGCTTAGTTTCTTCCGGTACTACTTCAAAACAGGTAAATAAATTAAAGGATGCCCGTCTTATCGGGTATGGAGCCATGTTAGGGGAAGGGACTTTAGCAGTAGCCTCTACCATTGCAGCCGTTGCAGGTATAGCTTTAGTCTCACATTGCAGCTTACCCTCAATGGGAGCTGTTGAAAACTTGAACTGGAATGTGTATTATGAATCCTGGGCACATGCCACTGCCAATAAAGCCACTGCCTTTGTTTTAGGGGGTGGAGCTTTATTAGAAACGTTGGGCCTGCCCCACACCCTGGCTAAGACCCTCATGGCAGTATTGGTAATCTCCTTTGCTGCAACTACTTTGGACACTGCTACCCGCATCCAGCGTTTTATTATTACTGAAATTGGAACCGCAACGGGAATACAACCCCTCACAAATCGTTATATTGCTACCATTGCAGCCATCATTCCCGCAGTCATTTTAACCTTGTGGTCCGTTCCTGACCCTATCACCGGAAATATGAAACAGACCGCCTGGGTACTTTGGCCCATTTTCGGTGCCAGTAACCAAATGCTGGCAGCCCTCACTCTCATGGTGCTGACTCTCTATTTCTGGCAGCGGAAAAAGCCAATTCTGCCTCTCCTGATTCCCATGGTATTTATCATGATAATAACAGTTACCGCATTAGTAGTAAAATCACAATCCTTTGCAGCGCAGGGAAACTCCCTGTTATTGGGAATAACTTTGATCATGACAGCCCTTATTCTCTGGATGATCATTGAAGGAATCCTTCTGGTAAAAACTAAACTTCAATAAAGCTATGGTATCTGCGGGAATTTATACCCATATCCCTTTTTGTAATTCCATCTGTAATTATTGTGATTACTTTACCTTAGAAAAGCAGGAGGAAAACGCAGGGCAATTTGTGGATTTGCTTTGCCGGGAAATTGCATTAACAGCTAAAATATTTGATAAAGAATGGATTTTCGACACACTCTATTTTGGAGGTGGAAGTCCTGGGACATTGAAGATTGAAGATTTATTATTTATGATAGAAAAACTTCGAAATTATTTTGATCTTTCTAAATTAAATGAAATCACCCTGGAGCTTAATCCCGGTGAAAATAGCTATAAAGATTTGGAAATGTACCGGAAAATGGGAATCAACCGCCTTTCCTTAGGATTTCAAAGTCTGCAACCGGCGTTATTGACCTTGCTCACCCGAAGGCACCATCAGGATGATGGTGTTTCACTGTTTCACCATGCCCGTCAAGCCGGCTTTGACAATATCAATGTGGATATGATGTTTAATATTCCCGGACAGACAACGGAAATGTGGCTCAGTGATTTGGAAAATATAGTAGAATTGAAACCAGAACATATTACCCTTTATTCTCTCACAATTGAAAAAGGCACTCCCTATTTTAATTTGGTGCAATCCGGGGAAATTCAGATGCCCGCCTCTGAAAACAGCCAACTCATGTTTATTAAAGGCAGTCAGTTGATTAGGGAGTCTGGTTTTACCCATTATGAAGTTTCCCACTTTGCCCAACCCGGGAGGGAATGCCTTCATAACCTGCATTATTGGCAGCGGGAACCCAATCTGGCATTTGGTCCCTCCGCTCATGGTTTTGATGGTGAGAAAAGATATTGGAATGAATCATCGTTAGAAAATTACATCGGGTCCCTTTCAAATAACACACTACCCATTGAGAACCTTGAAGTCCTGACAGACATTCAAATCAAAAATGAAATAATTATGAATGGACTGCGGACCAAATTAGGTATTCCTGTGAATTGTCTAATAAATGGACAAAATTCACCTCTGCAGAAATGGGAGGAATTTTTAATCAGAGAAAACGGGTCGGTTTATTTGATGCCTGCCTACTTTTCATTGGCAGATGAGATTGCATCGGATTTGATGGTAGGTGAAAATTAAACCACGAATGACACGAATTAACACGAAAGTTAAGTTAAATTAGTTAATAAAAGTTGGCGCTTGATAAACTCACCCCGCCGTTGGCACCCGTCCCCGCCTGCTATCCAAAAACCAAAGTGGCGCCAGCCTGCCCCCCAACAACAGGAGGGGCTGGCAGGGGCAGGCCTTGCAAAGAGAGGGGATACAGGGGTGAGTTCCTACTTAACCAACAACACCTTCTGTTGGGTGGTGAATGTACCTGCGGTTAATTTCACAAAATACACCCCACTAGCTTCATCCTGAGCATCCCAGGTAACATGATGATACCCGGCTTTTGTCTGACTTTTCAGCAAGGTTTCAACAATCCTGCCTTGTAAGTCATATACTACTAAGCTCACATTTGATTCTTCCGGCAAGCCAAAACTGATGGTAGTCACCGGATTAAACGGATTGGGGTAGGCTGGCAGCAATGCATATTCATTAGGAATCACCTGCATTTCTGAGAGACTTTCAACCATAAACATCCCTAGGTCAGTCCAGGTATTTTCAGGGGATTCTAACTGCAATTCTTTACCGTTGGAGCGAACTACATAAAAGTCAATCACATCACCATCTGCAGCATAATCTGGGTTTCTTTCATCCATGCCCATGACTGGTATATCTGTGAAGGCACCATTCCATTTTCTTGCTCCAAGAATAGTTTCACCCTTCTTGGCAACTACCCAGTCAGATGTAGTAATTGATGGCTTAATATCAATACGTTCAATAAAATAGAATGCCTGTCTGGTAGACTGCTTGTAGGGTAAATTGGCAAGTGACTTATCCATTTGAGGAGTTTTTCTAAATAAGATTGCGCATTCATAAGAATCACAGCCGTTAAATGTAAGCGATAAGTCACCTGTTGTTATAAACCAGTAGCCTTTACTGCCCTCGATATTATTTAAACTACCCATCCATGTACCATCCATATTATTAGCGGCTACCCCTTCACCGATGATGCCAGTAATTAAAGCCTGGGCATCTTGTGGTATGGCTGCTTCCAAGTCAGTTTGATAGCGGAAGGGGTAAGAGATTAAGTTTGCTCCTTCATCTAAGGTATATGCTAAATCTCTGGAAGTAGGTACGCCGATTAATAATAATACATCCGCTTCAGACACAATGATCCAGTAGCCGGATTTAGGATGAATTGCAGATAAACTCCCCATCCAGCCAATACCATCCATATAATTAGCTGCTACACCCTGCCCTATTACTCCCGTTGCATTGCCCTCAATACTTGCCATTACATTTTCAATAGAATTGTCTTCTGGCAGTACATTAAAGCTTTTAAGGTTAGCTCCCTCATGTAAATCCATACTGAATATAGATTGTAAGCTTCCAGATAAATTGCCATGAATATCTTCTGATTGAACATTATGTTCATCATGGTCATCCAGAGTGAATGTATGCTGATTATTGGTGGTAGAAGCATTGACATAAAGCCCACTTACTTCATGCTCTCGGTAATCTTCTTCCAGTTCATACTGCCAGTGGAAAGTGACATCCATATCCTCATGCTCACTTGATGTGAGTTCAGGGGGTGTGGGGTGGATGTTGTCAATTGAAAAACCAATCCCATTTTCATCATCAAGACTTACAAAATTCCCCTCATCCATATTGGCAATTATTCTAAATTCCGTTGGCTCTTCATATGTATCACTTAAATCATATAAGGTAGATGCTTCTACGGTATATGTTGAGCTACCATAGGCGTTTTGGGTGGCAACCCCAACCCAACTTTCATCCAGACGTTCTATTTGGTAACTTTCAGTATTTCTAAGTGTATCTGTATCATAGAATGAAGCAGAAAATGTAATATATACCCGTCCACCCTGGTCATTTGGCACATCTGTAATGGCTGTGATAATAGGTCGAACATTTGGAACAACCGTTGCTGATATTGGAATTTGGAAATTAGAAATTGGATTCTCGTTTGTGGTAATTAACAAGGTATCTGTAATACTCATTTCTTCTAAAGTTGAAGTTAGAGTAACACTCACATATCCTGTATCACTTGGAGATACGGTAAGTGTATCGGGTTGAATACCCAGTGCCAAGTTCCCAGCACCCAGAACCGAGTAAACCTCTAAATCATCATTCCCTACATTCGTAATTCCTAATTCGTAATTCTCAATTGAATTAAACCCTATTTCTCCAAACTCAATGTTTTCTCCAAGCACTTCTGCTATTGGGTATTGCACGCTCATTGTAATTGGCACTTCAACAACTGGATTATTAGGGTCGTTGCTGGTCAGTTGTATTGTGGCTTCATAATCACCGTATTCTAAACCTGCACCGTTTGCGGTTACATCTACATTTGCAGACTCACCGGGTAAAATTGTGAGCGTGGTTTCGGATAGGGTGAGCCAATCTACGCTTTGTGAAAATGGACTTTCTACCCAAGTTGCACCGTAAATCGTGCCATCGTTACCATTACCCGATAAATCGTGCAATATGTTTCCTTCACCTTCGTTGAAGTTCCAATACCCAACAAGCCCTTCTTCATCGCCCGTGAGTTCAGCATACATATTAATTAGAATTTCTTCTTGAGTGAGGACTGCACTCCAAATTGAAACTATATTTAAAGTTCCCTCATACCAATTAGGATTTGAAGGATAATATTTTCCAAAATGGAAATTATTAGAATTTGTAATAGTACCAGGGGGTCCATTATTGGTGTCAACTATGATTCCATCTACAAATAATTCCATATGTCCAGTTGTTCCATTTCGCGTGCCAACAACATAATGCCAAACACCATCATTTAATGATGAACTATTCACATAACCTATCCCCTCGCCATTAAATGATATATCACCATTGTCTGTGAGGCCAATTATAAATGAAAAATCTTGTCCACAACCATTACAATCCTTTGTTATTAAACCTTGATAATTACTACCAGGTCCGGGTGTTTGAGCTGCTGTTTTAAACCAACATGCTATACTAAAATCATTAAACATCCATCCCGAAGGATTACCAAAGTCAACATAATCATCCACACCATCAAACTCCAGTGCAAATCCAGTACCACCACCATTACCCAA